>CAXUHF010000087.1:3153-10447 GCA_964250765.1 uncultured Ktedonobacteraceae bacterium | reverse complement strand
CCACATTCCCTCTTCTGTTATGCCTCGCCTTTTGGGACATAGAGTACATACCCTTCAAAGACTTGCCGTTGATAGATGAAGTTGAACTGGCTATCTTTGTTCATTTTGGCATCGAGGGCAGCAACCTGCTGAAAGCCTACAGGAAATACATATGCAGGGTGAGGAGATGCCTTAACGATGTCTCGATAAGGCGTATAGCGATCAAAACCAGGGTCAAGTTTCTCTGCAAGTGCGCTGCAAATAATTTTTTCTTCACTTTGAAAGGTAAGACGATTGCACGTCCAATACTCTGAATAAATACGAGTGGCGTTCAGCGTGAGCAGATGTTGTACGAGACGGTCTTGCTGGATATAGGCCGACTCTGCCGCAGGGACCTGTAGAAATGTTAGAAATGTTCCCCTTGTAAACAGTATGAGCAGCAGAAGCAAAATACCTTTACTTACAAAAAGATGTGCACGAGTTCGCCTTTGAAACAAAGCTTTCAGCATCCATTCGCTATTCCACAAAGGCCAACACAGAGCTGGAGTCGCAACAAGCACACAGACAAGATAGCGAGCTGTAGGTCCAGGAACGGCTGCGGCAGTAGGGCTAATGGCATAAAGAAGAATAGTCCCTCCCACGCTCACTAGAAGCATCAGCCGACAGCATTGGCGTACTAGTTGTTGTCGTTCTATCCCTTTATTCTCTAATGTTGAGGATGCTCTGGCCTTCCATCCTCGCCAAACAACCGATGCTGTAAGGAATGTCACTAACGTCAGTAGAATCAGGTATCCTATTCCCCAACCGCCTTGTAGAACGACGCAGTACATGTTTACAGCCCCAAAGTAAGGGAAAACATTGTCTGGACAGAGTGGATTAAATCCGGTGGCATTGGGTACGCTAATCATAAGAGTGCCAACTATTTGTTGTAGGAAAGGCAAATGCCGTGAGGCGTCAGAATGCTGAATAGATAGCAGTGTAGCAATGGAGTTGCTGCTTAGGGGTCCGGTAATATTGTAGTAAAGGAGGGGAAAAGCACCAATTATTAGACCTACTAACAAGCTAAACCCAGCCCATGACACAAGTTCACGACGACAAAAAAGAAGGAGGAGAATACTCGCGGTACCTAGAAAAGGGAGAATCAAGAAATCAACCCAGAGCGCGCACCCTACTACCAGACCCAGTAATCCATACGCAAAGATGCGGCGTGGCGTCGTTTGTGTTTGTCCAGTTATCTCGGAAGAAGAAAGGACTAGCCAGCATACAACGAGGCAGACAAAAGCCGCAAAGAAAAGCGTTTCTGGATACTCACCAACGGCCCTTAACTGCCGTCTTATAATCTCTTCTGAGCCAAAGCCGAGCAAGACAACAGTAAAAATTGCTAACTCTGATGTGTACAGCAGGCGTGTTAAATAATACATACAGAGAAGAAAAAGTGAGAAGAAGGGCAAGAGAGCAAGTCGAAGCGTGAATGTTGAGGAACCAAAGAGATGAAACAATGGAGCAGCAATATAGCCCTCAACTGGCCCTAAATAGGGCAGACCGTAAAAGAAAATAGGCCATTCCCCGTTAAAAGCCACATGACGTGCCAGAATACCCATATTTGCTTCATCGCTATTTGTTACCGGCCAGTTCAAAGAGATCAAGATAAGGCGTAGGAGAGTAGCTATAAAAATGAACACCAGGATGTAAAATTCTTCTCGCCCTAACCACACATATTTTTTCCTGTGAGACTGTATCACGTGACTTGATGACACCTTTCCTATTATTTCCTATGTATTATAGCAGCACTTATACATCATGTTCTTACAGCCGAGATAAGGTCCAAGCATCCATCTATGACGTAGTTATGTGTGACATGGAAATAATTTTTCTTGTCTGTATACTGATCTTGTAAAGAGCACTAACAAAGGAATTGTTTCATGTCACATCTACGTAACACACTTTTACGCATTGGATTGGTCGTATTTGTTTTTCTCGCCGCCTCACCAACTGCATCAGCACACGAAAAATGGTTTGTTGATGGGCGATTATACCCAATACACTTTGAATTGTTGTTCACACTCCCTGTTTTGTTCATGATTGGCCTTGCTTGTCTGGGTGTAGGAAGTCTAGCACTACTACGACATCTTGCGGGTGGGCATAACCGCTTCTTGCAAATCGGCTTTTTGCGTTATTATGATCGCTCTAATCGGGTGATTCTGGCGATACAAACAGCGATTAGCCTGATTGCTGTTGCTGTCTTGTCGCATCTCTTCGCGCCAAATCTTATCACAAATAATACTGTTATAAACATGCTTTTGGCAGCCGTTGAAATTTTTGTGGCCTTCACTTTTGTCACAGGCTACTTAACACGTATTGGAGCAGCTATTTTACTTGGCCTGTTTTTAGTTACATTTTTCTTTTTCCCACCCTGGATAGTGCTTGAGCAGAGCGTCTACGCTGGTATCGCTGTGTATCTCTTGATTATGGGACGTGGACTGACCAAACCTGGGGCAAAGCGAGAGCCACTGGCATACATGGCCCGTTATTGGAGACTTGCACCAACGGTATTGAGTGCTGGCGTTGGTGTCTCGATTGCCGTTCTTGCTTTCACAGAAAAGCTGCTTGATCCAGCACTTGCCCTGGCATTTTTGAAAATACATCCTGAGTTCAATATCGCTCATACAATAGGGCTTAGCTGGTTTACGAATGAGCGTTTCATCTTTGCTGCTGGTGCCGTTGAGCTAACAATCGGCTTGGCTCTTATTAGTGGTATTCTCCCTCGCCTGGTTATTCTTGGCATGTTTGTGCCCTTTAATTTGACACTCCCTTTTCTGCCACCCACAGAGCTACTTGGACACTTACCAATTTTCGCGGTGATGTATGTCCTCTTCTTCTTGCCACCCGTTGCAGTGCAGAAGATGGATGCGGAGCGACAAAGTCTTGAGACAAATATTGTGGATACAGATGCTGTAGAAGACACAGTGAAACTGGTACGCCCGATGTTTTCCTTTGAAGGCAGGTTGCGTAGTTATCGCTCCTTACTGAATACCGACAAACAATCGCGGTAACGAGTGATTATTGTCTTACGCATACGCCCTTGCCTCGGTAGCCTTAAACGTTGCATATACAATTGAGCCTTCGTGTATGTCGAGACGAGTCGCGGACGCCTCGGTTATTTCAGCCGTAAGGGGGGGCATAGTGGCGTCGATGAGGAGCGTTACGCGGAAGACACCTTCATTTTCCGTATTTGGAGAGTGCGATGTGTTACCGACGCGTAGTAGTTGTATGACTTCGCCACGAAAGGTGTTGCGAGCGGAGCTATCAGGCTGGGTTGGATAGAGCGTAATACTGCGTGGCTCGACGATGACAAACGCCTCTTCACCACTATTTGGTCTCGGAGCATCTGTCTCTTGTTCATGCAATGTTGCTAATATTTCGACATTCTGAGAGCCGTTTTGAACTTGCATGACACATACTGTAGGCGATGCGTAGCGTAGGATGTGTCCGCGAAAGAAGTTGACGCCGATTAACTCGGCAACATAGGACGAGCGCGGGTGCTCTAGCAGGTCACGCTGTCCACCCTGTTGCAGAACATGTCCACCCTCAAGCACGAGAATGTTTTGACCAAATAAGAGTGCTTCGAGATACGTGTGCGTTACCAGTAAGGTCGTAGTATCAACCTCTGCAAGGATATGCCGCAATTCCTGGCGTACCTCGCGGCGTGTCTGTACATCGAGGGCTGAAAGCGGTTCATCCAAAAGCAATAGGTGTGGCTGTAACGCTAGGGCACGCGCAATGGCGACACGTTGTTGTTGCCCACCGGAAAGCTGGGCGGGTCGGCGTTGCTCAAGCCCTGGCAAATGTACCTGCTCAAGAGCGGCACCCACACGCTGTCGAATGACTGAACGTGGAAGGCGTTGCGCTCGCAATCCAAAGGCGACATTCTCAAAAACGCTCAGATGTGGAAAGAGGGCGTAGTCCTGAAAGACATAGCCGAAGGGCCGCTCCTGTGGTGGAGTGTTTACGCCTCGTTCGCTGTCGAAATACACGTCGTTGCCTAATGAGATCAGCCCTTTTTGGGGGGTAAGTAGACCAGCTACAAGACGTAGCACAGTGCTTTTGCCTGCGCCACTCTCGCCCAACAAGACAGTCGTTTGCCCTTGCTTTGCTGTGAGGTCCAGCGAAAGATGAAATGTGTTGAGATGTGTATTTAGTGAGATATTCAGCATAGTAAATTATATCGCAAGAGGGCATGTATGTGATAGTGTTCCTCTATCACATACATGCCCTCTTGCGATATAATTTTTACTAATAAAAAGTAAGCTACATAACTTGCGTTAGGCAGTTAAAATATGGTATACTAGGAGCACATATAATCCTACGAATATACACATCTATCCTGGTTCATTTGTGACCAGAGGAACCAGAAATGGCAGGTTAAGCTATGGCAATGAAGCCGATGGAAACAACAGAACCGAATACAGCACTTACGCGTATGTGTCCACGTTATGAGCATGCCGTACAGATTCTTGGCAAGCGTTGGACAGGTTTGCTTTTGCTTGCGCTCATGGATGGGCCACGCCGTTTCTGTGAGTTGACTTCTTTGGTAGAGGGACTCTCCGACCGTGTGTTGAGTGACCGATTGCGCGAGCTTGAATTAGAGGGTATCGTCAAGCGCGTTGTGTATCCGCAAATTCCAGTACGGGTGGAATATCAAATGACCGAAAAAGGTTATGCGCTTCAACCCGTGGTTGAGGCTATTCATACATGGGCTGAGCAGTGGGTACCAGGACCAAGTGATAGAGTGGAGCAAGTGGCATTGCCACAAGAGGACTGCGAGAATTAACAACGTTACGAGGGTTGCCGTGAATACGCTTTGTGTATCGCGCAACCCTCCCTTTTTTATAAGGGGTATGTATGGAAAACTTATGGGCACCGTGGCGTATGGCGTTCATCACACCTAAGACTGAGCCGACACCGGGATGTATTTTTTGCACACAGCAAGCCGCGAACCGCGATGATGAATATCATATCCTATATCGGGGTGAACGCTGTTTCATGATGCTCAACAAATATCCCTACAACAATGGGCATCTCATGATCGCCCCCTTCGAGCATGTTGGCAGCATCTCGCAACTCGATGCCACGACACTTGCCGAATTGATGGCGCAGGCACAACTCGCGCTCAAAGCGATTCGCCACGCTATGAACCCCGATGGTTTTAACATGGGTATCAATGAAGGAAAGGTCGCAGGGGCAGGCTTTGCAGACCACATGCACTACCACATCGTACCGCGTTGGAATGGTGATACCAACTTCATGCCTGTTATCGCTGATATCAAAGTGATGCCAGAGCATCTCGATAATGTGTATACACAGCTAAAGGATGCGTTGAAGCAGGTTCGTTAATTGTAGGGGTCTAATTCTATTACACCCTCTTGGCAATCGAAAATGTTTGAGGATGGGTGCAACATCTCATCAATTCCTCCAACCTAGTTCGTAGCCAAGAGGGTGTAATAGAATTAGACCCCTACAATTAACGTATCTACATAATAGATTCTATTTTGGGGCGACAGCAGGCATGAGATGATATTGCATCTTGAGGGTGATGATGCGCGTTGCGGCTTCGTCAACGCGTGCCTTCGAGAGCGTGCCATTTTTTAAGGCGGCTTTGAGACCATCGAGCATAGCAATCATCTGATCGGAGCCAGTGGGACCAAGCAACATGTCGTCGCCAGCATTCAATGCTAAAACTGCCGCTTCTGGCATACTCCACGTTTGGGAGATACCTTGCATGTAAAGGGCGTCGGTGAGTACGACACCATCGTAGCCAAATTGGTGGCGCAGGATATCGGTCATAAAGATATGCGAGAGTTCCGCAGGCATCTTGGGATCAATGGCGGGCATAAGGACATCGGTTGGCATAATCATACCCGGATTATCGAGCTTATTTTGCGATTGAATAAAGTGTTTGAAGGGTGCAAGCTCGACGGAGTAGAGTTGGTCACGCGTACGATTGACAACTGGTAGGCCGAAGTGGGCGTCAGTACTGGCATCTCCAAGGCCCGGATAGTGTTTGATGCAGGCAATAATACCATCGCTTTGCATAGCCTGCATGTAGGGGCCAGCGTATTGCTCCACAGAGGCTGTTGTAAAGCCATAGGTGCGCGTGATCTGGTCGGGCGCGTTGGGAATGAGCGCAACATCTACATCAGGTGCGAGATTTTCGTTGATGCCAATGGCTTTGAGATCGTGCGCGACGAGATGTCCCTGTTGTGCTGCATAGTTAGGATTACCACTTTGATAGACAGAGAGAGCTGAAGGACGCGGCGGATAAATGTTTATCAGGCGATGCACGATACCTCCCTCTTCATCGGACGAAATGAGAAGCGGGAGTTTCGCATGCATTTGCATCTGACCGATATCGTGCGCGGTTTGTGATGCTGTCTGCATTTGGAATTCGTACATGATGACGCCGCCTGCGTGTAATTTATTTACCATCATGTCAAGGTCGGGCGAATAATAAGTATCATCATATTCGACCATAATAAGCTGACCCAACTCTTCATCAAGACTCATATGCGAGACATAGAGGCTAGCAAGTTGCTTATATTGCATGTGACTGACAAGATGGTGCAAGTCGTTCACCTGTGCCGCACTGAGTGGCGGCTGTACAAATGCTCCCCCAATACCTGTTGTGCTTGCAAATGAGGTATTTGACGAGCCATCAAGTAGGCGTTGTCCAATGAGGCTACCAACGGCAAGCAGGACAATAAGTCCTACTGAAGCAATCAGCACGAAAAGTTTTCGATGACTACGACGTGGTGGTAGAGATACAGGTGAATGCTCTATCATGAACGAAAACTCCCTGTCGTGTTTCTCCCCTTATGTTTATTTTTAGAACGTTGTCTACCAGGAATTACAGCCTTGGTAGTCTTTGGAGTTAGTAACGTCTCACGAGAGCTATTCGTTGCTGTCTCTTCTTCATCAACGTCGGGTTCAGGAACATCTTGTGCGAGGTCTCCTTCATGAGCATCTTCGTGCAGCATAGGTTCCTCTTCGGACCATGCTTCGTCTGGAAGAGGAGGAGCGTCTGCTACGTCAGGGACGTATTGTACTTCTGGCATATCCTGCTCTGCGCTGATCACATCAAGCCATTCAAGTTCGTTTAGTGGCTCTTCATCAAATGTGTGAAAAGGCTCCTCTGCCTGCTCTGTTGTTGTACTTTGTTCTTCGACATCGTGCGCCTCGTTAGGCAGGGAGACCGCAAGGGTCTCCCCTACATGTTCGGTTTCTGTCGTTGCCATAGGTGTAGGGGAGACCCTTGCGG
>CAXUHF010000087.1:0-3143 GCA_964250765.1 uncultured Ktedonobacteraceae bacterium | reverse complement strand
TCCATCGTTGTCGGCCCCCCCCTCCCGCTCGTCTCCCTATCAATCGCTACAGGCTCTTCTTCGTATTGATGTTGTTCTTCCTCATCGGAATGTAATACATCAATCGCTACAGGTGGTTCGGCTTCGATGATTTGCTCGTCAGGTATTGGAAGAGGAAGAGGACGCGATACATCGGCTTCTACAAGAGTCTCTTGCGAGTCAAGAGGGTGTGATACATCGATCTCTACGCGTGGTGCGGGCACGATACGTGGAGGTAGTTCGGGCGCGAGGGTTGGTGCAGGAAGTGGTGTTGGTGTAATGGGATATTTGGACAGTGCTGGCATCGGTTCTTTGGGTGCCAGGTCTTTTGTAGCGAGTGGCGATGTCATACGTATGTCAATGGTTGCACGTCTAGGTTGGCGAGCGGAAGCACGTACATTTGGGACCACAGACGCGGGTAGAAGGGAGTAGTCGAAGACAACTTTGATCGCGCGTTGTTCGCGTTTATCGAGTGCTGTGAGCAGTGCTTGTCGGTAGTTGTTCAGGGCGAAGTGATGAGTGATAAGCTGCTCTGGTTGCAACACACCGTTCATAATCATATCCGAGGTAATAGTAAATGTAGGGCGTTGTGTATCGGTAGCAGGAGGCCACGTCTCCATACCTTGGCCTAACGTGCCAATGAGATTGATTTCCTGATACCAGATGGGTGTGAGGTCAATGTGCATCATGTGCAGGTTCAGACCGACGAGCACAACGGTAGCCTTTGCTCGTGCCCAGCGAAGGGCGTTATGAAGAGTTTTTTGATTACCGATTGTATCATAGATTACGTCATAGCCACCCAGTAGCATTTGATTTCCTAGCAAGCCTGTATAGAGTTGTGCTTGTGTCGCCTGTTGCACACCTGCATAACTGTCTTGTGGATAGATGATGTGGGCAGCACCCATACGTGTCGCCTTTTCAACCTGAAAGGGATAGCGAGCCTGAACGCTAATTTCAGCCTGTGGTGCGAGAGCGCGTACAACTTGAAGAGTAAGCAGTCCAATGGTTCCTGCACCGATAATTAGTACGCGGTCTCCTGCCTGCGGAATGTGGCGGAGCACAGTATGGACTGCGACTGCGCTTGGTTCTAATAGCACTGCTTGTGTATCGAGCATATCAGTCGGGACACGGAACAATTGTTGTTCGTGCAGCAGCATTTCTTCGCTCCAGCCTCCACCAATGGGATGTGGGCCAGGAAGCACACCGCGTTCACACAGACCATAATTGCCGGAGGCACAAGAACGGCACAGAGGCTGTACGCCAGAGGAGAGACAGTTGGTACCATGTTGTAACACCACCCGGTCGCCGACCTGTAGTTGTTGTACGTCGTCGCCAATCTCGATTACCTCACCAACAACCTCGTGACCAAGGTAGGTAGTCGCATGATTTGGGAGGGCGGCAGGGGCAACACGTAAGTCTCCATCCGCATAAATCAAATGCAGATCGCTGCCACAAATACCCGCGAGACGGTTACGTACTCGCACCCAGCTATTACCTGGAAGAGGCTGACGTGGCGTATTTTCTACGCGTAGAGGAGCAAAAGAAGAGAAGTATGCACCACGCCAAAATCGTCCAAGTAGATTCGTTAGAATAACTCTTCTAGGGCTGAGGTCTAGTGTCGAGGTCCACATTGTTCTATTCCACCTTCGCTTGCTCAGAAGCTCTCTATAGATAGCTATTTTTATGTCTCTATATTAAAAACATACGTACTCTATACTTTTATCGCAGTGTATCACGAGTGCTAGATGTGGTCAATCGTGTAGGAACTGTTGGCATGACAGGGGCAGAGCACCTGTCATGCCTACTGCAAATATTATCTCAATCGGCGCAGGGGAGCTTAACGGTGAAGGTTGTCCCTTTGCCGGGTTCACTATAGACGGAGATGGTGCCGTGGTGAGCGCGCACAACAGCAACAGCGATGGTGAGACCCAGACCTGTACCCATGACAGGAGATGATGGAGTATCGTTGGCTGACGTGGAGCGTTTGTGCTGTCCACGATAGAAGGCATCGAAGATGTGGGCAAGTTCATTGGACGCGATGCCTTCTCCGTTGTCGATCACACGTACAATCGAGTTGTTTCCCTGACGATCTAACTGCACAGTGATTGTGCCTTCAGGAGCAGGGCGTCCGTACTTGATAGCATTATCCAGCAACACAAAGAAAAGCTGCTGAATGCGCTCTGGATCGCCTCTCAGTCCAAGACGCTTTTCAGTCAGAATGGAGAGCGCGATGGGGCGATTATCTTTGGAACGGAGCCGTGTTTTTTCTATTTCCTCTGCAGCTACAGCCAGCAGGTCGATGTACTCTTTTTTGATGGGACGACTATCATCGAGACGCGCCATTGTCAAAAGGTCATTGATGAGAAAGGTCATACGCTCGGCCTCGCCTTTCATCATTTTGAGGACGCGCATAGACATTTCGGGATCGTCTTTTGCTCCACGCATAAGGACCTCGGTAAAACCGCGTAAGGAGGTGAGCGGGGTACGTAATTGATGAGAGGCGTCAGAAAAGAAGCGTCGGAACCTTTGCTCCGACCTCAATTGCATTTCTTCAGCGCGTTCCAAGCGTATCACCATCTCGTTCAGGCTACCCGCCAAGCGGTCAATCTCGTCCTGTGGTGGAAGGCGCATAGGAAGGCGTTCGCGCTGTTTCAAATCGCCGAGTGCAATTGCTTGCGACGCATCCGTAACGCGCCAGAGTGGTCGTAGTAAAAGTGTATTAACAAGAAAGGCTAGCAGCGTTCCGGCAGCAACTGTAGCTATAACAATGCCTAAGACATCGATATGTGAGGCATGCGGATCATACAGCGTGTAAAAGGTGATGACGACGGCGCAAAGAATAAAGCAGTAGGCAGTTGTAAGTTGTGTACGCAGGCTAAAAAAGGGGCGCAACCACGGCGGAGCGTTGTTGCCCGATACGCGTTGCTCAACAAAAAGAGGTGTCGTAGGAATTTTTTCCGTTGACAGTTCAACGACATATAGATGCTGTGCGTCTTCCTCTGTGTCATGCCTTGTGTCGGTGTCCTGAGCCTCTGCCATAGAAAAACTTCCTACTTTCACTAGGTTCAATTATTAATACAGCAGGTGAGAGTCGTTGCGGTCATGCCGCGCACACGCGGCATGAC
>CAXUHF010000086.1:0-23327 GCA_964250765.1 uncultured Ktedonobacteraceae bacterium | reverse complement strand
CGTGTGCGACCTACGAACACCTTTTTTTTGAGGAGGTTCTGCAGAAGCTTCCTCTCTCTACTCGTATGCAGCTTGACGACCTCTTGGCACGCAGCGACCTTGATGAGGTGGAAAATGCCGATAAAGAGAATAAGTCGTCCACAAACCCACGTCCTCTTGTCGTCAAATGGCATGACTTAAAAACCAATCCAGGTGCTGTTGGTTCGGAAAGTGTGCTTTTTGAAACGGACAAACTCCGTGTTTTGTCCCAACTCAGCTTTCCCTCTGACCTCTTTGGAAAAGTCTCGCCTTGTGTTCTCATGCTGTATCGAGACCGAGCGGCAACGGAGTCACTAGGGGAGCTGCGCCGCCATTCCGACGCCATCCGATACACCTATCTGTCGGCGTTCTGCCTCCACCGCAAAGCGGAACTCATTGATGGTCTGATCGAACTGCTGTTGCTCGTTGTTCATCGTATCAAGACCAATGCCGATAAAAAGGTGGGCAAACAAGTCCTCGACGAGATGAAGCAACACGTTGATAATAAACCACGTCTGCTCCGTCAAGTAGCTGAAGTAGCACTTGCCTCTCCCGAGAAAACGATCCGTGATGGCATCTATCCTGTGATGGATGAGAAGAAATGTAAGGCGATTCTTGAGGAAGAGAGCAAAGGAACACATCAGGATCGTATTTACCTCAAGATGCGTTCATCGTATCGTGATCACTATCGACGCATGATGCCAGGACTCTTGAACATGCTCCAGTTTCGCTCAAGTAATGAGACGCATCAACTTGTGGTCAAAGCTATCGAGGTGCTCAAACGGTATGTGGGGGTTCCTGGGGTCTCTTATCCAGCAGACGAAAACCCACCTATGGACGGGGTGGTTCGTCCGATGTGGCGAGACCTCGTGCAGGAGAAGGATACGCAGGGTGAGTGGCGCATCAATCGGGTCAATTACGAACTGTGCGTCTTAGAGGCGGTCCGCGATGCATTACGGTGTCGTGAGGTGTGGGTCGTGGATGCCAATAAATACCGCAATCCCGATGATGATCTGCCCAAAGACTTTGAGGAGAAACGGGAGCAATACTACCAGGAGCTTGGACAGCCACGCGAAGCCAAGGCGTTCGTGGATCGGTTGCAAACGCAGATGATCGAAGCTATGACCTCTCTTGACCAGAAACTCCCGAAACTGAGCGACAAGGTGAGAATTACAGACAAGAAAGGTAGTGCGTGGATTCATCTCACTCCCTTTGCGCCTCAACTTGAGCCGCAGAACCTTGGCAAACTCAAGGCAGAAATTATCAAACGCTGGGGAATGACGTCCTTATTAGATTTCTTGAAGGAAGCAGACCTGCGGATCGACTTCACAAGACATCTCAAGAGTCCAGCAACGCGTGAGGTCCTCACACGTGAAACGTTGCAGAAACGCCTCTTGTTATGTCTGTATGGCATGGGAACCAATACTGGACTCAAGCGAAGCAGTATGGGAGATCACGGACAGAACTACGAGCAACTTCTCTATACACGGCAACATCACCTCCATGATGCGGATCAACTTCGAGCAGCTATTGTCGATGTTGCCAATGCCATCTTCCAAGTGCGTCAACCGCACATTTGGGGTGAAGGGACGACGACTTGTGCATTAGACTCAACCCAGTTCGGTGCCTGGGATCAAAATTTGATGACTCAATGGCACTTACGCTACGGAGGCAAGGGCATTATGATCTACTGGCATGTCGAAAAGCACGCAACCTGCATTTACTCACAACTGAAAACATGTTCCTCCTCAGAGGTTGCAGCCATGATTAAAGGAGTGTTACGGCATTGACAGAGATGACGGTGGAAAAGCAGTTCGTGGATACACATGGTCAAGACGAAGTTGCTTTTGGATTTTGTCGCCTCCTTGGTTTTGAGTTGATGCCACGTATGAAAAACATTGGGAAGCAAAAGCTCTACCGACCGAAGGCGGGGGAGCCTGATGCATATCCAAATCTCAAACAGGTCCTCAACCCGCCCATTAACTGGACATTGATCGAGCAACAATATGATCAGATGATCAAATATGCAACGGCGATGCGATTGGGAACCGCAGAAACGGAGGCGATCCTCAATCGCTTTAAGCGTACAGGACCACAGCATCCCACCTATCGTGCCTTTTTAGAGTTGGGACGAGCGGTGAAAACCATTTTTCTGTGTCGCTATTTGGAATCGGAAGCACTTCGTCGTGAGATCAATGAGGGACTCAATGTGATAGAGAACTGGAACGGGGCGAACACCTTTATCTTCTATGGCAGAAGTAGTGAGTTTGCTTCAAATCGTCTCGCCGATCAAGAACTCTCCGCGCTCTCACTGCACTTGCTTCAAATCTGCCTTGTTTATGTCAATACATTGCTTATCCAGCGTGTCCTAGCGGAACCTAAACAGTTTAAGCAGATGAAGAAAGAAGACCTGCGAGCACTCACTCCACTCATCTATAGTCATGTAACTCCCTATGGCACATTTCGTTTGAATCTTTCTGAGCGGATACAAATCGAGGACGTTCATTCTGCGTAGAGCAAGAACATATGTCTATTCGCCGAGCTGAGAGGGGAAGACGAAGGAAGCGTTTACTACTCTACCTTTTGTATTTCTCTTCTCTGAATCTACATATTCAGGACAATATCATCCTTCTCAGTCTCTGTAGTCGTCCAATTCACTCTATCAGCTGTCAGCTGTTATACAGCTGTTCTTTCAGCCGACACCGACTCAGATTTGGTCCTGGAAAAATGGCTTGGATGCCCATCTCACTCATGTGCCGTTGTACCGCTTTGCAATTGACCTGCATTCCTTCTCGCTGTAACTGTGCCGCCATTTTTCGTGAGCCGTAGAACGGATACTCCGTAACTCATCAATACGACGCTTAATGACCAGTTCTTCCCGAGAAGGTGGACGTGGTTGATAGTACAAGCTGGAACGACTGATGCTCAACAAATCTGCTTGTAGGCTCAGAGGAAGATTGCTTTCCTCTCGTTCTATCTGAACCATACGCTCCTCTCGGCTCAGAGTTGAAACTTTTTTTCAACCACGTGACTTGTGTTGTTAATTTGCCAATCTCTGCATACAGCTCAGTCTGTTGTTGCTCATAGGTGGCTTTTAGCTCGACAGTACTGTCCTGTTTCTCGAAAAGACGAGGAAGTCCTTCCATCGATGCCTCTTCCTTTGCACAGATTATGGAGTCCATTATACTTGCAAGCAGAGAGGCAATCCAGCGCATTGGCGAAAAGCAATTGTTCACCCTTAAGGCTCTGCGTACAGCATAGGTACTGTGTTCAAAAGGGTGAACAGAGAGCAATTCGCCAATAACGTTTATCCTGGACCCACCTCTTATTCTCTTTTAGCAGCCTTCGCGGAAAGCCAAAGTACGCCTGGATTGGCACGATGTGAATGGAGTGCCAGCATCTTGTCATAGAATTCGCGTATGGTCGTCGTTTCATGGTTTAAACGGTTAAAATCACGAAGGTACGCCCGGGTTGCTTCAATATGGTGAGGATCATCGCCATTGGCTGGATTCTTGTGGCCTACAACAACGGCATGTGGGTTCAGGGCTTCGAGCCTGTCAAGCGCAGTGATCCAATTCAGTCGCGTTTGTTCACTTGTCTCAATCAGATAAGGATGAACGCCATTGTAAACTGCATCTCCGGCAACAAGCAAGCCGATTGATGGGACGTAAAGAGAGGTCGAATCGGCGGTATCAGTGAACCCATCGTCTACGACAACCAGCTTCTGCCCTTCTACTTCAAACTCCTGACGGTCAAGAGCTTCAGGAAGACCGAGTGGCTCAGAGATTTGACCCGGAAAAAGTTTCAACCAGAAGCTCTTCATATACTCAGGATCGATTTGCATCTGGATCGCTTTAATAACAGCAGGAGTCGCAACTGCTCTTGCATTCGGAAAACGATCCAGCACCATCTTGATACCAAAGGCATGATCGCCATGAGCATGGGTAATATAGATCGCAAGCAGGTTCTTCCCACTTTTCGTAATCCAATCTATCAATTGAAGATTTTGTTCATGCGTAAGAAATGTGTCAACAAGAACAGCATCCTGTTCGCCATAGATCAGCGTTGCTGTATTCGTGACCCATTGCAGCGACTCAGTGCCTACTGGTAAATCACTTGGGATGCCAGAGCTTTTTACCACGAACACATCGTACTTGAGCGTCGTGCTTTCGTTTGTTTTTTCGATCATTTTTTTCTCCTTCACTTTTAGAGCAGTAACTGAACCTAAGCAATATCCTTTTATTTGAATGGAAAGATGTATCATCACATCAATGCTTTACACTTAAGAGCATGCATGTGATCGTAGACATGAACCAATCCTCCTTTGTTTCTCCTCATAAGACTGCAATTGCCTCATTCTTTGGAATACCGGACGGGTGAGGGGGCCACCTACCTTTCTATTCTGTCTTTGTTGGGTACTTTGAAAGCGAGGGCCGTCGTCAAACCTAATGCATCGAGTATTTTCTGTTGAGCATGGGCTTTTGCTGCATTCAAGGGAGCCAATCCCGGGTCGTTACCGATGATCGTGCGCAAGGGACGTGTTCCTCTTGATTGTGCAATGAGATCGGCAATGAGATCAGCGACAAGCTGTGGGCTTGGTGCAGCTGACCCATTGTTCGCGGCTTCAGTATCACGCAAGATTTGCGCAGGAATATCGTTGAGGTTCCCATACTCGCTCAATCGTCCCTGATCACCAGGATCTTGCTGACTCGCCAGTAACCCTGTTGGGAACAGTCCAGGCTCTATGATGATCGATTCAATACCTAAGGGAGCAAGTTCATAGTGATAGCCTTCGGCCAGTGCTTCAAGAGCCATTTTACTGGCAGAGTAAAGTGTTACAAAGGGAAATACGAAGCCACCGGAAATGGAACTCATATGGATCAGTAAGCCATTGCGCTGATGGCGCATGTACGGAAGAACCTCGCGGTCCAGGTGAAGGGGACCGAAGAAGTTGACCTCCATATGCGTACGAACCTGATCAAGCGTATATCCCTCCGTGATCCCGGCTTGGGTGACTCCTGCATTGTTCACAAGCACATCAATGTGCCCGACCTGCTCAATCACTGCCTGAACCCCCTGCTTAACTGAGGTTTCATCAGTCACATCAAGATCGAGAACGGAAAGCGCAAGTTGCTCGCGTTGCGCGACATCGCGTAATTCCTTTGCAAATGGGGCGTTACGCCCATTGGCATCACGCAGAGAAGCAAACACCTGATGACCTTGCCGTGCCAACGTTTCAACAATTCTGCGACCGAATCCACTACTGCTTCCTGTCACAAGGACAACCTGCTGAGAATTCATGCTCTAGACTCCTTTTTTACATAGAAAAATGTATCGACTCACCACCACTTTGCTCTTACGTACAAAGTGGTGGTATAGGTATGGTAGAATTATGCAATGAGCGTGGTGTTGGAACCAGGAGCCAAAGTATCCTGGTATAAAAGCTACCCGGATAAGGAAGAAAACGATGAATGAGCAAGAGCGACGATCAGAATTAGCCCAGTTTTTGCGGACCCGTCGTGAACGCATTTCCCCCAGTCAGTTTGGCTTTCCTAAGAGAAAACGACGCAGGACGCCAGGACTGCGCCGAGAAGAACTGGCACTGGTTGCAGGAGTGGGGACGACGTGGTATACCTGGCTCGAACAAGGACGAGCTATTACCGTCTCGGCTCCAGTACTGGAAAGTTTGTCCCAAGCCTTACAACTCGACGCCGATGAGCAAGAACATCTTTTTATTCTGGCGAGAGAGCAGCTTCCTGCCACTCCATTTCCTGCGACAGAAACCGTTGATCCTGCCCTTCAACTCATCCTTGATTCAATGGGAGTTTATCCTGCCTACGTCGTCTGTCCACGTTGGGATATCATGGCCTGGAATCGGGCGGCCTGTCAGGTGTATGCTGATTTTAGCACCATGTCTCTCCAAGAACGCATTCTTCCCTGGTTTCTCTTTACGGATCGACGGCTACGCACACAACTCGTGGATTGGGAGACAGAAGCGCAGCGTACCCTTGCCCTCTTTCGTGCCAGTACCCAACGCTATGTCGGAGAAGCATGGTTAACAGAACTCGTCACAGAACTTAAACAGGTGAGTCCAGAGTTTCGCGAGTGGTGGCCTCGACATGATGTGCAAGGAGTGCATACGGGACAGACACGCCTCAATCATCCTCTCGTTGGGATGTTAACCATGCAGGCAACGACCTTTCATCTTGCAGATCATCCTGATTTACAAATGATTGTGTACACTCCTGTCTCTGAAACAGATACTTTGACGAAATTGACTACTCTTTCAGCATCTGGATCAAGCCTTCAATTTCTTAAAGCCGTGTAGAAAAGTTTTTACGTGCCTAACAGGGTGATCCTGACGAAAAAGTACGAGGTAGTCTCCTCTCTTCGTATCTCGCTCTCCCTTCTCATTGCAAAAGTGTTCGTGCTTACCATTGCTGTCGATACTGACGTGGGGTGAGGCCCATATGCTGTTTGAAGACCTGTGTGAAGTGACCGTGGTTGGAGAAGCCTACATCCTGAGCGATCTGCGAGAGCGGCAGATCCGTTTTCCGCAAAAGACGCTGGGCAGCCTCAAGCCGTTTGAGGAGGAGAAACTGGTGTGGGCTTTCGCCAGTTGTTTGGCGGAAGAGACGTGCAAAATGATAGCTACTGAGACCGACTTGCTGTGCAAGCAGACCCACAGAAAGAGCGTCTTGGAGGTGGGCATAGATGAAATCGATTACCCGTCTCATCTGCTGAGGAGAAAGACCTTGTGTATATTCTGGCACAGAGATGTGCTGCGTCGAATAGTGACGCAGGAGATGAACAAGCATCATTTCGGCTGTCGTATCAGCATAGAGCCTGCTTGCAAAAACGGGTTGGCATGCTTCTCGTTGTAATGCAAGACTTAACTGTGAAAGGAGTGGGTCCTGGAAGCCTGATCGGTCCTGAAGCATCACGCGAGCAGGATCACGGCTTGTCAATTCTTCTATGGTTTGAGCAAATAGGTGCTGATTAAGGTGCAGGTACAGGACGCGGATTGGCTCGGGCGAGAGGCTCTTCCAACGCACTGCATAGGGCGCACCATCCCCAGGTGTGAGACACAAATCTCCAGCATGAGTCACATTGGAGACCCAAGGACCATCCAGAGCACGGCACTCGACGTGCGTCACCCCAGAAATGGTCAACGTGAGAAGGATATCAGGAGCTGTCGGCATGAGCAGTTCCTCTTTCATCTCAGTGGGTTCCTGATACTCACGAACCATCACGCTTTCCCAGCCAAGATCGCGGCTGGAAAGAATGGGAGGAGAAGCAACATAGTGCTCGAAGTCGCGCGTTGAGGTATGGGAAGGGATAGCACGTTCTTTTTTCGCAGACAGGTCATCGTGTGTCATAGTTTCTCGTTTCAAACGAATTACAAGATTTCTCCCGAGACATGTTCTGATAGAGAGGTACGAACATCTCATACGAGTCGAATCAGCACAACGGCTGTAGTAACACTCAGGCAGAGTAATCAGAAGAAGCGATGACGAGTAATCATCCAGAAAGAACTGAAAAATATCACGTTGACGGTCCACGTTGTACTTCATAACCGCTTCACATATTTTAAGCCCGTCTAAACGGCAAAACGTTTGGTGAAAACACCCTCTTCTCTATCAGACATACTCGTTTCTCGTCTCAGAATAGCTAAAGCTCTCGCACTTATCATAGCACAAGAGATCAGAATAGACAATGAGCATAGAACGTGGTAATCGAATATAAAAGAAATTTTTCTCTATACTATATACTTATTCCATAGAAATACATCTATTTACAAGAACATTTCTATTGAATACAACAGAATTGGTCAAGATTCTTGTAATTTGTACTGGTTCTTGCATCCATGCCGTTGAGAAAGATATTGGGAAAGAACATCGACAAAGAGCTGTTCTTTCCCTTCTGGCGCGTGATAGTACAGGAAGGCTTGACGCATGTGGAGAGCCTCGGCGAGACCGCGCATGGTGACTGCCGCATACCCTTGTTCACAAAAGAGGCGTCCCGCAACTCGAATCACCTGTTCACGTGCCTAGCTTCTTGTACCTTCCTCAGTCATAAGAACATTTCTTTCCAGCGTATATAATTGTAGCACGTCGAGGAAGGTAAGCATCACTCGCCTTCCGACCGGACGCGTGCGTCGTTTCCCCCACTGGAACCACCATTTTTCGTTAAGATGCTGTATAATCTGCGGGCCAATGGCACTGGAGATCCCTCCTGTATTGCCGTTTCCTCGAAAAGACCGACATCTTTTAAGGCGATCCAACTTCCCGAAAGGAGATTAGGGTTGAGAGCGAGCCGTTCACCTAAGTCCTGATAAATCTCAATGGGAAACAGTGTCTGAGTAAACATGTCAACCACTTTCATGGGATTCATGCCACTCCTTTTTGCCAGGTCGAGCACCTCTCCCAGTGCTTGCGCCGCTACAAAATTGATGTAATTGCCACTGAGCTTGACGAGAGTAGCTGCTCCAACAACCTCACCGAAATCGAAGACGCCCTGACCCATTGCCTCCAAAAGTGGTCGAACTCGCTCTTTCGCAGCTTGTGGCCCGGCAAAACATATCAATAACTTTTGTGCAGCCGCCGCCTCGGGAATTCCAAAGACGGGTGCATCAACATATTGGCTCCCTTGCTTCGCATGGACTTCTACAAGCTTGTGCGCTGTCACAGGAGAGATGGTACTCATCGAGAGATGGATGCCCCCTTGTCCTAGTTGCTCCAAAAACCCTGGGCTCATCACTATATCTTGCAGCGCGGCATCGTCCTTCACCATCGACACGACAACTCCTCCGGTTGACAGAACGTCATTTGGTTGAGAAACGGACTCCGCTCCCCGAGCGACCAATGGCTCGGTTTTGCTAGCTGTACGATTGTAGACTTTGAGCGCATACCCCGATTTGAGCAGATTAAGGGCCATTGGTTGACCCATCTCACCCAGTCCAATAAAACCAATAGTTTCTTTCATCAGTCTGGTTACCCCTCATAATTCTTTCTGGTACAACAATCATATCTCTTCCGATGGCGCGTCGCGCCACTGCAAAAGAAAAGCGAACATCAACAGGATGCTTGAGTAAAAAATGTGCCTGAGCGTCTTGACGAAGACTGCTCCATTTGAATATACTCTCTTTATGTTACTCGTACCAGGGTTTCTTGATCATAGGTCTCTGATCACCAGGATAAGGAGCAGTTGAGATGCAAAAGAGCGAGCGACGAGGGGCCCTGGCCGATTTTTTACGCAGGCGGCGAGCTTCCCTTGCTCCCGCTGATGTAGGATTGCCACCCGGCGTTCGACGGCGAACGCCAGGGCTGCGCCGCGAGGAGGTCGCGCAGTTGGCCAATATTGGCACTTCCTGGTACGTCTGGCTGGAGCAAGGACGTGATGTACACCCTTCGGCAGAAGTGCTGGAAAGTCTTGCTCAGGCACTGAGGCTGACAGCCAATGAACGTCGGCATCTATCTCTGCTCGCCGGGCAACCCTTTCTCCCTCATGCTACCTCTTCGGAAGAACGCATCAGTCCGGTGCTTCAACAGATGCTGGATGATCTGGACCCAACTCCAGCATATGTATTAGGAAAGCGATGGGACTGGCTGGCTTGGAACAGAGCCGCCGATAGAGTCTTTGCCATTTCGGGAGCGTCATTTCCATACGAGCACAACTTGGTCTGGCGATTCTTTACTGATCCGATGGCACAGGAGAGCTTTCCCCAACGGGAGCAGATAGCACGGGACCTGTTAGCAGAGTTTCGCACAGCTTGTGTGAGTTCATCTGGCGACGGATGGTTCGAGGAACTGATTGAGGCTCTCAAGCAGGTTAGTCCTGAGTTTTGCCAGTGGTGGCCCCAACACGATGTTCCTCGCTTGCTGGATGGCGACAAAATCCTGGAGCATCCGACGCTGGGGCACCTGGAGTTTCAACATCTCACTTTGCAGGTGCAAAGCTTCCCTGATGTCAGAATTACCACTTACATGCCAAATGCCATGACACGAGCAAAACTGCAACAATTTCTGGACGTTTCTGACCAGTCAGAAGTTGAGCAGCACAAACTAGGCATATAAGGAGCAAGCGAGAGCTATAGAACCGATGCTCCGCCATTTTCGTAGACTCGCTCAGGCTTACAGACATCCATCGTCGCAACATGTGAGCCAGGAGGGAGGCTTACACAGCACATCGAGATAAATAACTATGTATTTGAAATACAAACTCTACAAGACGAACTCGTCATAGCGAGAGAGAAACAAGGGTCTCTCTTGGTTGCAAGTTTCGAGAAAACAACATGCCCCAACCCATCAAGAGTCCATTCATGACGTGAGAGCAGCAGTTCCCTGAAAATTTCTTGATACAGGAAGAAGCGGTTAGACGTGAGACCGATTCTTCCCTCGCTCCGGTCGTTGCTCTATCCAGAGGAGGACTATCACCAACACTGCAACCGCGCCTAACTCGGCAACGCCGCCCCAGATCTGACCGACACCTCCCAACGTCAAGACGAGAGCAGCACCCAGAGTACGCACGAACACTGGTCGGATGCTCATCACCCATCGAAACAGAACGTCACCAAGGAGATAGACCGCCGTTCCACTTACCAGCAACCACTCTGCCCCTTGGCTCGACCCCGTGGAACGTGCAACCACATGTTTGACGCCTGTTGCAATCAGGACAATGCCCGCAATCATGACAAGATGCGCATACCAATATCCTACTAACGCCATACGAGATCGAGCCTTCGGCGAAGCCGAAACCATCGCGTACTCTGCACGTTTGTCGTCGTGGTCAAAATAGCTCCACCAGAGTGCGGCGATTAGGACAAGCGAGAGGATGACCGCCGTAAGTGTCCACGCATCAAGTGTGCGAGAAGGAGCACCAGTGCCGATATCGACAACAGACTCCCCAAGAACGATGAGAATGACGAGACCGTGCCGCTCGACGAAATGCGATGCGTTGAGCGAGAAACCTCGTTCGGGACCAAAGATCGTCGCAACGGCAAAGAGAAACACGGCGGCAAGGAAGAAGAGCCAATCCCAGGTTGTATGAAAAAGTCCTGCGGCGAGTACGAGAGCCGCGGCACCGAGATTGAATGGAGCAATCCCCAATAGTGTTGCACGTACCAAGCTCTCTCCTCTTTTCATGAGAAAGCCCGCCAGGTGGAGCACGATCACAAACAGATACGCGAGCCCGAAAACAAGCCCATCAGTGGTAAAGACTCTAGGTAGAGAGAGAGCCATCACAAAAAAACCGACCATTGCGGCAATGAGGATGAAACGCGTTGTTCCTTGGGCACCGGCTTGATTCGTCAGCCATGTGTAGCCATCGTACATCCACCAGATTAACATGAAGACCAGGAGCACAAGCAGAAAGTCGAGCGGGTTATGCGCGTGCTGGACGAGGTACGTGAGTTGGGTAATGGTAAACACAAAGACGAGATCGAAAAACGACTCGATGGTCGAGACACGCACCTTTTCTTGATGCTCTCTTCCCTGATGCTGCTTCATCCTATCTTTCTCCGTTCAGACAAGGGTACTTTTCCTTGTACATAGGCACACCCTTGTCTCTTCTCGACGCGACGCCCACGAAACAGAGCGTCGTGTTGTTTGTCCATCCTACGCTACACTCATGCGTTTTGACAAGCGAACAGCCATCTGTATCCAGGTCTTCAAAGGACAATGAGGTCAGACATCTCGTCACTCTCGACTCGATCACCAAGAGAGCGCACGTTTTGAACAAAAGTAGCACGAATAGAGAAGCGTGTGCGCTCTTCTTTCTTCTATCATAGATATATCTACAAAAATCACTCATCATCGAAGCCCAATACGTCTTCTGTGAACAGATGTGGTTGTGAGATAGTGTATTCAGAGAAATACTTATGTAAAGGAGTCCTCGTTCAATGGACCTTCCCATCATTCTGCACGTGAATGGAACGAACTACGACCTTTCCATTGATACCCGTACAACCCTCCTGGATGTCTTGCGTGAACATCTTGGACTGACGGGTGCGAAAAAAGGGTGTGATCATGGACAATGTGGTGCCTGTACCGTTCTCCTTGACGGTCGGCGTACCAATAGCTGTCTTGCACTGGCGGTAGCCCAGCAAGATGTCGAGATCGTGACGATAGAAGGGCTGGCTGACGATGACCAGCTTCATCCCCTCCAACAATGCTTTATCGACCATGACGCCTTTCAATGTGGTTATTGCACACCAGGACAAATCTGCTCTGCGGTGGGCATGCTCCAAGAAGTGGAGGCAGGATGGCCCAGCGCAGTCACGCCCGACGTGACTGCGGAACAGATAACGCTGAGTGAGGATGAGATACGCGAACGCATGAGCGGCAATTTGTGTCGGTGCGCCGCCTATCCCAATATCGTTGCAGCTATCGCGGAGGAGGCACAACACGCATGAAACCCTTTCGCTATGAACGTGCTACTGATGCATCCACAGCTGTTGCGCTGTTAAGCAAAGAACCGTCAGGAGCCTTTCTTGGTGGTGGTACCAACCTCGTCGATCTCATGAAACTGGGTGTGGCACAACCAGACGTGCTGATTGATATCTCGCATCTGCCGCTCAACGCGGTCGAGGAACGTGCCGATGGAGGCGTGTACATTGGAGCCGCGGTTCGCAATAGTGAGCTTGCAGCCGAGCGACTCATTCGGTCGCGCTATCCTGTCCTTTCGCAGGCGTTACTGGCAGGAGCTTCGGGGCAACTGCGTAATCAGGCAACCACGGGCGGCAATGTGTTGCAACGCACGCGCTGCCTGTACTTTCAAGATGTCTCCAAACCCTGTAATAAGCGAGAACTTGGCAGTGGTTGTCCTGCGCGTGAGGGACATCATCGAGAACTCGCCATTCTTGGCACCTCCGATGCCTGTATCGCAACGCATCCTTCCGATATGGCAGTAGCAATGGTTGCCCTTGACGCGACAATCCATCTACTTGGATCCAGCGGAGAGCGAACACTTCCGCTCACAGACTTCTTTCGTCTGCCTGGCGACGAGCCACAACAGGATAATGTGCTGGAGCATGGCGAGTTGATTACGGCTTTCGAGTTGCCTGCCCTGCCATTTGCCGTCCATTCGCACTATCGCAAGGTGCGTGATCGTGCCTCCTATGCCTTTGCGCTCGTCTCGATTGCGGCAGCCGTTGACGTGGTAGATGGGACCATACGCGATGTACGTTTAGCCTTTGGCGGAGTGGCGCATATGCCGTGGAGGGCACGAAAAGCGGAAGCGATGCTGCTGGGTGCTCAGGCGAGCGAAGAGGTCTTTCGTCAAGCCGCTGATGCCGAACTCGCTGCAGCGAAGCCATTACAAGAGAACGCCTTTAAGGTTCCTCTGGCACGTAACCTACTTGTCCGCACACTACTCGATCTGACACAGGAGGGAAAATAGATGGCACAGATGATACGCGAACGCGTCATCGGTCAACCACTGAGTCGTCTCGATGGCCCAAAGAAAGTCACCGGAACCGCCGCGTATGCCTTTGAACACTCATTCAAAGAGATCGCCTATGGCTTTCCAGTGCAGAGTCGCATTGCCAAAGGGAAAATTGCATCCATTGATGTGAGCAAGGCACAGGCCATTGAAGGGGTCATCACCATCCTCACCTATGAAAATGCTCCTCGGCTGAGTGCGAAAATTCCAGCAAACATTCGAGTATTGCAATCGAATACCGTAGACTATCGTGGGCAGTTCGTTGCCTTCGTGGTGGCACACACACTTGAGGTCGCACGCCAAGCAGCAGAGGCCGTCGTCGTTTCCTATTCCGAACAGCCTCATGATGTCCAGTTCGATGCAGATCGCAAAGACGTATACACTCCAAAGACAATCAATGCTCCGGCTCAGGTAGACACATCTACAGGAGATGTGGAGGCTGCATTTGCATCTTCGGCGGTCTCCATCGATACCGTCTATACCACGCCAGCCTATCATCCTAATCCCATGGAACCTCACGCCACCGTTGCCTCCTGGCGTGATGACGGTGTAACCCTCTATGACTCGAATCAGGGGGCACATGCTATTCAGACAACGGTTGCACAGGCATTTGGCCTTAAAGCTGAGCTTGTACGAGTACTTGCTCCTTACGTGGGGGGAGGTTTTGGCTCGAAGTATCTTGCCGTCTCTTCCACGATTCTCGCAGTGATGGCTTCCAAAGTAGTAAAGCGGCCTGTGAAGTTCTCGCTCACGCGCCAGCACATGTTCGCAGAAACGGTTCATCGTGCGCCATCCTTTCAGCATCTTCGTCTCGCGGCGGACAAGGAGGGGCACTTGACCGCCATTTCCCATGATATTGTTTCTCCAACATCAAAACTCGTGGAGTTCGTCGAACAAACGGGCATGGCAACACGGACGATGTATGCCGCCCCCAATCGCTCGAATACCCATAAAGTTCTCAAACTTGATGTGCCTGTCTCTGGAACCATGAGAGCACCAGGCGAGAGCCTTGGTATGTTCGCGCTGGAGTCGGCAATGGATGAATTGGCTATTGCCTGCAAGATTGATCCCATCGAACTCCGTATTCGCAACGAACCGACGACTGATCCGGCGACTGGGCTTCCTTTCAGTAGCCGCGGTCTCGTCGCCTGTTTGCGTGAGGGAGCACAACGCTTCGATTGGCAAGCTCGCGATCCTCACCCTGGTATGCGTCGCATCGGTCGCTGGCGCATCGGAGTCGGTGTTGCCGCGTCAACCTATCCCGTCTTTCGCCTTCCCTCAACTGCAATAATACACCTGAATCAGCAGGGGCAGTATCACGTGCGCATCGATGCAGTAGATATCGGAACTGGAGCCTGGACTGTCCTTACACAAATTGCCGCCGACGCTCTTGAGGTTCCAATTGAATCCATCCACCTGGAAATCGGCGATTCGCTCCTCCCTATGGGAGCGAGTGCTGGTGGTTCGGCTGGAACGGCATCCTGGGGAACGGCGATTGTTGAGGCGGCGCACACGTTGCGTGAGCGTCTGCAACACAGACATGGTGTCCTTCCTGAAGAGGGAATCGAGGCGACAGGGCAAGGTGGCGAAAATCCTGATATGAAGAAGTTCGCGATGCACGCATTTGGAGCACAATTTGCCGAGGTACGAGTGAACATAGACACGGGTGAAGTGCGGGTACCACGCCTGCTTGGAGTCTTCGCGGCGGGGCGCATCATGAATGCAAAGACAGCACGTTCACAGTTTCTTGGGGGTATGACGATGGGTCTCTCAATGGCCCTCTACGAGCACAGTGTGATGGACCCACACTTCGGTGATTTTGTGAATCACGATCTCGCAGAGTACCACATTGCCAGCAATGCCGATGTAGAGTCGATTGAAGCTACATGGATCGATGAAAACGATCCCTATGTCAACCCGATGGGAGCCAAGGGCATCGGCGAGATCGGAGTTGTCGGGACTGCTGCTGCTATTGCCAATGCCACCTATCACGCGACTGGTATTCGTATCCGTGATTTGCCGATCACGCTCGACAAACTGCTTTTATAGACCTGTTGAGAGACGTTTCATAGAATGGAAGGGGGATAGGACGAAAAGTGTTATGACCCCAGATCAAGAAGCTCCTCAAGAAACTGACCATCGTTAGCCATGGAAGACGAGAAGCCCACCAAGCATTCTTTGATGGGCTTCTTTCTCAGCAGAGAATAGAACAAATTATTTGGTGATCGAGTTTTACACATATCCTGGGCCTACTTCCTATGGAATGCTATTGGCCCGAGGGGAGGCGAGACGTGTTTGATAGCGTGAACTGTTGCGGTACGCTTCAAGCGTGTGCAGTTTGTGTTCGCGCACCATCTGCTCGATTTCGCTTGCGGATGCATGCTGCTCGATCAGGTCGAGGAGGTGGGTATGCTCCTCGATAGATGCCCAGCCACGTTGAGGAATGTAGTGGAAATCTGTGTGACTTCTGACCTCTAAACGCTCCCACGTTTGACGGAGCAGATCCACAACATACTCGTTGGGACAATGGTCGTAGAGAAAGAAATGAAATTCTTTGTTTAGCTGAGTGAAGCTAGCAATATCGGCGACACTGAGAACTTGCTGCATCTGTGCGTTGATCGCTCGTACAAGCGTGAGGTCTTCGTTGCTCAGGCGTGGTGCAGCAAGAGCAGTGGCGTAGCCTTCCAGGACCGCAAGTGTTGATATCTCGGCCTCATATTGAGCAACATCAATCGAGGCAACCTGTGCTCCTGTATTAGGGCGGTAGACGACCCAGCCTTCCGCCTCAAGACGACGGATAGCCTCTCGTATCGGAACCGCACTGACGCCGAGTTCACGCGCGAGTGCGTCGATGACTAATCGGTACCCTGGGACGTAGGCTCCATTCACGATACGCTCACGAAGCACTCTATAGGCTTGTTCATGTTTATTTGGATGTCCAACACTCATCAAAGTCTTCTCATTTCTGTCTCAAGAGAGAGCATGTTTCCGATAGTATATCATATATCTTTTCTTTCTAAGATATTGACTAACCCCTTGACAAACAACACTTTCTAGTGTATATACATATCATATACAAAATCATATATGATTTAGAGGAAGCAAATAGGGAGAAGTAGAGAACTGTTCTTTCATCACGAAATGCTGTTCTTGTCGTGTCACAATGCAGTGCTCCCCTACAGAGTTGTTGAAACGTACTCCCTCGCAGATTGGGTTGGCTTCGTACATGTCATACCCAGATGAGGGGTATCTCAAGGAGGCTTGTATGCGTATCGCACATCTTGGTCATGCTGAACTACGTACTTCAAAGCTTGAAGACTCCGTTGATTTCTTCAAAAATGTGCTTGGACTAGAAGAAACCGAGCGCACAGGTCATTCGGTCTACATGCGTGCATGGGGCGATTGGGAACATCATACGCTGATCTTAACCGAGGCTGATCGTCCCGGTCTTGAACATGTCGGTTGGCGTGTTGGGGCACCAGAGGATGTCGAGTCATTTGCCAAAGAGATTGAGGCGCGTGGTGAGACGGTCACACACGTCGAGGCGGGTACGGAGAAAGGGCAAGGAGACGCTATTCGTTTCACCTACCCAGGCGGTCAACTAATGGAACTGTATTATGATGTTGAGAAATTCCAGCCTGGTGACAAACGGTCGCGTCTCAAAAATGCGCCGCAGAAACCACCCTATCGTGGCTTGGGTGTGCGTCGTCTCGACCACATCAACATGTTGAGCAACGATGTCACTAAAACACGAATGTGGCTCGAAGACGTTCTCGGCTTTCACTTACGGGAAAACTTGTATTTTGACGACACTGTCGAAGGGGCAAGTTGGCTTTCCGTCACATCTCAAGTGCATGACATCGCCGTGATGCAGGATGGCACGGGACAAAATGGTCGTCTCCACCACCTTGCCTATTACCTCGACAACCGGGAAGATGTGCTTCGTGCCGCCGACATTCTCACCGACGCAGGATGCACCATTGAGGCTGGACCTGGGAAACACGGCGTCACACAAGCATTTTTCATCTATCTGCTTGAGCCAGGTGGCAACCGCATCGAACTGTTCTCTGGTGGCTATCAAATCTTCGCTCCCGACTGGGAACCAATCACCTGGACGAAGGATGAAATAGAGAAGTCTATTATCTGGTGGGGTTCTCCATTGCCACAAGAGTTCTTCATCTACGGAACCTAAGCAGTCGTCCGAGAGGACTTTCTCCCCCTCTTCTTGTGTGACGGGAACGTTAGAAGCGAGGCTCCCATCACACAAGGCACTTTCTCACAGACACACGCACTCACGAGTTTCGACGTGAGGAGAAACGTAGAAGAACAAGGACGTGGTATGACACAAGCATCGGCAACACCTGAGATTGGAAAATTCATTCGTGCAGGAGATGTGAACACGAATTATCACGAGGATGGTAGTGGAAGCCCTGTCATCCTCATTCATGGGTCAGGACCAGGAGCTTCTGCCTGGGCAAACTGGCGTTTTGCGCTTCCCTATCTCGCGGAGCACCTCCATGTCTTTGCCTATGATCAAATAGGCTTTGGATACACAGAACTTCCTCAACAGTATTCATACAGTCTCGAAGGCTGGACGACACATCTACTTGACTTTCTCCATGCGGTCGGCATTCAGCGAGCGCATCTCGTTGGCAATTCGATGGGTGGTGCGGTTGCACTTGCGATGGCGGTGATGCATCCTGAAATGGTTGACCATCTCGTGCTTATGGGATCAACCGGCGTGCGTTTTCCCATCACCAAGGGACTCAACGATGTCTGGGGGTACGAACCCAGTGTGGCGGAAATGAAGCGTTTGATTGGTGTCTTTACCTACGATCATCAGCACTTTGTGACCGATGAACTAGCCGAACTGCGCTACAACGCAAGTATGCGTCCGGGTATACAGGAGGCATTCTCAAGCATGTTCCCTGTTCCACGACAAGCAGGAGTCGATGCACTTGCCATCTATGAAGACCGTCTTTCTGAAGTTCACGCTCCGACGCTCCTCATTCATGGGCGCGAGGATCGGGTGATTCCCTTACGTGCGAGTGAAACACTTCTGCATCTGCTTGATGACGCACAACTACACGTCTTTGGACAGTGTGGTCATTGGACCCAGCTTGAACAGACAAACCCATTTAACCGATTGGTACGAGATTTTCTGATGGAAGAACGAGTATGAACAAAAGCATTTGAACGTTTGATTCAGCCACGGATCGAACCAGAAATTGCGTTTTGGCTTGCGGCTGACCTCCGTGGTCCAGGGGTGACGCTCGAACAGGTGATACAGGCAACACGAGGAGTATCAGCAGCACTCGAAGTGGTTGATAGTCGCATTACCAATTGGCGTATTACGCTGGTTGACACCATTGCCGACAACGCGTCGTCTGCCTGCGTGATCGTGAGTGAACAGGTCTTTCCCATGGATGCGCTTGACCTGGTAAAGGTACGTGTGACAATGACCCGTAACGGTGAGGAAGTTGGTTCGGGAACGGGTGCAGCTGTACTTGGGCATCCAGCGGCAGCGGTGGCATGGCTCGCGAATAAGCTCTCTGAGTTCGGGATTGGTCTTGAAGCGGGTCAACTTGTGCTTCCTGGGGCGATGTGTGCGGCTGTATCCGTTGTGCAAGGCGATACCTTCCATGCAGTCTTTGACGGGCTGGGCGATGTTGCCATCAGTTTCACATAAGGGAGAAAGAAGACACTATGCATCTTGTGACCTTTCGTACTCAAGAAAGGGAGCATCGCCTTGGTGTCCTCTCTCACCACAACCAGCAGGAGATTATTATTGATCTTCATCAAGCAGACGCACGCATTCCTGTATCGTTCCTTGAATTTCTGCAAGAAGGCGAAGCAGCATTGAACCGAGTAAGAAGAATACTTGAGAACGTCCCTGATGAAGCAGTGTATCTTAAAGACAGCGTTGCTCTCGAAACGCTCATCCCTCACCCTGGCAAGATCATCTGCATTGAGTTGAACTACCACGACCATGCGGAGGAAGCGCATCCTGAGTGAGAAGAAAGGTACGATACGATGTTTCTCATGCTTGCTGAACAAGTGGCCTTGGTCACAGGGGCCGCACAAGGGATTGGCTATGCGATAGCCGAACGTCTGGCACAAGCAGGTGCTTCAGTCGTGCTTGTCGATCTCTATGCAGATGCAGCCGAGAAAGCTGCTGAGCACCTTCGTGCGAAAGGAATGAAGAGTCTTGCGGTCCAGGCTGATGTGACACAACAAGAGGAGGTGGAAGTGATGGTCGCTCAGACACTTGAACGCTTTGGGCGTCTTGATATTTTGGTGAATAATGCAGGCATCACAGGACGATCTGCTCCACTGTGGGAACTGAGTGAAGAGGAGTGGACACGAGTGCTGACACTGAACCTCACTGGTGTCTTTTCCTGTTGTCGAGCTGTGATTGGAACGATGAGACAACAGCACAGTGGGAGCATTGTCAATATTGCCTCCATTTCTGGCAAAGAGGGGAATCCAACCATGATTCCCTATTCAGTCTCAAAGGCAGGAGTGATTGCGCTCACAAAAGCACTCGCGAAAGAGGTGATCACTGAGGGGATACGGGTCAATTGTGTCGCTCCGGGAGTGATTGAAACACCTCTCTTAGCACAACTTACCTCTGATGCTGTCGAGTATATGAAAAGCAAGGTGCCTCTTGGGCGGATGGGGCGTCCAGAAGAGGTGGCGGCCGTCGTGCATTTTCTCGCCTCTGCAGACGCAAGTTTTGTGACAGGGCAATGCTACGACGTGAGCGGGGGACGTGCAACGTATTAGACCGTTTGGTGAGGTCGAGCAATAATAGCGGCATATCAAGATAAGAGGACAGACTTATAAGAAAGAGTGCAGGCGCACTCAATGGTGTTCTTACACAGCATTGCAGAGTGTCGTGTCTCTCAAGGGAAGCCTCTGTTGCATGAAGGTTTCTGCTCATTAGTAGAAGGCTCTCTTTCCTGTTGTTGAGAATTGAATGAAAGAAGGGAACTAACATGAAAGCGATTGTTGTTGAACACCCAGGATCACCCGATGTGCTTCAAATCCGTATCCTTCCTCAACCACAACCGCGTGCAGGATGGGTCTTGATTCATGTCAAAGCGTTTGGATTGAATCGCTCAGAGATGTATACACGACAGGGGTATTCTCCAAGCGTGCAGTTTCCACGTGTGCTCGGCATTGAGTGTGTTGGCATTGTCGAAGCAGCACCGCAGACCAGTTTTACTGTCGGGCAAACAGTTGCAGCCGTCATGGGAGAGATGGGGCGGGCCTATGATGGGGGCTATGCAGAGTATACTCTGGTTCCTGCCAGCCAAGTCATCTCACTACAGACTACCTTACCCTGGGAACTTCTGGCAGCAATTCCAGAGACGTATCTGACCGCCTGGGGTTCGCTCTTTGACGCTATGGAGGTACAACCAGGCCAAAGCCTCGTGGTGCGGGGAGGCCCCTCGTCAGTTGGCATGGCGGCCATCACACTCGCAAAGGAGAAAGGCTTGCATGTCCTTGCTACTACGCGCAACGAGGACAAAGCCGAGGCATTGCGAGAGAACGGTGCAGACGAGGTCGTGATCGACACGGGTCAGATCGCAGACGAAGTCAAGCGACGAGTTCCTGGTGGGGTAAGCGGCGTTCTCGAACTCGTTGGCACCGTCACCCTCCTTGACTCTTTGCAAGCGGTGGCTCCCAAGGGTATTGTCTGCTTTACTGGCTTACTTGGCAACGCCTGGGTGCTGCACGAGTTTGAACCGATGGCCGCTCTTCCTTCCAGCGTCAAGCTTACTATGTACTCAACCGAAACGGTCACATCTGCGAACAGCACCAGGGCTTTGCAACAGATTGTCAATGGCGTCACGGCATGGCGGTATCGTGTGAGCGTTGATCATATCTTCCATTTTCATGAGATTGTCGAGGCACATCGCTATATGGAGGAGAACCGAGCTAAGGGCAAACTCGTCGTGGTTGTTGATTAACTCGTTGCATCATCCATTGAAAGGCTGAATCTTCCAATGCTTCGCCCATTTCCTCAAATTTCTCGCTGTAAGCCCAATGCCTGTGTAACATGATGCGCTGTTCCAGGTCTTTCATATCGATGCTGTCGGCTGGAACTCCTGTCAAGGCCAGTTGATGCTGAAAGATGATCTGCGTGGTCGTCGGCTGAGACCCGACGAGGTAACGTACATCGGTGAGTGAACAGGGAACCTCCTACGCGAGACGGAATGGCATTCAAAACGCCACCTCTAGGTATTACCTAACAGGGCACTCTGTGATATACTGCTGATGAGAGATGTTAGGTAATATACATTTTTCTCAGGATGAGGAGGGACTATGCCCAGACGCACAAGGTACCTGCTCCGTTGGTTAGAGGAGAAGCAGAGGTATGAACTTACAGGTGCTGGTGCTCCCATCATTGATCCGCAGAATCTCAGACCAGGCAATCATGTATGGTTTGACTGGTTAGAAAGTGTAGCTTCCTTTGCTTTTGCCAGTCGCTCTGGAGCAGACTATACTGTGCGTAAGGAGAAGATGCAGCGTGGCGGCTCGTACTGGTATGGCTATCGATCTCTCCGGGGCAAGACCGTTAAGGGATATATTGGTCGGACGGCTGATCTCTCTCTGGCTCGTTTGGAAGAGGTTGCGGTTCGTCTGAGCACTAGTTCACACAAGAAAGAGGTCAGTGAGGATGGTGGCGGCCAATGGCTGGCTCCCGTTTCCCAACCACTCACCCTAACGGCAACGAGCAGTTCATCGGAGTCAGCGCAGATGATGCCACTGCTCGAATCCAAGCTGTATCCGCCCAGGCTCCCAGCTTCGTTAGTAGCACGTCCTCGACTCAGCGCACGGCTTGATGCAGGGACAACCCATAAGCTTACGCTGCTCTCGACACCAGCAGGATTTGGTAAAACAACGGCTGTCGGTCAGTGGCTAGCCGAGCGCAACATACGCCATTCCCCGTCCTCGGACGAGACTTTCTCTTCCCCCAATACCTCTCCATCTCTTCCACCTGTCGCTTGGGTGACGCTGGATGAGGGCGATAATGACCCGGTACGTTTCTGGCGTTACCTCATTGCCGCCTGCCAGACCTTTCACCCTGCTCTGGGACGCTCAGCTCTATCTCTGCTTTTTTCTGCACTCTTGCCTCCCTTTGAGGTGCCTCCGCCAGAGACGATGTTGACGTTCCTGCTCAATGATATCGTTCATTATGTAAGCAATGGGCTCCTCATCCTGGACGATTACCATATCATCACAGAGCCAGCTATTCACGAAGCCATGAGTTTTTTCATCGATCATCTTCCTTCGACATTGCATGTGATGCTCCTGACACGCAGCGAACCGCCGTTGCCGCTCCTCCACTGGCGAGCACGAGGAGAGGTCCAGGACATACATACTGCTGATCTGCGCTTCTCATCCGAGGAAACAACCGCGTTCCTACATCAGGTGAGGAACGCTTCGTCACTGCCTGCACCTTCACTCTCGCAGGAAACGATCCAACAACTCACCAAGCGTCTGGAAGGATGGGCTGCCGGACTGCGCCTGCTGCTCCTGACTCTGCAAGGGCGTACAACTCCGCACGAGATTGAGCGGCATTTGGCACAACTGGCGCATGATTCCATTCCTTCCAGCACCTCTCTTGTTTCTCCTCAGCGAGCCATTGTAGCGTATTTTATCAGCGAGGTTCTGAGCACCCAATCTGAGCAGACCCAGATCTTCCTACTCCAAACCAGTGTGCTCGGTCAGCTGACAGGCTCACTATGTGATCACGTGACCGGCAGGGAGGATAGTGCGACGCTGCTGGCGGCGGTAGAGCGAGCCGGGCTGTTTCTGGAAGCGCTGGATGGACCAGGACAGTCCGAGCAGTGGTATCG
>CAXUHF010000085.1:22796-23423 GCA_964250765.1 uncultured Ktedonobacteraceae bacterium | reverse complement strand
AAATGAAAACTGCTTGACATGGCAAACGGCCCCACAAGTAAATCGGCGAGTTCATAAAACCGCCGAGCTTAACATTTGCGACGGCTTGATAGACGTTAGCAGGGAAAATACCAATGAGGAGCGCAACAAGGCCCCACGAAGATGCACGTTGCACTCTGCGATTAGGGACAAAAAGGCCAACACCGCCGAGAAACTCAAGGACACCTGTAATATACAGTGCCTCGCGTCGAAAAGGTAGGAACGGTGGAATGATTTTTAATTCGGCTTCACTCGCCGTAAAGTGCATGATTGAGCCAAGAATAAAAAGAACACCCATTGTGAGACGTGCAATTGATTTCCACAGACTTATGGAAGATATATTACGCATACAGTTTTTTCCTTTTCATAAAAGATAATAACCATAGGGCTAAGCCAGCAAGTATACCTAGGAGTGCCGCACCATAATAACCATGTGTGATATCGACAAGCCCGAACATGAATAGACTCGTGCCAAAAAGAATACGTGGCATCAATGTAGCAAGATTTAAAGTTCTCTGCCCATGAAACAGGGAGACCGCAAGGGTCTGCCCGAGAATTTTTTTAGGTTTCAAGTTGGTGTGACCCGTGGGGGGGGCCCGGTTGAGGGGC
>CAXUHF010000085.1:19579-22786 GCA_964250765.1 uncultured Ktedonobacteraceae bacterium | reverse complement strand
CCCATATTATTTATCCACTAAACATGCGCCGCCCCCCGCGTTGCGGTCTCCCTGTTTCATGGCACGAAAAAGTACCCTATCAACGAGCAAAAGCAACACAAAGGCGACGACGAACCATGCCGCGAAGTTTGCTAATGGCACAGCATAATAGTTGATATGTCCAGGAGCAAGCCACTCCCAGTAGTGTTCTAAGTGCGCGGCGACTGGCTCAATCTCTAAATCCAGAAGCGTGGCGAGTGCGGCACCCAATAACGCACCTGATACACCAATAGGTCGCTTCTCCGCACACATCCAACCATAGGCACCAAACACAATCAACACCCATGCGAACATTACCGCCATTGGCACTCCCCCAGGCAATTTGGGGAAAAGTATATCGGTATAGCGATAGATGCCAAAGGGGAAACCTGTTCCCACTCCCAACGCTTCTATCAGATATGAAAGCGCGATTACAATCAATCCTGCATACACACCACGCAACCAGCCATAGCGTAAACTTGCCGCTACAATGAGCAACATCCCTTCAAGAAAGAGCAAGGCACTACCAGCCCACGCCAACGAAAAGGGAGGATGCACATCAAAGGCAACACCAGTTACAGCAATAGGATATGCGACACAAAATATGCAGAAGAGCACAAGAAAGAGACGTTGTCCCCACACGAGGAGAACAGAAGGTTGCTCAAGTTTCATGCATCGCCACCTTGCACAACTGCGATCACCTGTGCATACGTTGTTGTTTTTATAATGGTTGCAACGTCACCATTGCTCGTGTCTAACGCGTAAAGTGTACCATCGGAGTAGAATGTCAATGTAGAAGCATTTATCCATGCCCCTAATTCGACAAAAAGGTCCGTTGAGTTTGCGAGCAGTTGCGGCGTTTTCACTATAAACTGTCCACTAGAACCGCTTGTATGTACCATATACACTGCATTATGACGATCAAAAGGTGTTTGTGCATCACTCGAAAACACGATATATACAAGTGTGTGACCGTCAGGAGCAAATGTTGGCGTTGTTACCCAATGATAGTCCGCACTATTACTTAGATCGTGTTGTTCCGGCAGAAGAACGTGCGTGCTTTGTAATACAGGATCAGGATCGTTGCCCGCAGAAATACCAACACGCCCCATTAAGAGGCTATTCGCGTAGTTCAACGCCGCAATATCAAGAGGAACACTCAAATCATCGGTTGTGGGAACGATACCTTGATTGGTTGAATATACAAGCGTCGTGCCATCAGAAGAAAGTGCAAGCGGTCCTTGCTGCGCGTCGCCTGGAAGGAGCAATTGCGGATTTTCGAGAGGCGTATCAGCGAGGTTCAGACTCCACAGCCCATAATGCACAGCGCGATGATCACCTCGGTCATCAGTAAGTAGTAGTGTTGAATTCACTTGTAACCCTTTGTGCTGCAAAAATGCAAAGACGCGATAACATGGACAATCCGTCGCGTCATGCTGGTAGACAGGCACAGATTTTTCTAAAGGACCGGCGTACAACATATTATTACCGGTCCCATTCGCAGGTTCGGTACTCCACGCAACCGTTGTGCCATCGCTACTCAATACCATTGAAGTAATGACCTGACCTATGGGAATTGTCGCAATTTGTTTGGACATGCCATCAAATATATCAGCTAGCCACAGACCGTTGCCACTGTAGAGCAATTGGCCTGATGGTGTTATGCGTGGTGGTACCGCGAGATTGTAGATGTAACCAGGGGTTGTCAATACGGTTGCAAGTCCACCTGCAAGTGGAACAATAGAAATATTTTTTTGCTGCTCATACACAATATATTTCCCCGTGGGTAGGGTAAGTAGTGGTGCGGTTGCTTGTCCCGGCGGCAGCAAAGGTCCAACATCCTTATTTTGATTAACGGTTGATGTTGGGCGTGGTGTGGTACTCGTTCTACGTGCCACCACTTGTGATAAGTTCCAGAATAATTGGCCTGTGAAGAGCAAGAAAAGCATGCCAACAAGCACAAGCAACACAAGTATTCCCTTCTTAGAAACAGGTCTCGGTTGCTTTGGCAACGGGTCTAAACTCTGTTTTGATGGGGAAGAAGGATTACTTACTTGCTGTGTCACACTACATTCACTTTCTTCATTATCGCCATTTGTAGGGACCGATTTATCGCGTCCTCTTAGCGATGGACTGCCGATGAGGACACGATAAATCGGTCCCTATAATCGACGTATCCACGTTATTTTATCAAATCACATTACGCGGTCTGATTGTCTTGAATTGTATGTTGTAGTCTCTCGACATGTCGTTGCACAAAGGCAATTGTTTTGGCAAAGACCTCTTCGCGGTCATGATCTTTCATAATGACATGATATGAACGATGGAGCATCACCAAATGTTTCTCTTGTGAACCAAGCAAATGATAAATCTCGCGCCCATCACGTGTAGGCACAACGTGATCACGCACCGAAGCCATGACCAGAGCAGGTGCAGTGATCTGTCTTAACTCCTTACGTAACTGTGGCAAGAAGCGTAGCATACTTTCAACAGGTGCCATCGGTGTCCAGCGATAAACATCGCGCGTATACCGATGACGAGCCTCTGGATCGCGTATATCTTCGCGTAGCGTTGGTAACAAGGGCGTCACGCGTTTTGCGAGTTGAATCATGGGCATCATCCACGGATGCATCGTGATGGGGGCACACATCGTTACGATACCAGCTACCTCTTCGTGCGCGGCAGCATGCAGGCACAGGGCACCACCAAGCGAATGTCCGATAAGAAAGACAACATCGCATCGTTGTTTGAGCGCATGCAGTTCTTCCCGTACCGCCTCAGCCCATTCGGGCCACCCAAGTGGCAACATATCCCGAACCTGGCTACCATGCCCCGGCAATAGAATATTTTCTGTCACCATCCCCTGAGCATAAAAGAGATCATTCAGTTCTTCCATGTCATGCTTGCTGCCATTCAAGCCGTGCACAAGCATAACACCAACTCTCAGTTTCGTATTGGATATACTCTGTTGCTTTATCTGTTGTAGTGGGGATGTATTGCCCATTTCGTGTTCCCTTGTTTTTGACATCTCTACCGCTATTCTATCTTATAGCATATCATATCAGACGCGTGAAATGCCCAACTGGTCGCGTACAATGCTCAATAATTTGTAGGGGGGTTTATTTAATTAGACCCCCAAACGGTGTAAATTTTGGCGGGGGGGGTTTTAATTTAATCACCCACAGTATA
>CAXUHF010000085.1:16177-19569 GCA_964250765.1 uncultured Ktedonobacteraceae bacterium | reverse complement strand
ATTACGCCCTCATCACGTTGACAATTGGGACGAGGGCGTAATGAATTAAAGCCCCTACAGTAACGTATCTCTATTAAAAATTCATCGTGCAGCCAATGATACATTCGTTCCAGGAATAATTCCGCGTACATTTTTGGTTACATTAGTATGAACATGAGTCCTTATTTGTTGTACTTTTTGCACCATGATGCTATATTCTTTCCATTCCGTAGGGACCGATTTATCGCGTCCTTATAACATCTATAAGCAGGCGAGGACGCGATAAATCGGTCCCTACATTTGACGCGCCCATTCTTTTAGGAGTTCTTTATTATGAAATTTTCGACGAAAGCCATACACGCGGGGCAGGAGCCAGACCCAACGACGGGCGCGATCATGACCCCCATTTATCAGACATCAACCTACGCCCAAACAGGGATAGGAGAACATAAAGGCTTTGAGTATGCACGCACTGGAAATCCAACGCGTAGCGCACTTGAAGCATGTATCGCAGCACTTGAGAATGGGACGCACGGTCTCTCCTTTGCAAGTGGGTTGGCGGCAGAGAACGCAGTTTTGAGCTTGTTGAGTGCTGGCGATCATATGATTTCCTGCGATGATCTGTACGGTGGCTCATATCGCATCTTTGAACGCATTATGCGCCGTTACAATGTTGAGACGAGTTACGTTACCGCAGGCAATGTTGATGACTATGAGAAGGCTATTCGTCCTAATACAAAGCTTATCTGGTTAGAGACTCCTACGAATCCACTTCTGCGGCTTGTTGATATACGTGCCGTTGCAGAGATAGCGCATCGTCATAATCTGCTTCTTGTTGTGGACAATACCTTTTCAAGCCCATACTTTCAGCAGCCCCTTGAGTTAGGCGCGGACATCGTACTGCATAGCACCACGAAATACATCAATGGACATAGCGATGTTATTGGTGGTGCGGTGGTTACAAGCAATGAAGAAGTTTATGAGGCACTCAAGTTTCATCAAAACGCGGCTGGTGCGGTTCCTGGTCCCTTCGATGTGTGGTTAACTATGCGTGGTATCAAGACGCTTGCGGTACGTATGCGCCAGCACGAAGAAAACGCGCATTCTGTCGCACGCTTCCTGATGGAACACAAGCGTGTAGAAAAAGTTTACTATCCTGGTTTGCCATCGCATCCCGATCACGAATTAGCGAAGCGGCAGATGAGTGGCTTTGGTGGTATGGTCTCCTTCCAACTTAAGGGAACATTTGCAGACGTAGAGCAAGTGGTACGTCGTTTCAAGGTCTTCACCTTCGCTGAGAGTCTTGGTGGAGTGGAGTCGCTGGTATGCCATCCCGCGACAATGACTCATGGCTCCATTCCAAAAGACATCCGCGAGGCTCGTGGCTTAGGTGATACTCTGCTACGCCTCTCCGTCGGCATTGAGGACATCGAGGATATCCTAAGCGACCTTGAACAAGTGCTCGCATAAGGGAATAACTGCACCAAAAGGCTATGGCATCACAGTACAGCGCATTGTACTGTGATGCCATAGCCTTTTGGTATAACTCGTTACCTTTTGACAGCAAAACCGATGTATAATACAAAGGAACTATGATCTTTTCTTTATACTATAACTTTTCTATTTCTGACTATCTTATTGACCCGTCTATCCTAACGAGAGGCTCTTCCTATAATGATACATCCCACCTTTCCTTCTAAAAAAGGTGTACGTCGGTGGATGCCCGTCACGCTTACCATATTATTATTAGCACTTATGTTAAGTGCATGTGGCGGCAATCCTCAATCGCAGCAACAAGCAACCACAAATAAAGCAGCACTTGATGCAGCACTTGCTCACGCAAAAGACATTGGTGTATCGGGCACAATGTTGCAACCTATTTTAAGCCAGGAGGCACAACTGAGTGCAACTAATGCCCCTGTCACCTTGTTTAACGATCAGCCCACGACTGACTACTACACTAATCTCTCGCAGCGTTACCATATGCTCGCCATTCAGGTAAATGGATTGATGACGCAGGCTACGCAGCAATATGATTATCAATCAACACTCGATCTACAAGCATTCGAGAGTGCACTGGCACAGCGTCAGGGTCAAGGGTTTGTCGAGGCGAAGGTCTTCGCCGACCAACTGACTCAGGATCAAAAGTTGCAGGCCAAAGCGCAATATCCTAAAGACTATCTTTCCATTAGCACAAATGCGAAACGCTCTACACAGGCACTAAAACTGATGGGACCAGCATTTGAAAAACTTACAACGTTGCAGAACACGATCAAGCAACTGCAATCCTCGCGCCTCGATGTCACCGCGTTGAACCAGGAATATCAACTCGATGTTCAGCAGTTCCGCACCGCAACTGATCCCAATAGCTTTACACAGATCATTGATCAGTTGAACGCGCAGTTACAAGAAACAACGACCTTCTCAACACAAGCTATTCCTTATGTTGGGGCTGCAAAGCTCAAGCAACTCGGTAGCAGCATCGACCAGATGAAGCAATATGGGCAAGATGTCAGCAGCTATCAGAAGATGCTTACAACAGACCAGACAGCACTAAGCACAGCAAAGTCTCTCAGCGATTACCTGAAGGTGTCGGCACAGATTGATACCGATGTTGCCTCGATTCAAACACCATTGATTAAAGGCGAAGCAATGTATCTGCTGAACCAGTTCCATCAAGAGGTCACAATATGGGGCAATGCACATTTGTACCACAACGTGTTTGATAATAAAAACTACACGCAAGACTATGAGTACGATCAGGCTGAGGGCTTTGGCTCCGACGCGGACGTAGCTGTGCAATCAGCACAAACATCCGACGATTATCAGGCCGCAATTGACCTTATCAACAATGACATGATGCACCTTAAAGCGATGGAAGCGGACTTCGTCGATACCACACCTTGGAGTAAATCACATGCCACCGATGTGCAGTTGATGCAACACTATGGTGTTATGACAGGTCAAACTGTCGTTGTATCACTCATTGAGCAGACGCTACGTTTTTATCAGGATGGACAACTTGTAAAAGCATATCAAATCACATCAGGCCAATTTGACAAGCCATCTCCTCCAGGCTTCTGGCATATCTTTGACCGCGAGTCACCTACCAAGTTCAAATCAAGCGAGCCAAAGGGATCCGCGTTCTGGTATCCAGATACGAACATTAATTTTGCAATGGAATATCACGACGGTGGCTACTTCCTGCATGATAGCTGGTGGCGTGTGAACTATGGTGTAGGCACCAACTACCCACACTACGACACAGGTGGTGATGAGTCGTTTGCAGGCACTGGCAGTCATGGGTGCATCAACATGCAAGAAAATCAAATAGCGTGGCTCTATGCCCATACAGGCTATGGCATGGCTGTTATCATCTACTAATGGAGAGAAAAATAGAAGGTTGGTTTGGT
>CAXUHF010000085.1:0-16167 GCA_964250765.1 uncultured Ktedonobacteraceae bacterium | reverse complement strand
AAAACACAAACCCGCCTGGGCGCCGCCCCCCCCCCCCCCCCCCCCCACCCCACCCAACCTTCTATTTTTCTCTCCTATTCATTTGACATATGAAACGCCTTTCTGCTATAATCGTTGGGCACTCAAGACCGACAGCTCGTCGGCATTTTTATACATATAAGCCCAAAACACGGGCAGACAGACGTTTCGGGAGGATTTATACCACATGCCCAATAATGCAGCTGCTGAAAAGCGTATGCGCCAGGAACACACACGACGCGCGCACAACCGCAGCGTCAAAACAATTGTAAAAACTCAGATCACAAAGGCACGCACCGCTATCGCAGCAAAAACGGTTAACGCGGAAGATGCCGAGGCTGTAGTACGTGCGGCTGTTAGCGAACTTGATCGCGCCGCCAAAAAAGGTGTTATTCACAAAAACAACGCTTCTCGCCGCAAATCGCGCCTGATGAAGCAGCTTAACGCAAAATAGGTTTTTGCGTCCATTGCTCTCCGGCCTATTCTTCGTGAGCCGAGCACTGAGCGCATTAGGAGGATTTTAGGGATGGCTGATAAAGCTGACAATAAGGTTATCACGAAGCCAGCAGGTCACGCATTGATTGCTGCTGTCGAAAGCGCTCAGTTACGCAGAGATGTTCCAGAGCTTCGTTCCGGTGATACAGTACGCCTACAGATCAAGGTTGTTGAGGGAACTCGTGAGCGCCTCCAGCCTTTTGAGGGCGTGGTTATGCGTCTTCGTGGTGGCGGCATGAGCCAAAATTTTACCGTTCGCCGTATCACGAATGGTGTTGGAGTTGAGCGTACATTTCTCATCAACTCTCCCCGCATTGAAAAGATTGAAGTCTTGCGCCATGCACGCGTGCGCCGTCAGCAGTTATACTACCTGCGTGGCTTGACTGGTAAGGCTGCTCGCTTGAAAGAGCTGCGTCCATTGACGGCAAAACAAGTTGCCGCCAAAGAAGCAGCGAAGGTTGCTAGAAATGCTGCCGTGCCAACGCCCATTGCATCAGTACCTGCTGCCACTACAACAACTACAACACCAATCGCGTCAACGCCTGTCACAACCACAACAACGACGGTATCAACGCCAACCGCATCAACGCCTGCGGTTAATACAACACCTACAACAGCACCTGTAGTACCGACGCCTGAGACTACAACAACGAATGTTGACGAATAAAAAATACTCGCCGACACTGGAAGAAGAAATAGCCCTGTGCGAACAGGGCTATTCTTGTATCGCGGGCCTCGACGAAGCTGGACGTGGGTGCCTTGCAGGTCCTGTGGTCGCGGCAGCCGTTATACTTCCTCTTGAGGCTGATACACCAGCACGTTTCACAGGCGTCAACGACTCAAAGCAGTTGACAATGCACACGCGTGAACGCCTCTACGATGTTATCTATCAGCATGCACTCGCTGTTGGCGTAGGTTTCGGCTCCGTCGAGCTAATCGACGAACGCAATATCCTACAAGCTACCAAACAAGCCATGCGCAACGCCCTCGCACAACTCTCTCTCGCTCCACAAGCGTTGTTGTTAGACGCTCTTTTACTGAAAGACATCGCACTACCACAACGTTCCCTTATAAAAGGCGACTCACGTAGCCTCTCCATAGCTGCCGCTTCTATCATTGCTAAAGTCACGCGTGACCGCTTCATGCTGCAACTGCATGAGCAATACCCCGCCTATGGTTTTGCCCAGCACAAAGGGTATGGTACCGAGATGCACCTAGCCGCCCTTCGTGAGCACGGCATCACACCACATCATCGTCGGAGCTTCGCACCCGTGCGCGAACGGGTCGAACAATTGAGCCTTTTTACAAGTAATGTAGATATAATAACGTGATTTAACATGGAACAGACTACAATCATGAAAAGTACGTAAGGACCGATTTATCACGTCCTCGTCGGCAGTCGATTGCCCAGAAGGACGTGATAAATCGGTCCTTACAATGCCCTCGTTCTTTCCGTGAGCAGTTTAAACAAGTGCTCTCGATCAGCATTATTCTTGACAACAACTACTTTGTCCTTATACTTTTCAAGATGTATACGCACAAACTCCGCCGTAATCGGTATCTCCAACATGCATTTTTTCAGACGTGCCACTAAAATTTCTGCACTAGGAAGTTCAGTGTCCTCTGCTTGCTCTGACAGATACACACGCACCGCCTCTACTACAGGTGTATCGGGACGGATGGTATCTTTATAGTAGTAGCGTGCGAATTGCAAGAAGGTGAAGAGCGACTTTACACCTTTGTAAGGATTGGTACCATGTAGACTCTTTACAACATGACGAAGAATAATACGCCATACCGCGACAAGCCAGGAGACATCAAGCAAAACGATATAATCAGCTTGATACAGCAATGGGTCAGTCCAAATAATATGAATACCTTCTGCGATCCACTCCTGCTGTTCAGCAATAGCAATGGCTTCGTTGACATGTGCCGTCATGTCAACACCATATTTCCAGCCAATCTGGTCAAGGTCATAATGAGGAATATGGAACTGGGAGGATAAAGACTGTGCGAGTGTTGTCTTGCCACTACCAGGACCTCCAAGCATCTGTATTTTTACCACTGCTTTTCTTTCTATACATCAATCATTTTGCACAACACACGCATTTCATAACTCTCATCGTCGAGACAGAGCATGAAACAAGCAATATTGTGTCACCAATAGTAAGAACTCTGATGTATAGTTAGCAGTTCGGCATAAAAGCAGTTTCCTTTGTAGAGAGACAAGAGTAGACGTCCTTAAGATATTATGTCGCAAGTAGCACAGTCAAGTATATTTTCGTGTTTGTCAGGGCAATTTAAAAGTTGTTTGAAACAGATGAGGTTGACATGACAGAGGCAGAGCACCTGTCATGCTCCTGAGCAACGTTTGAATAGCCCTGCGTGTTTGTTGTCTTTCTTGACTTCCACACATAGTAATGTTACAAATACGCTCTTGTCGGCTTTGGCGGTGGTCCACGCATCTGCATCAGCATCAACTTCGCGCAAATCGAAATCAAAGCGATGGTCTCACATATCCTGCGCAACTACCAGCTTGATCTGCTTCCAGACCAGCAAATTATACAGTTCTATAGTGTAACAGGTATGCCAATCAACGGTATCGGTATATGTGTAACTGCAAAATAACCTGTAGGAACCAATTTATCGCGTCCTCGTCGGCGGTTGATTGCTACGAGGACGCGATGAATCGGTCCCTACACGTGGTAAGATACAAGAAAAAAACGTTGGAGGAACACTATGTCCGACACGCTCTCAGGCGAATACTTTTTCTTACCACAGGAACATATCATCTTCGGTGCGGGAAGCCTTGCACATCTTGCTGATGAGGTAAGGCGTGTTGGTGGACAACGTGCCATTCTCATCACAGGCAACTCATTGGCTACACAGAGCGATGTTGTAACGCGTGTCGAGCAAGCTCTTGGCTCGCTTCATGTCGGCACATTTTCAAGTATTCGTCAGCACTCTCCCAAAGGCGATGTAGCACAGGCGGCAGAGCAGGCACGTACTCTTAAAGCTGATGTGCTCGTCAGTGTCGGCGGTGGAAGTCCAATAGATGCAACAAAAGCTGTTGCACAAGCTCTTTTGCAGGAAAGCGAGCATCTTCTACCACACATCGCTATTCCTACCACGCTTTCTGCTGCCGAGTTCTCACATCTCGTCGGCGTAACGGATGAGGACGCGAAAATGAAAAGAGGTTTTGCCGATGCCAAGCTTACACCGCGCAGTGTAATTCTCGATGCGAATGTAACACTCACAACGCCCATGCAACTCTGGCTCTCTACGGGTATTCGTTCCCTTGACCACGCTGTAGAGTCGCTATATGCTCCAGGCACACATCCTATCAACGATGTCTTGGCACTGGAAGCCATTCGCAAGCTATTCACTTATCTACCACGAGTAAGGGCACAACCAGACGACCTCGATGCTCGTACTGAACTTCAGCTTGCTTCATGGATGAGTTTCTTTGGTGAGGTTAATACACCAATGGGTCTGAGTCACAATTTAGGCAGGCGCATCGGAGCTAGCTATGATGTACCGCACGGGATCACATCCTGTATCATATTGTCACATGTCATGCGTGCCTTTGCTTCAATTTATACACAACAACTTGCTCGTATCGCGCAAGCTCTCGGCCTCGCTTCAGAAAATGCCGATGCAACACAAAGTGCTCTTTCCGCAGCAGATGCTGTACATGGCTTAGTTGGACAACTGGACTTGCCACAACGTTTACGCGACGTTGGCATTGATGAGAACGAATTACAGAAGATAGCCGCAACAACACCTAACCGCGAGTTTAGCATTGAGGAACTAGAAAAACTGTTACATGAAATGCTATAAAGCTCTTATATGACCGTATCTGTACAGCACTAACGTACTCCTTTGATCGCCTGAACAAGGACAGTACCGAGGCAAGCAAGGCATGCTGCTACGAGAAACAGAATAGTATAGTTGTGAAAAAGTGCAATCACGAACGCGGCTACAGTAGGACCCAAAACTTGAGGCAGAGTATTTGCAATGTTAATTACTCCCATATCTTTACCATTATCTCTAGCACGCGGTAGCACCTGAGTAATAAGCGCAATATCCACGCCAAGATAGGCTCCGAAACCAATGCCGAGTACGGCAGAAGCGAGTAAAACTGCTCCCCATGATTGGAAAAACATGAGAATTAAAAAGGAGAAGACAATTACGATGCTTGAGCCGATGACAAAAATTTTGCGACGCTGAAACCGATCCGATAAAAATCCGACCAGCAATGAGGCAATGAGCAGAGTACCCGTGAGCACTGTTTGAAAAATTGTTACTCCTTGCGCATCTGTTTGATGAGGATACAGCTTTGTGTAGTGTACGACATCGTGCAAGAAATACAGGAGATAGCCCAAAGCTACATAGTAGCTCAAGTAGACGAGAAAGCGTGTTAACCAGGCCCAGGCAAAATCAGGGCTTTTAGTAGGGTTAACCCAAAAGCTAGTGAACAACATACGAAAGTTAAAGGGCAACACGCTCTCTCTTGCTAACGGCGTCTCTTTCAAGATGAGTAAGAAGAGAGTCATTGCAACGACCAGTATGCCACTAAGAAGAAAGTATGCTATAACGGTTTCACTACCTAACTTGGTAATCAATAGAGAACCAACAACTCCCCCTAGCGGTATCGCTAAACTAACCAATGCGGCAACTGTAGCACGTTGACGCGTAGGAACCTTGTCGGGCACTATAGCAGTCAAAGCAGCTAACAGCACATTAATCGCAATATGAAAGATAATCCATGTAAGTAGCAATATAAGAAAGGTGTTTGCATAAGCCATCAATGTAAGAGCGAGCACAGAGCAAAGTGTACCAGCAACTAACCACGGGCGGCGGCGGCCCCAACTGAGCGAAGTACGATCACTCATTGCTCCTGCTAAAGGATTAGTGATCAACGCCGCTAAAGCTCCTGAGGCTGAAATGAGAGCAAAATTGCTGAATTTATGCACAGGATCAAGTGCAGCAACTTGTGTTGGTAAAAGAATCAAACTTACAGGTAATACACACATCCAGCACGCGATATTGGCGAAAGAAAGTAAGCATTGAAACATAGGGGTAACTGTTGCCGTAGGAGGTTGCAATGTCTCAACAACTACCATCTCCTGATCTGATATAAAAGTATCTGCCATATTTTTCTTTCTCTAGCTATTGAAGCCCAAACTGTTTACGAAATTCGGCTGGATTGTAGTAGATTGACTCACGCACAATCTTGCCCTCGTGTCGTATTACTACAGTTACACCGTGCAAAGTATAATTGCGGCCCGTTGCGGCGAGACCATATAGGCCACCCGTATGCGTGCCCGTGGCAGTCCACTCAACAATCACCTGCTCACCACGCGCAATGCGGTTTTTCACTGCAATATTTGCACCGGAGACAGCAGCCATGCGTGCACTTTTATGTTCCATAATGGCAGATCGTCCCACAAGTGGTTCGGCATGCATGCTATCCTCAACAATTGCATGAGGCGCATAATCATTCGTCAAACTCTGCGCATTACCATTTGCTTGATGTACTAAATGTTTATCATGTAAGTGAAGATTGCGCTCCTCAAGTTCATCGGCTTTCACAACTTTTTGTACGGTTGGCGCAACAGGAATCTCCGATGTGGCGATAATCGCCCCTACTCCAACTGCTGTCAAACCGAAACTTGTCAGCATTTTCGCAAAAGAGCGTCGGGTCAATTTTCCCAAACGCACCTCATCTAATTTTTGATAAATGAGGAAATTTTCCTCCAACTTAGATATTTCTCGGCTCATTTTTCTATACCTCCAAACGAAATAGTGGCTTTTTCTTCGACATGCCACTTTCTAGCAAAAACATAGAGTTCGCACAATGCACGAAGAATAACTGCTGGTTTAGCTCCTGTAGCTTTGCCACTATTACGTGGTAAGTGCTTCACACCTACCTGAGCAAATGTACATCCACAACGCCGCAGCTTGTACAAAATTTCTGTGTTAATCATTGCCCCCCTTGTCTCCAGAGGATAACGGCGGAAGAAGTCCGTATGATACAGCTTGAAGGCACAATCAATGTCACGGACTCGTACACCAAGAACAAGGCGTACAAGTATTTTCCAACCCAAGGCATTCAATTTGCGCATCCACGTATCCTGACGATTCATACGATAGCCAAGGACTGCATCATACGTTTCGATAAGCGGAAAGAACTTCTGTAAATCGCTGATATCAAACTGTCCATCAGAATCAGTGAAGAAAGCCAATTCTGTTGTAACCGCCTCAAAACCACTCACTAATGCTGCCCCATATCCCTGATTAACTGGATGTTGGATAAGCTGTACCCGTGAGTCGGTAGCTACGATCTCTTGAACAATACTTTGTGTTAAGTCACTGCTACCATCGTTGATAACGATTACAGTGAAGTCTTTGACCCAAGGTGTAAGCACCTTAGTGATGGAAGCGATAGTTGTGGCAATCACCTTCTCTTCATTAAAGCAAGGTAAGATAACCGAAAGGCTATAATTCGTAAGAAATGATGTTTCCTCTTGCTCTACTAGAGGACTCTCAGAATGAGATTTCTCTTGAACTTGTTCGAGAGAAGTATGTGTAGCTATTGGCACTTCCTTTTGCTGTAGCAGTACATGACGAGGATTGGTGCCATAGGGAATGCTCGTAAAAACCCAGAGACGCATACCAAAATAAGAAATGGAAATAGTCCCTAAAATAGCAACAAGCTTTAAAAAATTAGCCCAAATAAATGGATTTATCAGTACTGGATGTACAATATGAGCAGTAGACCAGATGAGCGTATCATTACAAAAAATACCAAAAGCATTCACACAAGCAAAACGTAATACTTCACTTCTTGTAGTTCTTTTCGCACTACGAAATGTCCAATGCTTATTCATAAGGTAGCTATTTAGTGCTCCTACTGTATAAGCAAGAGAGTTGTAGACCAAAAGCATTTCTGCATTCCGTGTAGGCATACAAAAAAGAAGGACGTTGAAGACAAAAATATCAATCAAAGTATTGAAGCTTCCCACGATAGCAAAGCGAAACATCTGCCAGACTCCTACCACCTTCTTCGTAGGACTAGGCATCACATTCTCTATCATAGGAACCAGCTCAATTGCAGGCAAGGCGTCTGAGACATTTTCCAAAGTTCCCCTCCTTCAAAAATTTTATTATATGCCTCTTGATTTATAAAAGTCTGTTAAAGCATAGGCTGCCGGACGTAGTGTCCAAGTACCACTGATATTGACGATGATATAGGTGTACCCGCCAGAGGTTGTAGAACCGGGACCAACCCAATAATTCATTCCGTCAACATAAGGCAACGTAGCGATGGCAGCAAATTCTGCTTGTAAAACCTTTAACTGAGTCGCATCGTCTACATTCACATTATTGCTATACCCGATCTCTCCAATAATGATTGGAAGATGCCAAATCTTTTCTATCGACTCCAGTTCTGTGATACGAGCTTGAGTCGCAGTCCACGCATCAGTTGTGTTCAGCTCAGGATAGCTATCAACAGTGAGGAACCCAAATTTTTTTACTGTAGCCATTTCTAAGTCACCGGGGTGCGTTGCAAAAAATGTGTTCGTAGAGCGCACGTTCGTAATTACACCATTGATACCTTCTTGATGAAACGCGTCATCAGCCACATCGCTGCCTTTGCGGATAAAGTCGTTGAAGGCCCGCGTTGCCTCGTTTGGAGCGTTATAAGCCCAGTGCTCTTGATAAGTCGAGGACCAATATTTACCTTGCTCTGGCTCAGAACAGGCATCGAAAATATCTCCTGGTAGAAAAAAGGACCTATGATTTACTATAAAACTACGTTCGGCCTCAAGATACGCTTGAGGCGTCATAATGCTAGTTGCGTTGCTGTCGCTCTCCCACTGATCAGGATGCCCACGAAACCACACGTGTTGTCCCACAGCATGCACAGCAGCAATCCATTGCTCCATATATTTGGGATAATCCCAGTTCGTATCTACCGTAATATAGTTTGAATGTAGCTGTGCTGTTACACGCACAACATCTTGTATCTGCTTAATAGAGAGTGGGCGATGAATCGTGTCTCGACTCACTTTCATCGTGTCAATCGATGCAAGAAATGCTGGACGAGATGCGGTAAGAGCGTGAGTAGGCACAGGCATATAGGTCGCAGTGACCGCGTGAATTACAGAAGGTCCATTGCTAGGTGACTTCGTAACAGAATAGGTTCCACATCCAACTAAAAAAAGAAGGACCACAGAAAGAAGCCATCTATGTGGACGCATCCCTCTCACATACCTCCTATTCCTTCTTATAGAGAGAGACAAAAATTGTTCCTTCACCTTTATTTCCTTCTGCCTCATCTTCCAATAAAAGAGGCACCGTTCCTGATCATTAAGAATTAACAGGCGTAAAGCTACTTGCTACACATTTCTAAAAACAGCCATTAAGGTTGTGTCACAATAGAAGGACTATCAAAGGTTGCACTGCTCGTTGCTTCGGGATCGTGCGAACTGATGGCAATACCTGCTACCGCAACATTATCCATCTTCATTGTGCTGGTAGAGTTATCAATAAACTTCCAATTTACACCATCATGAGAATAGTAAGCGTTGAAGGTTTTATCGTCATCCGAGCGTACAATTCGCAGGTATACATCACCTGGAGCATGACCAACGACACCAGCATATTGACCACTAATGAGTCCCTGGAGATAACGTGTCTCTACCCCAATTCCATTTTTGACGTTGCCGGATTCTACATACACGGCATAGTAGGGAGAATCTGGAAGTAAATTCTCACGCACCATGATCCCAACCTTTGCATAAGAAGCCGAGGCTTGATGTGCTGTTATATGTACTGTTATATTTCCATCTCCACTTAAGTGCTGCCACACATAGTGAAATTGGTCGTAGTCGTTCCAGATATCCGCGCCTGAACCTCGAATAGTCCATTTGCCATTGCTAAAAGATTGACCACCTATACTGGCGGGATTGCCTATATCATTGCATGACCACGGAATTGGACAACCTGTGGTAGTGGGCATAAAGCCAGAGTCAGCAGTGGTAGAGGTATGAATAATAGGTAGGCTAAATACCGCCGTTTGCTGCGTTTCGATCTCGTTTGAACTCACAACTAGTCCATAGTCAACAGTAGTTGGTAAAGCCATAGTCGCAACACTGCCTAATACAGATGTATAGTGTTCACCATCTAACGAGGTTTCAGCTTGAAATTGCTCGTCAATATGCATAATACGTAGGTATAATGGTACTTTTCCACTAGCCATTTGAATATCTTTCTGCACCTCCCCACCAAATTCAGTACGATACTGTACAACTAGCCCAACACCTTTTACAAGCAGCACACTATAATACGGAGCATCAGGATCATTCCTTTGACGTACCATTAACCCCACTTGTGCAGGACCACCAACACCTGTTGTCTGCTCAGAAAGTACTTGTGAGGTGATCTGTGTATCACCACTTACGCTTTGCGAAACAAAGTGAAACTGATCCGAGGCATGAAGGATGCCACTTCCACCTGCTGTTATTGTAATAGTCTTGCTCGTTGACTGGTTAGAACCAACGAGAACAGGAGAACCAATATCTTGACATACCCAGCCGCTTATGCACTGTGTAGTAGAGCTGGATTGTACAACCTGTGTTGGAAGACTAAAGGCATACACGTTACCATCAGAGCTGCCCATAAAAATTTGTCCGTGCGAGACAACAGGTGTTGAGTAGATAACTTCTTTGGTACGAAATGTATACAGTGTTGCACCTGTCGTCGCATCTAATACCTCCAGATACCGGCCTGCTGCACATATAATCAGACCATTAGTATAGACAAGTGAACCAAGTACCGGTCCGGCAGCTTGATAGTGCCAGAGATATTTTCCTGTTGTTGGATCCAAAGCACCTACAGAACCACGCACATATTGCTTATTGAGATCAGTATCACCAGCGGCGACATAAAGTGTTCCTTGTCCTAAAGCACTAGACGAAACCGTACTATTTTCACATCTAGGACACATCCCAGGAACGGCGACATTTTGTGTCCAGACTGGTCCTGCTGCAATATCATTGCGGTTAAATGCGTAAAGAGTCCCGTTCTTGTTGACCGAAGCCACTAACTGATTCCCATTTGTGTCTTTGAAAAGAATAGGTGTTGTATCAAAATCTGAATCGCCTATTGCAGCCGCAGTAGGGAGCGTCCAGACAGATTTAATTTGCATAGTAGTAGCATCGAGTGAAAAAACTGCTTGCGCTAAACGCTCTTCGTAACTAGTCGCGGTGCCCGACGCAATAAAAATAGTATTTGTGGTGGGGTCTACGCTTGGAGATGTCCAGATGCCTCCTCCAATCTGCCCATCTGCCACAAGATTCAACGTCTGAACAATGGTATGAGTTGTTAAGCTTACCTTCAATAATTGCCCTGGCACAAGAGGACAATCGCCTTCACTAGCGATACCTACATACGCATATCCTTTATAGAGTAATGGGCTAGACCAATTATAATGTCCACCTTCAGCACTATTATCACCAGTAAACACCTTCCATAGCACATTGCCTGTTTTCGCATCAAGCGCATACCAATATGCATCACCGCCTCCAACATATACCGTACCATTCTCAACTGATGCAGACGAGGTAACACCAACTTGATTTGGGTCGCAAGCGGGACGTGTTGTTGTCGTGCCAAGAAATGTCTTCCAAAGTTGCTTGCCTGTCATTTCGTCAAGAGCATACTCGTAGCCATTCCATGAACCAATATAGACAGTCCCTTTAACGACTGCTGCCGAGGCTGCCACAATATCGCCAGTATTGAATGACCATGACTTTTTGAGTTGTGATGCGTTCTCAGGCGAAAGAATAGTTTCTTTTGTTGCCGAAGTACGTTCTGGATCATGTAGATACATCGTCCAGTCACTACCAGCTATTGGTGCTTTAGGCAATGCTGGTGCTACAGGCTTTTGCACCTGCACAATATTCTTTGATGAGAAAACCTGTGTTGCAACTCCCTGTAGTGCCGTTCGTTCTACTGCAAGTATAGGCAAGCTAAAGAATAGCAAAACCACGAGTGCGAACTTGAGCAAATTTGAGTTGGCTCGCCCTTTTTTCATAGTATTTTCACTCTCTTACTGGATAAAGCAGAAATATTTTCTCTATAAGAAATAGCGTGCGCTATGTTAGGCTGCTGCGTATGAGTAATAGGACCGCTCAAACCACAGAGTCGATGCTCGGTCAGCAAGCCAAATGGAACGGGACGCGTGGGTAGTGGACCAAGACCATTGCGATGATACAGACTAAGACCACTCTGCTCTTGAACTACAAGTGTGAATTGAGAGAGGAATAAGGGGTCACTTATGTGACTACCCTGCGTGACAAGATCTCGCTTGTCCTCTGGATTAGCGACAACCCAATCCACAATGGAAGCGGGATTTCTCAATGCCTGCCTCCAAAGAGTACCAGAGCCTTCATAAATCACACTTTTGAAATTCACACCGACATCCAAACCCACAGCGTTTGTGCCAGAGGTAAACGTATTGGTCATAATCTTTCCACCTGCATAGTGCTGTGCGAGATACACAACGATGGGATGCAGCGGCGCACAGTCTAGCCCATATTGACCGTCTTGCAGAGAAATAATACCGGTAGAGGCCATCGAAAACATTTGCACGACAATCATGAAGCACAGCGTTATTTGGAGAAAGTTACGTAACCAGACCTTTGTATCTATGCTTGCCAGAATTGCGATAAAGATTGCTGTTGGTGCCACCATTTGTACACCATAACGTGTGTTATAAAAAGTCATGTTATAAGGAGCATGCATAGGTGAGGCTCCTGGCACAAAAAGAGCAGCTTGACCTGTGTAGAGTGAAAATACGTAGAAAGCAAACGGAGCTAGAAGAGCTGAAACTGCTATGGTTTCGGGAGTGAGACGACGTTTACTATAAAAAAGAGCACATCCAACGGCTCCTAAAAACAGTAGCATACTTCCCACATTCCATGCAGAAGCTACGACGTAGGTACGTATCGACTGCCAGAGATCATGATAGGTAAACAGATAGTGAAGCTTAATCAGGCTTTGTTGCTGTGCCTGTGACGAGAAGGCACTATGTTGGAAGTACAATGGGTCTTTAAAGATGACAAGGCACCAAAGTACCCATAAGACAATACCGAGTCCTCCTAGGGTAGCATACGCCAGCAAATTGCTCTCAATTTCTGCCCAAGGCGTTCTTCGCATCTTGCCAATCACAAGAATGAAGAGTAATAGCACAGGAAATAAAACCCATGCATCATAGCGTGCCAATGTTGCTAGAAATGTACTAGCACCAGCCGCAACCAAGTGTTTCAGCTTTCCCTCTTGCGCCCAGACGAGAAAATAGTAACTCGCCAGAATGAGTGTCACAATGAGAATCAATTCGCTCAGTGGTGTCGTCTGAAGATAGAGAATGTTTAGATTTCCAATAAAAGCTAATGTCCCAATAAAACTTGCACGACTATTATGTGTCAGACGCCTGGCAGTGAGAAAGAGATACACCGCCGAGAGAATATAGCACGGCATTGCCGCAAAGCTTCCTGCCAAACCTGTATGCCAGAGATAGTCATTCCATATAAAAGGAACCATTAAGAGATGGGGCAACGGTAGCCAGATACCACCCAGTTGCGCGATACCAGGAGTCAAATTATCAAAAAGACGGCGTGCAATCAGCATATGTGCGTAGGTATCACCAGTGAGCAAAATCTCATAGTTTTGAAAAAAATACCAGAGTGAAGCAATACTACTTAGGCAAGCCACTAGTAGTGTGAGACGAAACCAAGGATCATACTTAAGCAATTCGCGTTGCACTCGATTAGCGTGGGGTAAGGCATATATTCTTACAATTACCTTCTCGCTCGCTGGTAGCACAAGAGTTCTTGCATCTTGTGAAGCAGGATTCTCTGATGTCATTGTAAAAAACTTTCGTTAGTCAACCGTCTCAACTTCCGTTTCTTCAACGGTTATTGTGCTAAGGGGTGGCGTATTTGGTATAGACGGCGTTACGGGGACGGTGAGAGAAAGGGGCGTTACTGCATAGCTTGGTATCTCGCCTTTTCTAGCAAGAAGATGCAAACCATGTTGAGTCTTCTCCCAATAGTGAGGTTTGAAGATAAGCTGGTAGAGTGCTATATAAGCTGCAACACTTGCCATTGCCCAATAGAATGGCATCGTAAGAGACCATTTGACAATATTAAACTTACGGCTCTTTATGCATCCAATAAGATGAATATAAATGTACATAAAATTACCAAAAATGAGGCATAATGATCCCATGTAGAGAATTGGCGTAGGGTATAAGGTGTGATAAGCACCAGCCACAAATGTATGAAAAAGGAAGTAGAGTGCCACGAGTAGCCACATTAAAGGGTTAATGAGCAAAATTGCACTCTTACCACCAACAATAAGTTGCAGTGAGAAAAACTCACGAACACGTCCTTCACGAAAATATTCAAGCGGATAACGCATATGTACAAGGTAGGTTTGCATATATCCCTTAATCCAACGTGAGCGTTGTCGCATCCAATTTATAAACTGTGAATTGGCCTCTTCATATGTCGTTGAGTCCATAACGACGGTTCGCAAATTATAGTAACCAAGACGCAAACCCAAGTCGCAATCTTCAGTGACGTTAAACGCGTCCCATGCGCCTACTGAGTAGAGCAGATTGGTACGAAAGTGATTTGATGTACCACCAAGAGGAAGAGGAACTCCAAGTACTTGTAAACCAGGAAGCGTCATGTCAAACCACGCCGAATATTCAGCCGTAAACCAACGCGTAAGAATATTCTGGTTTGCATTATAATAATTGAGCTTCGCCTGGACACAAGCTGTTTGCGGCCCTTGATCCGCAAATGTCAATAGAGCCTTCTTGAGTTGTAATGGATCAGGTACATCCTCGGCGTCGTAAATGACAACATACTCACCAACTGCTTTTAACAAGCCATAGTTGCACGCACGCGGCTTTGTTCGGGGCTGGCCTTCGGGAACAATCACAATCTCAAAGTGTGAGGACAGATTAAGACGTTCGATAGCTCCACGCGTTTCTTCATCATCCTCTTCTGTTAAAAAGAGAATTTGTAGCTTATCAACGGGGTAATCTAGTGCCCTCATTGCCTGCACAAACTGTGGTACAACCACGGTTTCATGATAAAGCGGACAAAGAATAGTGTAGGAAGGCCACTCCACGTCGGCAAGTGCATGTACAAGTGCGTCAGGAATTTGTACAACATCTGACTCACCAATGATGCGTACAGAGACAAAACAATAAACGAAAAGATCAACCGTATAGAACAATGTCAATATAGCAATAATGCTCAATAGCCCCCACGTGCTAAAGATAACAAGACTAAGTACGTAGGCTATACCAAGCATTTGTAGCATTTGCTTTTGCCTTCGCGTCATCGTTTGTAATGCAGAAAAGCGCGTTTGGTATGGTGCAAAGGTACAGACATTTTGCCCGTCTACCTGCACAGGTTGCATGACCATTTCTCTATACGCATCACGCTGCCTTTGCCAATCAGCGCTTCGTTGCTCTGTCTGGGTAGTGAACCATTGCGTATAATATGAGATTCTTGCTTTAAAACTATTAGTATTTTTTTGTACAATAGCATCTTCTACAACAGTTTGTGTCTCCAACATGGGCAAAATTCCTTGGTTGATGAATAGTAGATGCAATTCTAAGCAAAGGATTGTGGAAATTTCTATTAGTAAATAGAATACCTTGGTATATACATAAAAGTAACTATGAATGTGGTTAAGAACCTATGTATATTGGTGAATTGTGGTTAAGAAATTGCGTGCATTGATGATTCGGGAACTTGCCCTTGACGGTAATGAGAGAATACGTACAGCAACACTTCCATTTGAGGAACATAGGGCAACACGTTGTGTTGTTCATACTACAAAGACATTAAGAAGACATATGCCACCATTTTCATTTACAATTGACGCCGAATGTCCCGATACATGGGCGCGTGCTGGCACGATTCAGACGCCACATGGCACGATTCAGACACCCATCTTTATGCCCGTTGGCACACAGGCAACTGTGAAGAGTGTCGCGCCAGAAGAGCTTCATACGGCTGGTGCGCAAATTATTCTCTCTAATACCTATCACCTGATGCTGCGTCCAGGCTCCGAACTGGTTGCTGACTTTGGTGGTCTCCACTCGTTCATGCACTGGGATGGCCCAATTCTGACCGATAGCGGCGGCTTCCAAGTGTGGAGTCTAGGTCATCTACGCAAGTTGAGTGAAGATGGTGTTACCTTCAAATCACATCTTGACGGATCAGCACACACTCTTACACCCGAACGCGTGATGCAGATTGAGGCAGAATTAGGCGCGGACATCATTCTTCCACTCGACATATGCGCTCCCTATCCATGTGCACCCTTAGAGGCACGAGCGACGATGGAACGTACGCATCGTTGGGAAGAGCGAGCACTACTAGCCAAAGAACGCTATAATCCGGCACAGGCTCTGTTTGGTATCGTTCAGGGAGCTTTCGAGCCAGACTTACGCCAACAGAGCGCGGAAATCATTGGTAACATGCCCTTTCCTGGCCTTTCTATCGGCGGTCTCTCCGTTGGAGAACCAAAAGCGATGATGTGGGAGATGCTCAATGTTGT
>CAXUHF010000084.1:20454-23671 GCA_964250765.1 uncultured Ktedonobacteraceae bacterium | reverse complement strand
GGGTGTGTCGTCAATGGCCCCGGCGAGTCTCGTGATGCGGATGTTGGTCTTGCTGTATCTGTATACTTTGATTAATCGGGGCAGTACAGAACGTCAGTAACTCAATCACCCGAAGGCAATGAGCTTGTATCTGGACTCCACCGCAATTCAGAGTACCTTTTCAGGCGCTCTGCTTTGGCTTCACTGTCCGATACATTAAGGCGGACTGACAAGACACCTGTTCTCACCCAATCATGTCGGATGAGAAACGTTCGCATCGCAATATTTCGCGCACCAATTAGATCGCTATGCAATGTGTAGCGGCATATCTGACAGACAAACAACAATCCCTTATTAGGACGGTTCTTTGCACCTGTATGTCCACACATTGGGCAAGCTTTACTTGTATAATCTGCATCTACCTTGATGGTTAGAGACCCCACAAGGGCAGCTTTATAGGCAAGTATATGATGTAGTTCAGCAAATGCCCATTTAGATGCACGATGATTAGCACGTCGTTGTTTAGGTGTTAAGGGAAAAAGAAGTTTCCCTTTATGTCTGTGCTTATGTCGCTTCGTGCGTTCTCTTATGCCTGTCAGGTCTTCCAAGCCAATCAGTGCATGAGGATGTTTTCTAACGATGGTCTTTGCGATGACGTGATTAGTATTCAGCTTGAACTGTCTCTCTCGTCCACCCATTAACCGGAGTCGTCGTATAGCAGAACGAGTGCCTTTGCGCTGAAGTTGTTTTTGTTTGCGTGTATAATGGTCAGCTTTAGCTCGCACAGCTTTTCCTGAGAAGAAGTGTTGTGCGGTTAAAGTAGCCGTAGTTGCGAGATAACGCTGTCCTACATCTACACCTACGACGGTTTGTAAAATGTCGGCAGTAGGGTCAGTACTAGTAAGTTCGAGTGAAACCAGTAGGTAAAATTGCTTCTGTCGCTGATCGTACCATAAACGCCCAGCCTTGATAGTTGCTCCATGTTGAATAAGCGCGAGATGTTTTTCATAACCTTGATAGTATATAAGTATACGTTTTTCGAGAGTTCTAATACTTATTTGCTGCTGTGGCTTGAAGCCATAGTCATATCCATAGTTATAGGTAATAGTTGGTGAAACATACTTGGGCGGTTTATCTAACCCTTTGTAGCGTTTCTTAGTAGTTTTTCTGCGGAGTTGCTCTGTATTTTTCTTGGCCTTTGTCCATAATCCTTTGTAGGTTGCACCTACTTGGCGTATAGCATTATTGGTCATCTCTGACGGCAATTTAAAAAGTGCGCGTATGTCATAGTACGTTCCTTGATGCAACCTCTTCTCGTTTGAGATTTTGCCGTGCTCAAATGCATATTGGCTCATATAATTAAGAGCATCACGGTAAGCTAGTTGAGTTTGCCGTAATGCATGGTGTTGTTCGGGTGTTGTTATAAGTTTTAGTTTTGCTGTGATGACCTGTTGCATGGATTTCTGTATTCCTTGCCTCAGTTGAAATCATACCTCTTCTAAAATTAAGGGGTAATCAAAAAAGCAGCCTCACCAGAAGCTGCCGATAGTGGACGATACAAGACTCGAACTTGTGACCTCTACGATGTCAACGTAGCGCTCTAACCAACTGAGCTAATCGTCCTTGCTTGAACAAGGACAATAATACCATTGCCTCTAATCGTTGTCAAGACTCTTTTTGGTGAGTTGTGAAACATGTGAATTCTTTGTAAACTCTCGCAAAATTCCCTATAATTCTCTTGAGTCTGACCAAATTTTGATGTTATACTTTGACATGTGTTGGGAAACGAACGTTTCGGCGTCATCTTGCCGAACATTATGCCGATTATTTTTAAATACGGGACCGTATATATACTTTCACAAAATTATAAATCCTTTTAGGAAGGTGCAGTTCTTATGCCTCCTTCAACTATTTTGCGTCATGAGCGTGTCAAACCTGTATTTCTAAAAAGCTTACATCCCATAAACTCACGATATGTAATACACATATTTGGTGTGTTACTTTTGCTTGCGTTAGTATCTGTCGAGTTCATTGCGGTAGTTCCGCAGGTGGACGCGCAGAGCCATACCAGTCCAACGGTAGACGATGCCTGTAAAAATGTAGGCTACTCACCTGACGGTAATCCATTTCCTCTTTGCCCTGGTCCTTTTCCTTCTGGCGGTAATTGTGTCTGGTGGGCATGGGAGCAATGGCATTTGCTTGGTTATGATTTACCCTTGAATTGGGGCAATGCCGCTGATTGGATTGTCGATGCTGAACGCACAGGATTGCCAATCGGCACAACTCCCCGTGTTGGTGCGATTGCAGTCTTTCCTCGTGCTGACGGTGTATGGGCGTATGGGACGCCGGGACATGTCGCTTTTGTGACATCTGTGAGCGATGATGGTGCAACCTTCAATGTCACCTATCAAAACTACGGAGACCCCACACCAATGTATACGGGTACAGCATATAGTACTCCTTTGATCAACCAGTCTCGCTTCCAAGACGGTCAAATGCGTTTCATCTACTTTCCGAAAATGATTGATCCGCAACGCTTTCAGGGCCTCCCTGGTATTGGTACAGATGCTCCTCAGATGGTTTTGAGCGCGAATAAAACATTTGCCAGTTCAGCCTCCACGTTAACAGGCAATCACATCACCCTCGGTTCGCAAGCTATTTCTTCGGATCAAGAATTCAATGCAGATTTTACGGGGAGTGGCTATAGTGATCTTCTGCTGTACAATCGCCAGCAAGGACGCTTAAATGTCCTTAAACTCAGTCATGGACAATCGCAATATGTGTCACGTGCAACCGATAAGCAAACAACAAATGCCGATGATAGCACGGCGACGAAAGTTGTGGGCTTAGGTGATGCTACAACAGCCATTAATAAGTGGGGATCATCACTCGACGTACATATAGGGGATTTTGATGGCTCTGGTCATTCTGAAATTCTTCTTTACGACCGTGTAGCAGGGACAATACAAATTCTCAGTTTGACACCTCAACTTACCATTAAGAAGCATGTCATTCTCTCAAATTGGGGTCCCGATTGGGAACTGTACGTAGGGAAATTCGACGGGCAACGAAGCGGCTTGTTCATGTACAAGCGTTATGCTCAACCCGATTCTTATGCCACTCCTACAGACACGTCCAACGGAGTTCAACCCATCGCTACAGATACGCCAACATCAACCTCTTATGAACCGAGTCCGACTGTACAGCTGAGTCCAACGGCGAAACCGAAACCAACGCC
>CAXUHF010000084.1:0-20354 GCA_964250765.1 uncultured Ktedonobacteraceae bacterium | reverse complement strand
ATGAACCGAGTCCGACTGTACAGCTGAGTCCAACGGCGAAACCGAAACCAACGCCAAGTCCAACGGCGCAGCCCAAGCCAAGCCCGACAGTGACACCTAAAGCAAGTCCAACAGTCAAGCCAAGCCCAACCGCAACAGTGACACCTAAAGCAAGTCCGACGGTGACACCGACAGCAAAAGCAAGTCCGACAGTGACACCTAAAGCAAGTCCCACAGCGACCCCTAAAGCGAGTCCGACAGTTAAGCCGAGTCCCACGATGACAGCAACAGCGAAACCAAGTTCGACAGCGACGCCTGGGGCGAGTCCAACAGTCAAGCCGAGTCCTACAGTAACAGCAACGGCAAAAGCAAGTCCAACGGTGATACCTAGTCCGAGACCGAGCGTGACTGTTACCTCGACCCCGAAGCCAAAAATAATAGGAAAGCCACCCGTAAAGCTAAGTTCAACAGAAAATCAGAATCTTGATGCTGATCTTGTATATGCTAGTACATCACCGTCGCCAACCCCAACGGCGAGTGGACGCGAACTAAGCGGAAGTGCACCGGATGATTGGGAGAAAGCGGGTCGTACTGCAAATATTCTGGTGCTTGACTTTAATAAAGATTTTAGTGTGCATGTGCAACAGTCCTATACGCTTTGGCATGCAAACTGGGAAGTGTATGTAGGTCGCTTTGTCAACGCCAATCAAGATGGTATCTTCCTCTATGATCGTCTCGTTGGTGAGGGACGTGTTATGGATTTTGATAAGAACCTGCTCATCAATCATTATCAGGAATCGCATAACCTTGATGGGAATTGGGTTGTGTATAGCGGCGACTTCACAGGTGCTGGTCGTGCCCAACTATTCATGTATGATCCAAGTACTGGCGATGGACAGATGCTTGCTTTTGCTCCTGATCTGACGCTTGCTAAAGAAGTACCTTACTCGAATCTCGGTACAGGTATGGTTCCCTATGTAGGCCATTTTGGGATGTCCAATGCAAGTGCTATGCTCTACGATCCCCAAAGCGGTCATAGCACTTTCCTTGCATTCGATAAGTCGTTGGCTATTGTACATCAGACAACAGTGCAAAGCTGGGGACCACAATGGCAAATTCTCGTGGGAGCCTTTCTGGATCGTGAGCGTTGCTTGAGCAGTGGAAATTGCTCTACAGGGGACGACATTCTCGTTCTGAATCGTCAAACAGGACAAATCGAGCAATATGTCTTCTCATTTGGACGCAAGTTCCAAGTCTATGACAATCGTTCACAAGCCTTTATACGTCAGGGCATCGTCAGTGATACACGCCTCAATCAGGTTGATACTACCACGTTTAGTCTTCTCACGACACTTGTAACACATATTCGTGACGAAGAATTGTACTAGGGGCAAGCAAAGATGCAAGAGCGAGAGAGGGATATATCCCTCTCGCTCTTGCATCTTTGTCTGATTGGAAGTGCATGATACAATAGGGTGTATGCGACATATATTCTTAGTTGGGCTTTCAGGTAGTGGCAAAAGTACCGTAGGTCGTCTTCTTGCACAATGGTTGAATATACCCTTTCTCGATAGTGATACGCTGATAGAAGACATGTGCGGAGAGCGTATTCCCAGTATTTTTTTGCATCATGGCGAAGCATACTTCCGTGCTTGCGAAAGCCGTGTGCTTGCCAACACGCTTCACACCTATAAAAATGGAGCTGTGATTGCTACAGGTGGTGGTGCTGTAGTGCGGGAAGAGAATCGTGTACTGATGGCAGAGCACGGAATACGTATTTGGTTACAAACCGAGCCAGGTATTGCCCTGGAACGTCTTCATGCACAACACGCTGAAGCTCTTGCACGAGGTAGTGTTCCTGAAACACGGCCTCTACTCACAGGTCCAAACCCTCTCACTGCGCTTCAAGCTCTTGCTACTACCCGTCTAGCACTGTATGAAGAAGCGGAACTTGTCTGTAACACAGCAGGGAAAACAGGAGAACAGGTCGCACAGGAGATTATGACGATGCTTAGAGACTCTGGTGTACTTGATGATAATGTCTCACCGATTGTGCGACATGTAGATATTGGCAATGGCTATGATGTCGTCGTCGATTGGGGGAGTATAGAACGACTGGCACAATACCTTACACAGCGTTCACTGCCAGCACGCATCTTTCTTTTTAGTGATAGTAACATTGCGCGTTTGTATGGTACTACTCTTGTTCAAAACCTTACCGAAGCAGGTTTTGATCCGCAACTCTACATCATTCCGTCAGGGGAAAAAAGTAAGTCGCAAGAGCAACTGAATGCTATCTATGACTGGCTGCTAGAGCAAAGAGCAGAGCGGCAAGAAGCAATTATTGCTCTTGGTGGTGGCGTTGTTGGTGATCTTGTTGGCTATGTTGCTGCAACATACCTACGTGGTGTGCCGTTGATTCAGGTTCCTACGTCACTTTTGGCTCAGGTCGATGCCGCTATCGGTGGCAAAACAGGTATCAACCATCCACGTGGGAAGAACCTAATAGGTGCATTTTATCATCCACAGCTTGTCCTCGTTGACCCAGCCTTATTGCTCTCCCTGCCAACGCGCGAACGTACGGAGGGATGGGCAGAAGTTGTAAAATATGGTATTATACTTGACGCCGAACTGTTTGCACAACTTGAGGCGCATGCCGAAACTCTACGCACGTTTACACATCCTCCGGTAACACTCCTTTGTCAGATAATCGCTCGTTGTATCGACCTGAAAGTGAGTATTATAGAGGAGGATGAGCGTGAGCAAGGACGTAGAGCTATTCTTAACTACGGTCATACGGTCGCACATGCACTCGAAAATGTTGCGGGCTATGGTGAATGGTTGCATGGTGAAGCTGTTGCGTTAGGAATGGTTGCCGCAGCCCTGCTTGCTTACGAAGCAGATATGTTTTCTCATGCAGATATGGTTCGTCAAAACAATCTTCTTGCTGCGCTCGACTTACCAACACAGTATGCAGGTTCAGTACGAGCCGAAGCTATTCTCAAGGCTATGCAGTTGGATAAGAAAGTTTCTGGAAAGCAGGTGCGTTGGATTATGCCTCGGCACATTGGAGATGTAACGGTTACAGTCATGCCAGAAGCGTTAGTGCAACGCGTCATCACAACATTTTTTGCTGAGAAGAGGGCATAATTATGCCAGAAACGCTTCGGATTCTTGTCTTGAATGGACCAAACCTAAATACATTAGGAACACGCGAACCAGCAGTATACGGGACAATGACACTTCCGCATATACAAGAAATGTTGGAGACACGGAGTAAAGAACTGGATGCATCAGTAACGTGCTTTCAATCAAACCATGAGGGAGCACTTATTGACCATATTCAAGCGTATGCAGAGACTATTGATGGTATCATCATTAATCCAGGAGCATTCACGCACTATTCGCTTGCTATACGTGATGCGCTTGCAGCAGTGAAAGCACCAACGATAGAGGTGCATCTAAGCAATATTTACGCGCGCGAAGAGTTTCGCCATCACTCAGTTATGGCAGCGATTTGTAAGGGACACATTGTAGGATTAGGTTGGCGTGGCTATCTTCTTGCACTGGAAGCGTTAGTTGCATTGGTACGCGAGCAATAGTTAGTATATCAAAGAGGGATAATATGAGTCAGGAGAGCATAACACAACTTCGTGTATGGATACACGAGCAAGGTATAGATGCCTTTCTTATCACACAGCCACAGAACCGTTCCTACTTGAGTGAATGGCTCAACGATGATATAGAAGGGGCTGGCATGTTGCTTGTCAGTCAAGAACAACAGTTCCTCTTGACGAACGGCATTTACAAAGAGGCTGCTACAACTGAAGCTATAGGATGGGAAGTAGTCGTTCCTGAAGCCCGCGAATATGCACCTGCATTTGCTACACTTGCGCAAAAGCATGGTTGGAAGAAGATCGGTTTTGAGTCAATGGCATTGCTCTATGGAGAATATGCGAAATTTCATGCCGCTAGTGAAGGTACATATGAATTTTTGCCATTCGATGAAGATATTGTTGGAAAAATGCGACAGGTCAAGCGGCCCGACGAAATTGAATTGCTCAAACATGCTATTGCGATCACCGATGAAACGTTTGCACACCTCTGTCAATGGATTCAAGCAGGAATGACCGAGAAGGAAGTGCAGATGGAGATCACGCGTAAGATGGTAGAATTGGGAGCTGAGAGTGTCGCGTTCGAGTCAATTGTAGCTTCAGGACCAAATGGGTCAATGCCACATGCTCATCCAGGACAGCGACGCATTCAGCGTGGCGAACTGATTACAATTGATATGGGAGCACGCTACAAAGGCTACTGTGCTGATATGACGCGTACCATTTGTCTTGGTGAGCCAGCAGAACCCCGAATGCGCGAAGTGTACGATGCCGTCTTAAACGCTATGAAGATGTGTGAGGCAGGCTTACGAGCGGGTATCTCTGGTAAAGATGCTGATGCATTGGCACGTAAGGCACTGGAAACGGTCAATTTGAACGAATATTATGTGCATAGTACTGGTCATGGCGTCGGCTTACAGATACACGAAGACCCTAGCCTCTCAGCACGCGCACCGGAGGATGTCATGCTTCCTGTTGGAGCCGTCGTGACCGTTGAACCCGGTGTGTATATTCCAGGATGGAGTGGGACGCGTGTAGAAGATTGCGTTCTCCTCAAAGCCGATGGCATTGAAGTATTGACACAATCACCAACCGATTTAGTGATACAACGTTAGAATAACAGAGAAAAGCATGTTAAGAGAAACTTTCTACTTAAGCATGTCAAGGAGTTTCTATGATTTCCACGGGCGACCTGAAAAAGGGCGTAACTATCGAATTTGAAAACCAATTATGTAGTATTCTGGATTGGTCTCATATAAAAATGGGACGTGGCGGCGCGATTGTACGGCTAAAACTGCGCAATCTCCGTACAGGTTCCACGATTGACCGCACATGTGATGCAGGTGACAAGTTCAAGCGTGTCTATCTGGACCGCACAACCGTCACGTATCAATATCAGGATGGCGATCAATACCATTTTATGGATACGAGCACCTACGACGACGTTGTACTCACCTCAGCACAACTCGGTGATACCAAAAACTATCTCATTGATGACATAGAACTCGATCTTGTGCGCTTTAACGAAGAGGCACTTTCAGTTGAACCGCCAGAAAAAGTCGTGTTGCGTGTAACCTATACTGAACCAGGTTATAAAGGTGATACGGCAACGGGCGGCACAAAACCTGCAACTACAGAGACAGGCTTTGTGGTGCAGGTGCCATTATTCATCACAAATGGCGACCTCATTCGTGTCAACACCACAAGTGGTGCTTACGTTGAGCGAGCCTGAACATGTGCTAATGCTCTGTACTTTTGACAAATTAGCATAATGTGGAGTGTGTATTATGAATGGAAATTGGCATGATTCCAACGAGCAAGAGTTGAATTCAGACAGTGTATATGATTCTTCTGAGAACATGAGTATTGAGCAATTGCAGCATCTGGTGCAATTGCTCGATCATAGCGATGTTTCAGAGATTGAATTGAAGCGTTCCAAAACAGGAGCACGATTAGTCCTGCGAAAAGCCAAGGCTACTGAGAGCATTGACATGCAGACACAACAGGTTCTGCTTCCTCTTTCTACAGCTGCAACGAATACTGAAAGTACCTCAACGGTTGAGACAATGCATCGTGTGGTTGCGCCACTCGTTGGTATCTTTCATAGGTGGGCAAAACCCAAAGGTGGGACGCTTGTTGCTGTCGGTGATATCGTGAAAGTCGGACAACTAGTTGGAACAATTCAATCGCTCAATGTAATAAATGAGGTAGAAACGTCAAAGGCGGGACGTGTGGTAGATATTCTCGTTCAGGAGGGGCAAGCCGTAGAGTATGGACAACATCTCATGACTATTGATAGTGCAGAAGGAGTATAAGCATATGCTCGACTATATAGAAACCTCTTCTGTCGTCAGCGTCTCAGAACTTTCGCTTTATTTAAAAGAACTGATGGAGCGGAACGATATCTTACAGAATATCTGGGTACACGGAGAGATTTCCAACTGCAAGGCGTATAGCTCTGGACATTGCTATTTTACATTAAAAGAGGGTGATGCACAGCTTTCATGTGTATTCTTTAAGCAGTCACGGCTGCGTTCGTCAGCTCCTTCTCTGCATGATGGTATGGCGGTAGCTGTTAATGGGCGTGTCGCCTTTTATGAGCGAGATGGCAGACTACAGTTCTATGTTGATGCCGTCAAACTTCTCGGTGAAGGCGTTCTCTTTCAGCGTTTTGAACAGTTGAAAGCGCAGTTAGCCGCCGAGGGTCTTTTTGATGCAGAGCGTAAACGTCCTCTTCCTCTTCAGCCAACTCTTATCGGTATTGTTACCTCGCCACAAGCAGCTGCACTCCGTGATATGGTGCGTGTGTTACGTACCCGTTATCCTCTCGCGTCTGTCCTTCTCTCTCCGTCTCTTGTACAGGGCGCCGAAGCTCCTACCTCAATTGCGGCAGCTTTAGACTTGTTAAACGAGCATGGCGAAGCTGATGTTGTAATCGTCGGACGCGGTGGTGGCTCTATTGAAGAGCTATGGGCGTTCAACGAAGAAGTAGTTGCACGAGCTATTGCTCGTTCACGTATTCCTGTCATTAGTGGTGTTGGGCATGAAACCGATTTTACCATTGCTGATTTCGTCGCGGATCATCGTGCTTCAACCCCAACCGCCGCCGCAACAGCTGCCGTACCAGATATAGCGGAGTGGCGCGACGACATACGTGAAAAACAACAGGTGCTCTACGATGTGATGGAAGAACACCTTTTCAATCTTGGCGAAGAACTTGAACGTACGAAACGTGACTTGCAGCGTGCCAGCCCTCTCACATTAATTGATAATCGGCGTCAGCAGCTAGATGATACGATAGAGCGTTTACAGGGACGTATGCAGCACACTCTTGCCTTACAACGCGAACGTATGCGTGGTGTGGCACTACAGTTACATTCGCTGAGTCCTCTCCTCACAATAGCCCGTGGCTATGCGGTTGTAAGACGAGATAGTAACCAAATAGTTGTCACAAGTGTACACCAAGCTCTTCCAGGTGATACACTCACCATTCAGGTTCAAGATGGACACATTCCTGTCGAAGTTCGTCCTCTTTCTGAATAACAATACTCTTTTATATGAAGGGGTGGAAGCCATATGGAATCATTATCTTACGAAGAAGCCTTTGCGCAACTAGAAGCGGCAGTTACAGCGTTACAAGATGGAAAACTTCCACTTGAGCGCGCCTTACAGTACTACGAGGAGGGTATGAAACTGGCACAGCAATGTGACACGCTGCTCCAAAAAGCTGAACTATCGGTTCAACAACTTAGTGTATCTGGCGATGGAACACTGACTATTCAACCAATCGAAATCTAAAAAGGACGGCTATGCTACAAAATTCATTGCTGGACAATCGGATTCTCCTTTCTTCATTTCTAGCTTGGGCTGTTGCACAGGTCTCTAAGACGATTCTTGATTTGTTTCGACAACGCAAACTCGTCTTGAGTCGGCTGGTCTCTTCAGGGGGTATGCCAAGTTCACACTCGGCACTTGTAACAGGGTTGGCAACGGCTACAGGTCGCGTTGTAGGACTCGGCTCTGCGCCATTCGCTATTGCTGTGGTTGTTGCGAGTATTGTTATGTATGATGCAGCAGGTGTGCGTCGCGCTGTAAGTATTCAAGCTCGTATTCTCAATCAAATGATTGAAGAGGCTTTTCAAGGAAGCCCAATGGCAGAAAAGCGATTGCGCGAACTTATCGGTCATACGCCCATTCAGGTATTTGTTGGTGCTCTTCTAGGTATTGGTGTTGCCTTACTTATGACCGCTTAACCACATATATTTGTAGGAAATAAGATATTAGGAAGTGTGATATAGGCGTTTTGCACTTCCTCAAGAAAGAACCTCAACATAAATTTTTCCCTCCTATCTATAAAATGTGAAGAAATACCGCTCTAAGCATTGAAAACTACTACGTGATGTATTATAGTTCTTTTAGAGAAATAGAAAGTATGCAGAATAACCAATAGTCCTACAGATATTGCTTGTACTGTAGTGTTTTTAGCATTGAGATACTTCGTGTGTTACATCTCGTTCTTCATATAGGAAGATATGCATGTGTGCATACTATCTATCTCTAGCCCACAAGCAACGAGAATGTAGGATTGTACGAGAAAAAGGGACAGCGCTGGATGTGTTATGATGGTGTGACAAGAATGCTTCGTTCCTAATTGTACATAGTATATATTGTAGAGTTTTTATGATGAAAAATATATTACGGCGAATAATCGGTAGAGGGGAGACACGATGAAGTTACTCGTCATCGACAGCGACCGTGATCTTGTTGAAATGCTTACAAGCTGGTTGAAAACGCTCGGCTATGAAGTCTATCGCGCATATACAGCAGACCGCGCTAAGATTGAGTGGTTAGAGCGTAAACCTGATCTTGTCATTCTTGATACATCCCTTAAAGGTGTAGACACGCTGAGTATGTGCCGTGATCTACGCACGAAGCACGATGCACTCATTTTAGTCGTTACAGATGGTAAAGACGTACAAGATGAGGTTCGATGTTTAGACGCTGGTGCGGATGATTATTTACGCAAACCATTTTTCCCTTCTCAACTTCTGGCACGTATTCGTGCTGTAAGCCGTAGAGCACGTTCAACACTGGAACAACGCCCCTCGTCTATTGTAACTGTTGGGCCTATTCATGTTGATTCGCTTCACAATGAAGTAACTGTTCACGGAAAAACTGCCCGTCTGACACCAACTGAGAGCAAGCTCCTTCATTTTCTTGCTGTGAATGCAAATGATGTGTGTACCGCAAACCAAATTGTCACTCATGTTTGGGGCTATGATACAGAGGGGGATGCTGGCTTAATTAAGGCGCATGTGCGTCATTTGCGTCAAAAAGTAGAACCTGATGCAAGTAATCCACGCTACATTCTAACTGTTCCCGGCGTAGGCTACACTATGATTCGTCGTTCTGCTGAGGAAGTCGAAGAAGTGACGCGTCCTCTTCGTGTTGTCTCCTTGTAATAGAAAACGTCTGTTTTTGATAGCGAGAAAGATATATCTTTATTTGTACTAAAGATATGTCTTTCTCGTTCACTATTGGCATATGATACAAAATAACGAGTGCGACGACCTGCATAACGGCAACAAAGTCTTTGTATGTTTTACGCACCACCACGAGCAAAGACCATAACTGGCACTGTAAGAACAATGAGTTTGATATCTTTCCAGAGCGATTGATCTTGGAGATACTCAATATCCATCTCGACCATATTTTGAAATGTAACACGTGAACGACCGTATACCTGCCATGTACCTGTTAAACCAGGCTTTCCCGAAAGACGCAGCCAATCACGTGAACTATACATCTCTACTTCAAAAGGCAGAGGTGGGCGAGGGCCAACTAACGTCATCTCACCGCGTAGCACATTCAAGAACTGCGGAAGTTCATCCAAGCTTGTTTTCCGAATAAACCGTCCTACTGGCGTAATACGAGGGTCTTTCACGTCCTTATAAGCCAGCTTGCCAGTGCTATCTTCATTTAATTTCTCTCCGCTCATGTACTTCACAATCTTTTCACGATGAGCAGCTGAGTCGCTATTTGTATACATTGAACGGAACTTAAGCATTTCAAATTCTGTCCCATCTTGCCCGATACGCTTTTGGCGATAGAAAATAGGACCTTCTGAATTCAGTTTAATGCAGAGTGCGATAACGATACATACAAGAAGAACGAATGGTGAAATAAGTAGTGTAAACGCAAAATCCAGCACACGCTTCGATTTGAGATAACCTGTGCGGATGCTGATTACTTCGATTGAAGCTGTTTGAACAGCCATTGTTTTCTCCCCAGCTGAATTGTTAGACGTTGCCCCCCAACTACATGTGTCTTTGTAGCCACATTCACTATGATACGTGACGCAGGTGCAGAACTGGTGAGCAATTGCATGGAGATATGGTGAAGAGTTGAGGCTACGGTAAAAAAATTGAGCATATGCTTCGAGTTAGGTTACGTCTTCTCTACTCAATAAGACAAGCTTAACCTATTTTCTACCTATACCGTTATAGTGTAACTACCAACGAGTGATACGCTATGTGAGAAGTATGAAGATTTCCTATTGTTTAGTTAAAAGGAGTGGCAACGTGGCAACGCCTTTAAAAGTGCCTCTTGTTGATTTACGAGCGCAGTATCTTACATTAAAACCAGAGATTATGGCAGCATTTGAAGAGGTTCTTGATGGTATGCATCTTTTCCTAGGGCCACAACTACATGCGTTTGAGCATTCATTTGCTTTATATAGCGGATGTCATCATGGAGTTGGTGTTTCATCGGGCACTGACGCTCTTGCTTTAGCATTACGTGCCTGTGATGTCGGTGCTGGTGATGAAGTCATCACCGTATCAAACACCTTTATCGCAACCGTAGAAGCTATTGCGCTTGTAGGGGCAAAACCTGTCTTTGTTGACATTGATCCTGAAACATATCTCATGGACTGGCGATTACTAGAGGATGCTATCACTGCCCGCACTCGTGCTATAATGCCTGTCCATCTTTATGGACATGCCGTAGAGATGCAACCTATCATGGATATCGCCCGTGTGCACAATCTGCGTGTTATCGAAGACGCGTCGCAGGCGCACGGTTCTACTTATATGGGTCAGCGCGTTGGAAGCTTTGGTGACATTGGGTGTTTTAGTCTGTACTATAGTAAAAATCTTGGTGCCTTTGGTGAAGCGGGTATTTGTACAACAAACGATGCAGCACTAGCGGAGAGAATGCGCATGTTTCGTGACCACGGCTCACGCGAAAAATATCATCACGAGGTAATGGGCGTGAATGCACGGCTTGACGAATTACAGGCCGCAGTCCTGAATCTGAAAATGCCGTATGTAGAACAATGGAATGGTACTCGTCAAGTTCATGCAGAGGCATACAACGCTCAACTACGGGATGTTGTTGAAGCCGTTCCTGTGGTAAAACCTTGGGCAACACATGTCTATTGCTATTATGTTATACGTGTGCCAGAGCGCGATGCATTCCGTGGAGCTATGGAACAAGAGGGTATAGCAACAACCATTCACTATCCTGTGCCTATTCACTTGCAGCGTGCTGCCGCCCAATATGGCTATACGCGCGGTCTGTTACCACAGACGGAAGCGTTAGCCGAACGTATTGTCTCGCTTCCTATGTATCCAGAAATGACCGAAGAGCAGCGACAACTTGTGGTGGATGCTGTCAAGAAACATGTTGTATCAAGTGTATCAAGGGCAGTCTAAGGCTAGTAGTACGCGCAATCTATGCATAAATAAGTAACAAAGGAACTATAAAAAAAATGACAAACACGCGCTTTGGTATTATTGGTTGGGGATACTGGGGACCGAAGATTGCTCGTAACCTGGAGAGCTTACCACAAGCAGAAGTGGCTATGATCGCAGACACCGATATACGTCGTCTTGTTTCGGCTAAAGGTGTTGCAGGCGTACAGCTGACAACGCAGGTGCAGGATGTGTTTCTTTCAGACGCCGTTGACGCAGTTGTGATTGCAACACCGGTCCGAACACACTATCGTCTCGCGCGGGAGGCACTACTGCATGGAAAACATGTCCTCGTCGAAAAACCACTCACCGCAAGTGTTGCGGAGGCTGAAGATTTGATTGCCCTTGCACGGCAGCAGGATCGTGTGTTGATGGTAGGTCATACGTTTGAGTATAGTCCAGCCGTGAACGAACTGCGTAAGTTGGTACAAAGCGGCGAGCTGGGAAAAATATACTGCGTTGAGACCGAACGTGTGAACTTAGGATTGTTTCGCAACGATATTAACGTGATCTGGGACCTTGCACCACATGATGTATCGATACTTCTGTATCTCTTTGGCAAAACTCCAGAGCAGATTAAAGTACAGGCGAACGCACATCTCCAACCTAATATTCACGATATTGCCCATCTTGATTTAAGTTATGCTGATGGGATGAATGCACACATCCATGTTAGCTGGCTTCATCCTTGCAAAATTCGTCGTGTGACCATTATTGGGGACGCACGCATGGTGGTATATGATGACACTAACCCATCGGAGATGATAAAGGTGTATAACAAAGGTGCTGATGTTGACGCTGATCCAGTTGTGTCCTATCGCTACGGTGCGATCACGATTCCTCATATCGATTGGATTGAACCACTACGGCTCGAATGTGAAGACTTTGTTTCAGCTATTCGCAATGGTACACAGCCGCGAGCACATGGGGGCGTGGGTCTAGCTGTGGTGCAGGTCTTAGCAGCAGCGCAGGATGCGCTCGAAAAACAAGAGCGATTGAACGTTGCGGTGCCTGTTCGCTAAACCGCACAAGTTTTTTGAGGAGTGCGTAGTGAGTGAAACTATGCTACTTATTGGTACTATTGTGCTGGTGGCTATTATTACCAGTGTCTTCTTCGTACTTCTAGTGCAGAGACGCTATGTTAAGACACTCTCTACACGTCAGGATGAATGGGAGAGCACGCAGAAGCGTTCACTGCAAACCTGGGAAATTCAGCAAGAGAAGCGGGCGGTTGAGTTAGAAAACTCTCTTACTGCGCATGTCCAACATGTAGAGATACAGTGGAAGGAGTGGGAGGCAAAAGATACATCTCTTATTGCCTCCGCTGTTCAGCAATCTCAATCTGTGCTTCGGCGTACAAAACTGGAACAGGAGGTAGTTCGACTTCCATACATAGACGAGGTGCCACTGAAAGAGCCTGATTAAGCTATACTAGCACGTAACGAAGCAAGAGTTCGTTCCAGTCCTTCTTTGAAAGAGACCATAGGAGTATAGTTAAGCAGTTGTCTTGCTTTGCTAATGTCTGCCAGGCTATCGCGTACATCTCCTGGACGAGCGTCCCGATAGTCTATGTCAAGTGTTCTATGAAGCAATTCGCCTGTTATTTGAAGGACACCATTGAGCGAGATGAGTGTTCCACAGCCAATATTCATTGCCTCTCCAACAGCTTTTGTTGCGGTGGCTGCTAGAAGGTTTGCCTGTACAACATTCTCAATATAGGTGAAGTCGCGTGTTTGTTCTCCATCACCAAACACAATTGGACGCTGTTGTTCAATTGCTGCTGTAAGGAAGCGGGGAATGACTGCTGCGTACTCCGACGTTGGGTCCTGTCGTGGTCCGAAGACATTAAAATAGCGCAATGCGACGGTTTCTAATCCGTATATTCTTGTGAATACACCACACAGAAGCTCTCCTGTAAGTTTTTGCACTGCGTAAGGGGACATAGGAGCTGTTGGCATCTCTTCGTGCTTTGGAAGCGTTGGTGTATTTCCGTAGACCGAAGAGGAGCTTGCATAGACGACCCGACGTACACCAGCATCACGTGCCGCTAGAAGAACATGTTGTGTACCGTTGATATTGGTTTCCAGTGAGGTTGTGGGGTCAGAGATTGAACGTGGCACAGATGCTAACGCTCCCTGGTGAAAGACCACTTCCACATCCGTAACAGCACGTTTGACGGCCTCTGCATCGCAGAGATCGCCATGAATGATTTCAACCTGCTCAGAATACTCTTGTAGAACGTTCAGATTACTGGTGCGACCTGTGGCAAGATTATCAAATACACGGACAGTGTGTCCTTGTTTGAGAAGCGTCTCGGCAATATGTGAACCGATAAATCCAGCACCACCTGTGACAAGATATGTTGCTTTTATCATAAGTTACTCTCAATATGTCTTCATGAATATAGCCACGTACGTGGAGAATAGGGAAGGCTATACATGAAGTCATGTTTCTTTCTATATACATAGAGTTCCACGTAACCGTACTGTACCAGATTACTAACGGTTTGAACAGTGATTCTGAACTTGACTTGTGCTATACTTGCGTCAATTATTTATGCTTTGTTGTTACTAAAAAACAGGCTGTACCTACTCAATTTCCTGTAAAGCGTTTTAGGAGTATCTCTCATGTTTGTGCGTTTATTTGAGAAACGATTAATCCTTTTTCTTACATTTCTCCCACTTTCCCTTTTATTAAGTGGTTGTATACCGCTTGGGTCTCAAGGTAGTTCAAAAACGGATGCGACTTCCACCGCGACTCCTATGAGTGTCACGCTTCCAGCATGTCAGTCAACGTGTACCACGCCGGGCTTGAGGGCAATCCCTGATACCTGGGATAATATTCATCTCTTTCAAAGCTTCGACTATCGTATTCAAAACCCAACTCCTATTTCACAGTACTACGATTTCATCTGGGGAGCTGTTCCCAGCAAAGTTGCAGCTTTTCGCGCAGGTAATCCAAATGCGCTTATCAGTTACTATATTCCTTTTCACCGTGATAATGGTACGTTTGCAAACACAGCACTTGGTCAACAACACGGCCTAGACTATTGGCGTTCCACACACCCTGACTGGGTGTTGTATAAATGTGATCGTACAACACCTGCCCTAGAATATGGGGATCCAAATATTCCGCTTGACTTCACAAATCCTGACGTTGTGCAATGGCAAGTACAAACATATGCTCAGTCAGCTAGTACGAATGGCTATGATGCGATTGCTGCCGATAATCTCAATCTGGAAAATCTCTTTGGTGCCTGTGGCTTCTACAAAAATGGACAATGGGTTCAACGTTATACTGGTAAGACGATTGATAAGCAGTGGCAAAACGATATTCTTTCCTGGGTAACTGCGATGCAAACAGCACTTCATGCATTATCCCATCCCCTTGCTCTCATACCTAACCTGAGTCCAGGTCCTGTTCCTTTGACCGATTCCATTGTCGCAAAAATTGTGACACATGTTGATGGTGTACTCGATGAAGGCGGTTTTACCAATTATGGTAATGGTTATTTAACTGGAAGCAACTGGTTACACGAGATTCAATTTATCAGAAGTGTGCAGATACAACAACATAAGCCGTATTACGTTTCTAACGAGTTTAAAACCGATGCACTGAGTCATGATCAGATTCAGTGGGCACTTGCTTCATATTTGATAAGTAAGGAGCATTACGCCTCACTGTACATTACGAATAACACCAATAGCACTCAGAATTATGGTGCTGATAGACGATATAGCGAATATGAGGCGAGAATAGGCAATCCAAATAGTGAGATGTATTTTTCACAAAATGTTTACTGGCGTGATTATAGTAATGGAATTGTTGTTGTCAACTCAAGTGATATAAACACCTACATGGTAAAAACGAGTGCATCTACCTATGTGGACTTGTATGGCAATCATGTAAATCAAACATTTTCAATACCTCCTCATTCTGGAATGGTGCTTATTCCCGGATAGCAGTTCCTATAGAGAAGAGAATGCTTTATGCAGAAAAAATTTCAAGCAGATGTTGCGCTGAAGAGTCGGTCGCTTATACAGGAGCAAGCAGTACATCATTCTTCAAAAGCTACGTACCATGCGCTGATTCTCGATGCCCGTTTACGGCAGGCGTTAGTGACTATCCGTTCGTTGGGAGTACGGGGACTTGATACTATTGCACTTGAACATACAACTGTCCCGACGTTTGCATCGCGGTGGTGTCAGCGAGGCATTGTATGCCCTGCCGATGAAGGGACAGAAGACTATCTCGTATTTCTTGAAGAGGTACTTAACTATACTGGTGCTCAGGTAATCATTCCATCATCTGATGGGACAATAGCGTTGCTTCGTCAACATCGTGCTCGGTTAGAGCAACACGTACATCTCGCTCTCGCTAGTGAATCTGCAATGAGCATTGCTGTCAATAAGGAGCAAACTCTAATCGTCGCCAAACAGCTTGGTTTAGGCATTCCAGAGGGAGTGACTGTGCGTACTCTTGATGAAATTCCAGAGGCGTTGCGTGATGTTGGGTTGCCTGCTGTGGTAAAGCCAGTAGAGTCATGGTTGTGGAGCAACGCCCAAGGAACTCGACTGGTCTCGCGTTTAGTGACGACACCAGAGGAGGCGCGTCGAGCCGTGGACGAATTGACACGTTTTGGTGGTACAACGCTTTTTCAAAAGTTTCTCTCTGGAAAACGTGAGGCGGTTAGTTTTCTTTATGCGCATGGAAAAATACATGCCCGTTTCGCACAGTGGGCTAAGCGCACCGAGCCACCTCTTGGTGGACAATCTGTTTTACGGCAAAGTATTGCTGTTCCTGTCGATATCGGGGATCAGGCTGAACGTCTTATACGTGAAATTGATTTGGAAGGATACTCGGAAGTTGAGTTTCGTCGTGACAGTAAGGGTGTTCCTTATCTTATGGAGATAAATCCTCGCCTTTCTGCCTCTGTTGAGATTGCGGTACGTTCGGGCGTTGATTTTCCCTATCTTTTGTATCAATGGGCGAATGGTGAACCTATTGATACTGTAACGAGCTATCGTACTGGAAATTGGATGCGCTATCTCAAGGGTGACATTATGACGACTATTGCAGCACTTCAGCAACGTGGTCGCCCTGGTGTAACACCTCCTGCACAGGCTCTCATGGGCTTTTGTCTCTCGTTCCTCGTTCCAATGGGCTATGATTATTTAGACTGGAAAGACCCAGTTCCAGCACTACAAGCCACAACCTCCTTTACCCGTAGTTGGGTTGGAAGCGCGATAAAGAAACGTCTGTTTCGTGTATGACGTAAAGTATGTTGGTCCTGGTATGCTCTAAGAATATTTTCATAATATACGCGGAAAGAAAAGAGTTACGGTCATGCGTGAACGCTTACGTATGTTACTGGCTGCATGCTTTTATTATAGTGGGTTAGTATTTTTAGCCAATAGACGTATGCAACGCTCGGCACGACGGTTGATTATTCTCAACTATCATAGTGCTACCGGAGAGAATCTACGTCAGCAAATGCGTTACTTGAGCCGTAATTATCGTATTATGCATCTTGAGGATGCGCTGGAAGAACTCTTTCAGCCCTCTCAGAATGTGTTGCATGATAAACGTATTCCAGTTGTGCTAACGTTTGATGATGGCTACCTCGATAACTATACCTATGGCCTACAGGTTGCGCGTGAGTTGCACATCCCCATTACAGTGTTTCTCGTTCCTGGCTATATTGAGAGTGGAGCGTGCTTTTGGTGGTTAGCAGGCGAGCTTTTGCTCAATCATACTAAACTGGAAAAGGTCACGATTGAAGAGAAGACGTACAACCTGCCAGCAGATCGACGAGCAGTAGCAGAAGTGATCGATAGACAACTACGCTTTGCTGAGTCGGTAGAGAGCCGAGAAACGTTTCTTGTGCAATTACAAGAAGCTTTGAAAGTCTCTCTTCCTACACGCATAAAAGAGAGATATGAGGATACACTCCTCCCATTAAGTTGGGACGAAATTCATGAAATGAAAGCAAGTGGTCTTGTCTCTTTTGGAGCACATACAATGCATCATCCCGTGTTGGCACATGTAATAGATGCCGAGGAAGTTTTGTATGAGGTGAAGGAGGCACGTAACGTCTTAGAGCAGCATCTGGGACAGCCCATTCGTACTTTCGCATATCCGATTGGAAAAATGAAAGACATCGGTGATGCTGCATTATCTGCTGTATCAACAGCAGGATACACATGGGCATTAACCACCATCGAAGAGTTAAATACGGTAGATATCAATCCTCACCTTTTATGCCGTTTACCCGGAGACCTTTCACAGCATTGGCTTATCATGGCTTCAGAACTTGCTGGTTTACTTGGTGTAGTCTCAAAATTCAAACGTAAGAGACGCAAGTTGTAAAAAGAGTATCGTTACCTACTGGTTCTGTAAACGAATGTAATAGGTAACGATACATTTTTATCCAATAAATGTTGGCGTTGGTTCTTCCACAGTCTGCAAGGTGGGTGCGGCAATCTCTGGAAAGAGCGCATCATAAGCGAGCAACAAATTAACTCTTGTTCGTTCCCAGCACAATACCTCTTCGACACGTTTTCGTCCCAAGACACCCATGTGTGAACGCAGTGCTTGATCATTAAGTAGTGTCTCTACCGCGTCTGCGAACGAAGCTACTTCATTTGGCGTCGCATAGAGTGCTGCATCTTGAGCAGAAAAACGCGTTTCTAGCAAATCAAAGGCCACAACAGGTTTACCCATTGCCATATATTCCATTGTTTTGAGCATAGTGCTATGATCGTTTAGCGCGTTACTTGGATCTGGTGAGAGACCAATATCGGTGACGGCGAGATAGCGCAACATATCAGCCTTTGCAACCCAACCCGCAAAACGCACAACATCTTCAAGGTCAAGTGTATGTGTGAGTGCTTTGAGCATAGGCAGTTGCTCGCCGTCTCCCATAAGTACAAGCGATATATCTTGTCGCTGCCGAATGTGAACAAGCTCATGAAGTGCGTGCAATACAAGCTCTACGCCGTCCTGTGCACCCATGACGCCAACATAGGCAAGCAGAAATTGTTTTCCCCGTTTCAACGCGAGTTCGGGCGTACTCTCTGTAAAATGCGTAAGGTCGGGACCGTTACGCACAACAAAAACTTTTCCCTCGGCGCATCCTCCTCTTTGTAGCGCGATCCTTTTCTGCGACTCGTTTGTTGTAATGACGATATCAGCCGTTTTGTATGAGAGTCGTTCAAAGAGAAGATGCGATCTATACAACATCTTCATGCGGTTTTGAAACTTAGCGCGAAATATTTCAGGTGCTAAATCGTGCTGATCGAAGACATATTTTTTGCGTAGAAGCTTATAGAACAAGCCAAGGACGAAAAACGTATCGGGTGGATTTGCGGCGTGAATAACATCAAAGCCATGACGAAAAAGAACACGTACGCTGAGCAGAAATGTCATGAGCATCGCTACACTGTATTCTTTTAGATAGTCGCTCGATTTTTTAATAGGAATTGAGAGATGGTAGCGATAGATGTGAATCCCTTCAAGGCAGGTGTATGACTCCTGATCACGGGTCTCTCCTTTAGGACAAATGATGGAAACCTGAAAACCATAGCGACGAAGTGTACATGCTTCACGCCATACACGTGGGTCCGCTGGTACAGAGAGGTTTTCAACGAGCATCAACACTTTACGAGATGTTGGCATGAGATACCTCCTGCTGTATCACCTTTGCATCTCGTTTCTTTGCTTTTTTCTGTATTGCTTGTGCATACATAGTGAGTACATGCTTTAACGTCACCATATGATCTGACTGTAGGATATCTGCCCTACCTGTTGTCCGTTCTGTATGCAGAAGTGCTCTTTCAAGACCGTCAGCCAGTGCATCAACGTCACGCGTACAAATAGAGCATCCTTCTGTTTGCGAGATAACTTGTTCGACATCACCAACATTTGTTGCAACAACTGGTACATTGCATGCCATCGCTTCCTTCACAACATTTGGTGCGCCCTCTGCAATGGATGGAAGGATGAGGGCATTGCTTGCATTGATGTACTGCACCACTTTTGACTGTGGCAAGCCTGTAGCAACGACCAACTCTGCCTCTATGCCACGTTCGCGTAAACGCTCAATCGTGGCTCGCGCCAACTTAAAATTTTTGACAGGAATAGTAGGATTATTCGCAAAGACAACATAGTATTTACTCTGGTCCCAGCCTAACAATGATCGTGCCTCAGTACGAGACATTGGCTGAAACAAGTCAAAGTTAATTCCATCAGCAAGAACAACAGCGTCATCTGTCAGCGATGCTTTTTTCATTTGCTTAGACTTTACGGTGACAACCTCAACATGACGACATAACCACTGGCTCACACGCACAACAAGCAAACTCTTTTTGCTAATACTTTCATCTTCTGTAACAGTTCCCAGTAGGTCATCGCCGAGGTACGCCGCCACGACGGGCGTTGTCCATTGCATTCGTGCCACAAGGCACCACAAACCATAATGCCCATGAACAATATCAAAACGTCCTGTCAATGTTTTGAAAAAAACTTGGAGCGTTGCCAATAGGTAGCGAAGCGGCATCGGATGACCCGGATTCGGATGCACAATTTCTACCCTGTGACCATCAGCAAGGAGTGAGTCAACGATAGGTTTTACAAAAGTTCCTTTATGCGGGCGTTCCGGTGTAGGATAAATTCCTGTCACCATCAATACATGATATTTTTTCGGAGTAGTTTGCTCTTCTATAGTTGTAGAAGACGACATTGTAGGAGTCCTTCCTTCTATTTAGCTTTGATATTGTCTGTAGGGACCGATTTATCACGTCCTCTTAGCGTTTAGAGTGCTAAAAAGGACGTGATAAATCGGTCCCTACAGGTTGGCATATCTCTCATCTGCATCACGTCCTCGTTGGGATTGACACGCCAACAGGACGCGATACATTGGTCACTACTTCATCATCCAATAGTGTTTCAACCGACCCTTGTGGTATTGCGAGTTGTGGACTGTCAATAAAGACTCGAAACCAGAGTT
>CAXUHF010000083.1:22046-23672 GCA_964250765.1 uncultured Ktedonobacteraceae bacterium | reverse complement strand
CTGCTTGCCTGCTCCATAAATGATTTACTTGGTCCTAATAGGGCAAGCCCTGTCACTACTATACTCTTCTTCCCTGCGGGGCGAAGCCACGCGGTACCGTGTATAGTAGTGACAGGGCTTGCCCCTGTCATGCTCCACTTGCCCCTGTCATGCTCCACTTGCCCCTGTCATGCTCCATATGTTACACTGGCGCAAATAGCCAGACAAGGAAGGCGAGTTTCATGAGTAAGGCCATGCGAGATGATGAAGAGCAACTCATCACTCGTAGCCAACGTGGAGACGTGAATGCGTTCAATCAGCTCGTGTTGCACTATCAGCAGACGTTGTATAGTGTGGTCTTTCGCATGCTTGGTGATCCTGATACAGCAGCCGATGTGACACAGGACGCCTTTATTGCAGCGTTCAAGGGTATTGGGACGTATCGTGGCGGTTCCTCGTTTCGCTCTTGGTTGTTGCGTGTCGGCTCGAATATGGCCTGCGATTATTGGCGGCGCACACAACGTAGACCAGCTGAGTCGCTAGAGGCACTGACAGAAGACGATGAGGCACACGCTCCCAGCTTGTTGAATGCCTTAGCGACAACTGGGCTAGAGGGCAATCCCGAAGAAACGTTGCTCAACCAGGAGCTACAGGCGTTGATACAACGTGGGCTAGAGGAGTTGCCGCTTGAACAACGTGTCGCGGTTGTTCTTTGCGATATTGAAGGACTTTCTTACGAGGAGGTAGCGGTAACGACAGAGGCATCACTTGGCACTGTGCGTTCGCGCATTTCACGCGGACGTGCTCGCCTGCGTGCGTATTTGCAAGAGCACAAGGAACTTTTACCGCGTAGCTATCGTCTTACCAAAGAATAAACCTTTCACTCCACCACAACAATCTATTATCTATGGAGCATATGCGTGGCAAAACAAGAGCAACATCTGACAACTGCACGGCTTTCGGCCTACATCGATGGGCAACTGTCGCTAGAAGAGCAGACACAGACTGAGGCACACCTACAAAATTGCGCGGTGTGTCAGCAGCAACTGACGGAACTACGACAGACCGTCGCGCTCCTTCATGCCCTGCCACAACCTCCATTGCCACGTTCATTTGTGTTGCCAACGGCTGAACCTGCTGTAGCAGCATCGCATAGCCCGAACACTGTACGCCCATTAGCTCCAATTACGCCGCTACCTCGCCGGAGAGGATGGCCTACTTATGTTGCGGGCGCGGTCAGGGCTGTAAGTACACTCGCAGCACTGGTTGGCATTGTCTTTTTGCTCTCCGGCCTCTTTGGAACAGTAATACCTAACGGTAGCACAACTTCCAGTGGAGGAGGTATTAGTTCAAGTGGGGGAGCAAGTCCAACACAGCCACTAAACACGCCACATATTACTCGTCAGGGAGCAACGCCCTCATCTGTAAAGGGACAAACTGTGACTGGTCCTAGCTCGCATGGACAGACGCCTGTGCAACAGAATCCATTCCAAACATTCCTGACGTTCTTTAATCCAAGTACAGTTTGGGCACGTGCAATTCTCGGTGTAGTTTTGTTAGTGTTGGGCATTATTGGTTTTGTGATGGTGAGGCGGTTTTTTTTGAGGCCAATTTATAAAAAAAGATTGGTGTTTTAAATGGAAAAAA
>CAXUHF010000083.1:10452-22036 GCA_964250765.1 uncultured Ktedonobacteraceae bacterium | reverse complement strand
TTTTTACCGCCCGTTTGGAAAATCTCTGCCCCAAAATCTTTTTAAAAAATCGGTCCCTACAATCGCCTAGATTCTTGCAATATCGTCTAGTTTTTTGTATGTTCTATAAAGAACATTTCTCACTCTCTTTCTATTTTTTGCTAGACAGATATACACAATCAAGGAACATATATGGACACTCCTTTTGCGCTGATCTCATCGGCTATTAATGTGGTGGTAACGGGTCTGTTCGCGGCTGTTGTGCTGCGCCAATATTTGAGACGCCACCGCTCATATCAACTGTACTGGTTTGTTGGCTTGTTAATGGCTTTTGTTGCAACATTAGCTTATGTGTTTATGCTGCGTGTACAGCCTGCAAGCTATAACGGTATTATTCTCTTCCGTGCCTACTATATTCTTGGTGTGCTGACTCCTGCATGGCTGGGATTGGGCAGTGTCGCGCTAATAACCAGTCCTCGCGTCACAACGTGGTGTTTGACTTTCCTCTATCTCTTAAGCGGCGCGACAACGGCATTAGTATTGCTGGCACAAATCAACATGCAGCAACTGAGCCAGATCGTCGGCCCTGGTACTGGCATTCTGCGTCCTGGTCCGTGGCTTGTTCTAGTCATTATCATCAACACACTGGGCGTTGTCGCGGTTGTGGGAGTGGCAATCTATTCAGGATTTAAATTGTACCGGCGCCAACAGAATATCGCGGGTTTGCGTACCAGCAATATTCTCTGGGCCAATGTGCTTATTCTCCTGGGCGACCTCATAAATGCAGGTGCAGGCAGTGTGGCGCGCGTCCTGGGTTTTGAAAGTGGCTTTTGGGTTCTGATGGCATTTGGATGGGTTATCTTCTTCGTTGGTGTGTTGCTGGCAAGTCGTCGATCTTCAGCTGCAAGAGTCACACCCGCGAAAGACTTTGAGGACGCCGAGAAACGGCTGGCGTCCTCAAAGTAGGCTAGGAACATAAAAGAAGATATTCTTTGTAGAAGGAGTGTACAAATTTATATATTTGTACACTTTTTTACAGATTACGTAACCTTTTCATAACCATTTCTCTACCCTTTGCATTACACAGGGGCTTTATAATAGCTCTGCATCTTGTCTTTTCCCAATTTGGGTAATCTTGAAACGCCATATCATATAACTTTGAGCAGGATGCAGAAAGTGAAATGAAATGGTAAAACGTATCTTCGGTATGCGCTCAGCACTTGTTGCTTGCCTCGCTCTACTTTTGATTGTTGGTGTACTCTATCAATTCACCAGCACTCACGCGACACAGCAGGTTCGGGCAACTGTAACATCCCACTGGTTGTATGTGGTGGAGGATGGAACGGTATTTGTCTATGACATCGACCATAATCACGCGTTGGTGAAACAATTCGCTATTCCTGAGAAGGGCAAGCGCGGAGTCGTGGTTTCCCCAAGTCGGGGATGGCTTTACGTCTCGTTCTGTGGGGTAAATGTCTGCAATGGGCAACATGGGAGTTTACTAGCCTATGATCTAGTGCATAACAAGGTGGCATGGAGCGTCACCTATCCCTTTGGCGTCGATCAACCAGCTATCACTCCCAACGGTTCCACGATCTACTTGCCACACGGTGATGGCTCGGACGGCCTGACATCTATTATTGATGCAAGCAATGGCAAAGTTCTTGGCTCGATTAACACAGGGACCTACGGTCATAATGTAGTAGCCTCACTCGATGGTTCTCAGGTATATATCACAGGCTACACTGGTAAGAACTACAACTATATCCATGTAGTGAATACAGCGACCAAGAAAGTCACCAATGTAGGACCAACGAGCAATGGTGTGCGTCCATTCACTGTGAATGGCAAGCATACACTTCTTTTTACCACATCCAGTAACGCATGTGGCTTCCAGGTACTTAGTCTCACCTCCGGTAAGCCTCTGTATACTACTCGCTTTGGCGGCTCCTGTGCATGGTCTGCGAGTACAGCCCCTAGTCATGGTATCTCGCTCTCGCCGGACGAGAAACGGGTGTATGTGATGGATGCACCTCTGGATAAACTTGAAGTCTATGATGTAAGCAAATTGCCGATCTCAGCACCAAAGTTCCTTACTAGTGTCCAACTGAGTTCAATAACTGGATACTCAGGTTCCTGTCAAACCTTCTGTGAGCGCGAAGGGTGGGTCTTGAACGACCTCTCTGGTCGCTATGTGTATGCTGCTGACGCGGGAAATGTGATATCAACTAGCACTCTAAAAGTGGTGGCAACACTTCCTGCGTTGAAAAATACGCGACAACTGGTAGAAATCGACTGGACGAATGGGGCAGTCAGTGCGACAAGTACCCGCTTTGGTTTAGGTCATGTGACCAAATAAGCCTTAGTACAATGCATTGATTCCATCTGCAAAAGACTTTGAGGACGCTGAGAAATGTTTGGCATTCTCAACGTAAGCTAGGAACGCGAATAAGTGTATTTATGTATAAAAATACACTTATTCGTTTAAATATTTGTATACCTCTTTGTGCCTTTCACAACCGTTTCTTAACCATTTCTCTTCTCTTTCTCATCCATATGAGTTTTACAATAGCATTGCATCTTGTCTTCAACAAAAAACTCTCTATCAGTTTGAGCTATGTACGTTCCGAGCAAGGTGTTGGGAAGTGGAAGGGGAAATGAAATGGTAAAACGTATTTTTAGTAAACGCTTCGTACTTGTTGCTTGTTTTGTATTGCTTCTAGTCGTTGGGGTAGCAAATCAACTCACTAATACGCGGGCGACTCCGAGAGCACATGCAAGTGCAACATCTCATTGGTTGTATGTGGTGGAAGATGGGACAATATTTGTCTATGACATCGACAATAATCATGCCTTGGTGAAACAATTCACCATTCCTGAGACAGGTAAGCGTGGAGTCGTGGTCTCACCGAGTCGAGGATGGCTCTACGTTTCCTTTTGTGGTGCCAATGTCTGTGCTGGGGGGCATGGGAGCTTGCTGGCTTATGACCTTGTAAACAACAGAGTGGCGTGGAGTGTTACCTATCCCTTTGGAGTCGATCAACCCGCTATAACTCCTGATGGCTCCAAGATTTATATGCCACATGGCTCTGACTCCTCGGACGGTATCACCTCCATTATTGATGCGAGCAACGGTAACGTTATTGGCTCGATCAACACGGGCACTGATGGACATAATGTGGTGGCATCGCTAGATGGTACTCAAGTGTATGTGACAGGCTATACTGGTACCAACTACAACTATGTACACGTGGTGAATACCACCACCAATCAAGTAACCAACGTAGGACCAACTATCAATGGTGTGCGCCCATTCACTGTCAATGGCACGAATACGCTTTTATTTACTACGTCTAGTAACACCTGCGGCTTCCAGGTATTCAGTCTCACCTCCGGTGCTCCGTTGTATACTGTTCCATTCAGTGGCTCCTGTGCGTGGTCTGCGAGCACGGCACCCAGTCATGGTATCTCGCTTTCGCCGGATGAGAAACGGGTGTATGTGATGGATGCTCCTCTCGACCAACTGGAAGTGTATGATGTAAGCCACTTGCCTACGTCCGCACCTACGTTTGTTGCTAGCGTGCAGCTTGGATCGTTGAGTGGATATTCAGGCTCATGTCAGACCTATTGTGAGCGTGAGGGCTGGGTTCTGAACGATCTCTCCGGTCGCTATGTCTACGTAGGCGATACAGGAGATGTCATAGACACGAGCACGTTGAGATCGGTGCAAACACTGCCTGCACTACAGAATACACGTCAAATGGTAGAAATCGACTGGACGAATGGCGTAGTGAGCGCGACAAGTACGCGCTTTGGTTTAGGGCACGTGACCACCACATCTACTCCTACTCCTACTCCGCCACCAAGTACACCTGTTGCTCCTACAAACAAAACCTGGTACTTTGCAGAGGGACGTGTTGGTAAGGGCTTCCGTGAGTACCTGACGGTTGAAAACCCATCCGCTACGACGTGCGCAGCCACCATTCAGTACAATTACACACCTGATGGTGGCGCACCAACGACGAAGACAGTCTCAATCACCATTCATCCTTCTAGTCGCTGGACAGAAGCAGTTCATCAAGATTTAGGGTATACAGAGGTGTCGCGTACTGCGGCAGATGTTGCCTCCGTTGTGACGGTGAATGCGACAGCGACACCAAACTGTAGCGGAGTCGTTGCCGAACGCCCAATGTACTTCAGGAACTTCCACGGGATTTCTAGTGGCACTGATGTGCTTGGTGCGACTTCCTTGAACACCAACTACTACTTTGCTGATGTGCCAAGTTCGTCAAATACTACATCATACTTGACCATTCTGAATCCTAACAACGCAAGCGCAAACGTGACTGCGACCTATTACTTAAATGGTACCATTGTGGGAACACAAACGACGACTGTTGTGGCGAATGCACGTGGTAATATTGATCCAGGTGCGATTACACTTCCTACGCATGTTGCCGCCGTTGTAACCTCCAGCCAGCCAATTGTGGTGGAGCGTCCTACCTATGTCGTAGGTGCGCCTGTTAACGCTGCCTATGACATTATGGGTGCCTCTAGCCTGTCGAAGGATTGGCTCTTTGCTGAGGGGTACACAAGCGCAACGCAAGAATACCTTACGATTGCCAATGTTGATTCAGCGAAGACAGCCGCGACAGTGAACATCACGCTCAAGTCTAAGATTGGTGCAACGAAGACTTATACGATTACGGTTGGCGCACAAAGCCAGACGATCTGGAATGTCAATGCGAACAACACCTTTACTGGCTCTTCACCGGAGGTTTCAGCCGAGGTGACAGCAACGGGCGCAAACATCGTTGTGCAACGCGAAATGTACTTCACGTACAAACATACGTTGACTACTGGACGCGCGATGACCGCTGTTGGTGGCACCGATGTTCTCGGACAAGTGGGACCAGCTACGCACACGTCCTATAGCTTTGCAGAAGGTTATGCTAACGGGGGGTATAACGATTGGCTAACCATTCAGAACCCAACTGGCACCTCCGAAACTATCTCTATCATCCTGTTCAACGGTAGAGGTCAGTCCTATAATGTAAATGTGCCAGTGGCAGCCAATGCTCGTTTCACAGAAGATGTTGCATCCATTGTACAGGGGAAGCCCTTTTATGCGGGTTCTGATAGTAAAGCGAACTCGTTCTCAATGACGGTGCAAACGACCAACGGTGGCGTCTTCGTTGCCGAGCGTCCGATCTACTTTAATACGAGTGGTTCGTCATTTGTTGTGCAGGGTGGAGACTATTTGTTTGTATATACCGGGTCCTAATATTGCTTAAATTAAACAAATTGGGCGATGCGGTTTTCATCATAAAAACGGCATCGCCCATTGTGTTATTTTACTATTCTTAAGAAGCCTGTAACTCACCAAGTTTTGCGCTGACCGTTTGCTGTTGACCGTTGCGATAGTAGGTTACAGCAACACTATCGCCAGGGTTTTTGGTGATAAGTGCGTTCCCAAGTGATGATATGTCGTTGATCGTTGTGTTATCTACCTTCACAATCACATCACCAGATTTGAGTCCTGCATGCTCAGCAGCTCCACCATTGGCAACGCTCGTGATGAGCACACCGTGATCGATACCGAGATTGTATTGTGATGCGAGTGAAGCATCAACGCTGGTAACACTTACACCCAGTACCGCACGACCTGTGTGCGTCACCTGACCTGTCTGAATGATTTGAGGCACGATCAGCTTGACACGATTGGCTGGGATGGCGAAACCAACACCGTTCGCAGGTGTATTGAACTCAGGGTCTATCGCGGTGAGCGTTGGAATACCAACAAGGTTGCCCTGCATATCGACGAGCGCACCACCACTATTGCCAGGATTGATCGGAGCATCGGTTTGAATGGCATCGGGAAGAGTTGCGCCACCCTGACCTTCAGAGACGCTACGGTTCAAAGCACTAACAATGCCATTGGTAACGGTCTGTGTATTGCCTAGAGGATTGCCAATTGCCAGCACCTCTTGCCCAACTTTGAGCTGCGATGAGTCGCCAATGGTGATTACTGCAAGTCCACTAGCGGGCGGCGTAATTTTGACAACTGCAAGATCGTCGGCAGGGTCTGTTCCTGTAAGCTGGGCTGCTGCGCGTGTGCCATTAGAAAGTGTCACCTCAATGCTCGTCGAGCCGCTCACAACGTGATTGTTCGTGACGATGTAGCCTTGCTTGTTGACGATTTCGCCTGAACCAAGGGCTGTTCCGTTTGAAGTCGTCACTGTAACCAGCACAACAGCGGGTTGCACCTTTGTGATGACAGCTTCGCGTGTAGCGTCTGTACTGCTTCCGCTCGTTGTAGCAGGAACACTTGTCGATGATGATGATGTCGTCGCCGTCGTGAGTACAGGAGCTGTGCTGCTACCGCGTCCGAACTGCCAACCAGCAAAAAGACCTGTCCCAAATACGACAGCGAGCAGTGCTGTCAGCAACAGGATCGCACCTGTACGCAGGCCACGTGATGGGCGTCGCTGTGCTAGTTGTGGTTGCGGTGCCTGCACTGGAACGTGTGGCTCGGTCTGTGAAGTATACGCATTACGTGTTGCATATGGTTGTGCGGGAACTGCGGTTGGTGCCTCACGCCATTGCGTTTGTGCATAGGTTGGCACAGCAGTGTTATAGGCATCAATAGGTGGTTGCGCATTTGTTGGCTGCCCATTTGGGACGAATGATCGCATAGGATTTTCGCGTTCGGTTGTATCCTCATGGGGATCCGCCGCGAACTGTCTTGTTGGATTGTTACGTTCGGTTGTATCTTCATGCATATCGGAATTTAACATTGTTCTAAACCTCATGAATGCTAATTTGTACAGTAGAATGAATTACTATAAACACGGTATTTCTTTGCTCTGTGTATACTGTACCGCAATATTCTCAAAAGAGTCTTAGGGATTTGTAAAATGTTTGTATGAGTATAATCGGGATGTTGTGGAAAGAAAAAGAGATGTATTTTGTCAAAGCTAGTGCATTTTATTGGGGAGTATGATATAATCGGAGAACGTTGTAGAGTGCATAGAGTTGCTTGGACAAGATTATCTGCTGCAAGCGGCGCGATACACGCGAATATTACGAGGACACCTACAAGTAGGTCCAAGAATTAGGAGAAACATGGCATATACTGATCAGACCCTGACTTGCCGCGACTGCAACCAGGAATTTGAATTTACATCGGGCGAACAAGAATTTTACGCCTCAAAAGGATTAACGAACACTCCGAGCCGCTGCCCTTCCTGCCGCGCCGCACGTAAAAACCAGTCTGGCGATTCCCGTGGTCGTAGCGGTGGCTCCCGTGAACCGCGCCAGATGTATTCCGCAACCTGCTCCAACTGTGGGAACGAGGCTCAGGTGCCGTTCCAGCCACGTGGTGACAAGCCCGTGTATTGCAGCGATTGCTTCCAGACGATGAGTCCCGCAGGTGGTCGTTCAAGTGACCGCAGATCGAGCTGGTAGTCATCATGAGCGAAGTACGCGTCAATCCTGGTGATTCGTTCGAGATCGCCCTCAAAAAATTCAATCGTAAGGTGCAGCAGGATGGTATCCTCTCAGAGGCCCGCCGCCGCGCCTACTACGAAAGCCCACAGGCTCGCCGCAAGCGTAAGGCAGCAGCGCAGCGCCGCAAACAGCGCCGCACTCGCCAGCCTGTCTAATACGTAGCAAAAACAGAAGAAAGCAACGAGGGCAGTCCACATGTGGACTGCCCTCGTTGCTTTCTTCTGTTTTTGCTACTGCGAAACTGTACTTTTCTGTAAATTCTGCCGGATCTTTGCCCACACCTTCTGGCTGACAAATTCCGTGCCACACATAGAGCAAGCCCATTCTTCAGTCTCCACTCCCTGCTCATACTCTTTCTCAATGGCTTCATGCATACATGGCTTACCAAAAGTTTCTCTTCTTAGTCTGAATGCATCGTGCGCTTCCATACGCTTTGCTCCTTATATAATATATGAAAGGTCTAATTCCTCCAATCCTCTATATACTCAAAAACACGAATGAAGTCACCTAAAGGTAGCAGGGATTCTTAACTACCTGCATTTCGCAAAGAAGATATGTTAGCGTACTTTTACACCTAACCCAGCCTCATCTGGCAATACCAACTTTCCTTGCTCCACCTTGACGCCCTCATAGGGGTCGTTCTCAATTAACAAATTTCCATCGAGGTCTGCGTAGTCCACGAGCGGAGTCAGGTGCGCGGCGGCTGTGATGGCAAGCGAACTCTCGATCATACAGCCGAGCATGATACTGAGGTTATGTGCCCTTGCAACATGTATCATCTTCAAAGCGTGTCTCAAGCCTCCGCATTTCATCAACTTTATGTTGATACCATCGACACAGCCCACAATCCTCGGAATATCATCAACCGTGACGCTGCTCTCGTCGGCGAGAATGGGTACGGGTATATTGTCGCGTATCAGCTTCAAGCCCGTGAGATCATGTGATGCTACAGGTTGTTCGATGAACTCGATATTATATGGAGCAAGGGCATTAATTGTCTTGATTGCCTCTTTTGGTGTCCAGGCGGAATTGGCATCGACGCGAATCGTTGCATTCGACACCTCACGAATGGCTTTGATAATTTCGATATCGTGCTTTGTGCCAAGCTTCACTTTGAGAATAGGATACTCTTTTGCCAGTGTCGCCTTTTTTGCCATTTGCGCTGGACTATCAAGGCCGATGGTAAATGAGGTGGAGGGCGTCTTTGTAGCATTTAAGCCCAGGAGCTTGTAGAGTGGCACGCCCAACATTTTGCCCATTAGATCGTGCAGTGCCATGTCTATGGCGGCTTTCGCGGCAGGGTTTAGCCCAACGGTAATATCGAGCCTCTGCATAATATCTTCAAGCGCGAATGGGTCGTCGCCTATATCGTTTTTGAACAGTTCGATACATGCCAGGACCGATGCAGGCGTCTCGCCATAATATTCAGTTGGCGATGCCTCACCATAACCCTTGTAGTCCTGATGCACAATTTCGACAACGATGTTTGGTGATGTCTCCTGCACACCACGCGAAATACGAAACGGCGTGGTGAGTTTGAGGTCAATCTGGTGAGCGTTGATAAACATATTCTGCTCCTTTTTTGTTCATGTACACAATTATAGCCTCCCCAAATAGCCTGTGCCTTTTGTATATCTAGGTTCGTCTGATATAGTAATAGAGAGACACTACATATAAGAGGACACATTCTCCATGACACGCATCACATCATACAATATTCTTGCTGGTGGCTACGACTTGCGCAGAAATGGCACAATACATCGTACTCAACAGCTTACCACGATAATCCGCTCAACCCAACCCGACATCGTAGGCATAGCAGAAGCTATTAACCCACTTGTGGCACAACGTCCGCTCATTGTGGAGCAGATCGCCGACGCGCTAGGAATGCAGTTGGTTATGGGCAGCGAACCAACACATTATCACGATTATCAGACCGCAATTCTCACTAAACTTCCTATTGTCTATCAAAAAATTCATGCACGACCAGGAGTGTTGACGCGTCCTCTTCTGGAGGTGTGCGTGGAAGAGGAAAATGGAGAGCACCTGATCGTCTTCATAGCACACCTCGCGGCTGCGTTCAGTCAAGGGTGGGCGGGCAATGCTATTCGTGTGCGTGAGGTACGTGAGATATTGCGTATCCTGGCACAGGTACAGGATAAGCCGCATGTGATTATGGGAGACTTTAACTCAATGGCTCCTGGCGATCCCTTCAAGGCAAGTTTTTTGCTACGCTACGTGGTGTATATGGACTATAAACGTCGTACTATTGGTGCTGTCGATGGCAATCCACATCTTAACTTTGTCGTACCTGGCCCTCTACGCTTTCTGAACCCACTCCTGCGCATTATTCCAAAGAGTGCGCTATTATGCAACTTGTTTGATCTCGCGGCTTCGCTCTACGCACCGCGTGGCACGATAGCGCTGATACAGCGAGCGGGTTATGTAGACAGTTACCGACGTGTTCACCCTCATGCATTCGGGTTTACCTGCCCCTCGGCAGCACCGGCGGGTCGTATCGACTTCATCTTTGCCAATCCTGCATTAGCCGAGCGTCTGGAAACATGTTACGCGGTCGTAGATGGCGACGGTCTTTCTGGCAGTCAAGCTAGCGATCACCTGGCTGTTGCCGCTACTTTTTGCCCCTCCACAAAGAAAAACAACAGTTATGGGGTAGGTAGCGCATATGCGCTACCTACCCCATAACTGTTGTTTTTCTTTATTGAAACACATCTTTTGTTTTGTCGAAGATGTTACGGAAGATGTTTTTATCATTCTGCTCGGTCTGTTCGCGCTCCAATCGTGCGAACTCTTCGAGCAGATGCTTCTGCTCTTGCGTCATGTTTGTCGGTGTTACTACCTTAACCTGTACATGTTGATCGCCACGGGCACTGCTGTGTACAACAGGTACGCCCATACCCTTGAGACGGAATGAACGACCACTCTGCGTTCCAGGGGGAATCTTCAGTGGTGTCGTCTTGTTATCGATAGTCGGAACTTCGACTTCATCGCCAAGTGCAGCCTGCGCGAAGCTGACAGGAAGTTCATAGGTAATATCGTTGCCTTGCCGCTTGAAAAATGGATGCGGCTTGACCGTAAGAATGACATACAGGTTGCCCGGTGTTCCACCGCGCGCACTTACCTCACCCTCACCTGTGACGCGAACATTGATACCATCATCAACACCTGCTGGAATATTTACCACTACGCGCCGATTGTTACGAACACGTCCTTGACCGCGGCACTTCTCACAGGGAGTTGTGATAATCTTGCCTTCGCCTCGGCAGCGCTCGCACATGGTCACGTTCACAAACTGACCAAAAATTGACTGTTGCACACGGCGGATTTCACCAGTTCCCTGGCAAGAAGGACAACGCGAGGTTGAGGTACCGGGTTGCGCTCCACTACCACGACAGGAACCACAGGTCTCCCAGCGCGGTAGTTCGATCTCTTTCTGACATCCAAACACCGCCTCTTCAAAGGTAATAGTGAGATCATAACGCAGGTCTGCACCACGTTGTGTGGTCGAGCGACGTTGTGTACTACCCGCACTACCGGCGAAAAAGGTTTCAAAAAGATCATTGATGTTGGTGAAACTGCCAAAGTCGTTGAAGCCCGCACCAGCACCCGCTCCATTACCCAGACCTGCATGTCCATAGCGATCATAGGCTGCACGCTTCTGCGTATCACTCAACACTTCATAAGCTTCGTTGATTTCGATAAAGCGGCCCTCTGCTTCAGCCTCTTTATTTGTATCGGGGTGATACTGTTTAGCAAGACGACGAAAGGCTTTCTTTACCTCATCCTCGGTTGCGGTGCGCGCAACACCCAATATTTCATAATAGTCACGTTTATTCGTCGCCATCGCAAGTCCTTTTTTCTTCGTACACACAACACGGTATATAAAATACTATGCTACACAATAGAATACGTTGCCTTTTATAATCTCGCAAAACAATCTTTTAGTAAGATTACATCAATTAGCAGAGTATACGCAAGAGCGATAGCCCAAGTAGGGTAGATAGAATGCGCTATTGTGGGGCCGGCGAGGCCAGGGCACCCAAAAGCCAAAGATATTTTTTAAATTTAATTTTTT
>CAXUHF010000083.1:0-10442 GCA_964250765.1 uncultured Ktedonobacteraceae bacterium | reverse complement strand
CCCATTTTTTGTTTTTATTCTCGGGTTTTTGGTGCTCGTGTTTCTGCGGCCCCACCATAGCGCATTCTATATTGCTACATTTCCTTGTATTCGCCCTCGATGGTGTCGTCGTTAGCGGAAGGACCTTGACCTGCATCCGCAGAGTCAGCACCGCCGAAATCAGCACCAGCAGGGGCACCTTCACCACTCTGGCGATAGATCGACTCGCTGATCTTGTAGAATGCTTGCTCAAGTGCCTCGCGTGAGGACTTGATACGGCTCACATCGTCTGTGGAAAGGGCTGAGCGAACATCTTGAATCTTAGACTCAAGATCGCTCTTTTGCTCAGAAGTGATCTTGTCACCCAGTTCGGTGATGCTCTTCTCCGCGCGATAGGATGCGCTATCGGCAAGGTTACGCTCCTCGACCTCTTCCTTGCGGTTCTTATCCTCTGCCGCATGTGCCTCGGCGTCGCGGACCATCTTATCAATCTGGTCCTTGCTGAGGCCGCTTGACGCGACGATAGTGATCTTCTGCTCACGACCAGTACCACGGTCACGAGCCGAAACATTGAGAATACCATTGGCGTCAATGTCGAACGTGACTTCAACCTGTGGCACACCACGTGGTGCAGGTGGAATACCATCAAGAATGAAGGTACCAAGCGAACGATTATCCTTTGCGAACTCACGCTCACCCTGCAGAACGTTGATCTCTACACTCGGCTGATTGTCGCTTGCGGTTGAGAACACCTGACTCTTCTGAGTTGGAATGGTTGTGTTGCGCTCGATCAACTTAGTTGAAACACCACCCATTGTCTCGATACCGAGAGAAAGGGGAGTTACGTCAAGCAGAAGCACGTCTTTCACGTCACCTGTGAGCACACCAGCCTGAATAGCCGCACCGATTGCCACTACTTCATCAGGGTTCACGCCGCGATTTGGCTCACGGTCGAAGATGCGCTTGACCATGTTCTGCACTGCTGGCATACGAGTCTGACCACCTACCAGGACCACCTCATCGATTTCGCCAGGACGCAGGTTCGCATCAGAAAGAGCCTTCACAACAGGACCGCGTGAACGCTCTACCAAGTCCTCGGTCAACTGCTCAAGTTTCGAGCGGGAAAGCGTCATGGTTAAGTGTTTTGGACCACTGGCATCAGCTGTAATGAAGGGCAGGTTGACCTCTGTAGACATTGAGCTAGAAAGTTCTTTCTTTGCCTTCTCAGCAGCTTCCTTCAAACGCTGAAGTGCCATACGGTCTGAGCGTAGGTCAATACCCTGCTCCTTACGGAACTCGTCGGCAAGCCAGTTGATAACGCGCTGGTCGAAGTCATCACCACCGAGGTGTGTGTCACCGTTGGTACTCTTCACCTCGAACACGCCATCACCGAGTTCCAGGTTTGAGATATCGAACGTACCACCGCCCAGGTCATAGACAGCGATCTTCTCATCTTTTTTCTTATCAAGACCATATGCAAGAGAAGCGGCGGTTGGCTCGTTGATAATACGCAACACTTCCAGACCCGCGATCTGTCCGGCATCTTTTGTTGCCTGACGCTGTGCGTCATTAAAGTATGCGGGAACAGTGATAACAGCCTGAGTGACGCGTTCGCCGAGATACGCCTCTGAGTCTGTCTTCAGTTTCTGAAGAATCATAGCAGAAATTTCAGGCGGGCTATACGTCTTGCCTTGAATCTCTACCCACGCATCGCCATTCTTGGCACGCACGACTTTGTATGGCATAAGCCGCTTGTCGCGGTCTACGTCGATATCCTCATACTTGCGGCCCATGAAACGTTTGATCGAAGAGACCGTGTTCTCAGGATTGGTGATGGCTTGACGCTTTGCAACCTCACCAACGAGACGTTCGCCGCTTTTATTGATGGCGACAATTGAAGGTGTAGTGCGTGCTCCCTCAGCATTAGGGATAACGACTGGCTCTCCGCCTTCCATTACCGCAACACATGAGTTTGTGGTTCCCAGGTCAATACCAATAACCTTTGGCATGATTGCCTCCTAATATATGTACTATTGGAGCATTTATGACACTCCAAACAATAGATTTCGCTGTGTTGTATCTATAGATATAAACATCTGTTTATGTATTCGTATTCCCCTGTAGGGACCGATTATACGGTTCAACAAATGAATTATGGCCCCTACAGCATACCCGTCTCATGCATAACATCAAGTCCCTATTGGTCGGAATCGTACCCGTACATTTCGGCGAGCAGTTCATTCATGACCTGTGCCATGTAGCGCACAACCGCGATAGCCCGTCCATATTGCATACGGGTAGGGCCGATGACGCCAAGTAAACCGCCAATCTTGCCCTCTTGTCCGTAGCGAGCAACAACCATACTCACGTCCTTCATGTCGTCCCACTGGTTTTCACCACCGATAATGACCTGCACACCATCAGAGGCGCGAAGGTGCTCTGCCAGGACAGGCAAGAAGCGATTTTGCTCCAACACCTCCATCACCTTACGCACACGCTCGTTACGTTCCTCTTCAGGTCCCATACGGCTGTACTCTGGCTGCTCAAGGATGTTGACAACACCTTCACGGTAGAAGACATCGCCAAGAATATCGCCATGTTGCTCTAATATGTGCGCGATACTGTTGCCAATCAATCGCTCAACAGGTGTAAGGTCTTGCTGCTTGAGTAGCGCATACATCTCAAGAGAGTTTTTGTTCTGCAACAACCGATTCAGATGATCGGCAGCAGTACTCAATTCTTCTTGTTGAATGGGCGCATCAAGCAACAGGCGTTGTTGTTTCACCGTACCATCCATCAAAACTAATACAACGTACGCTGATAATTCTGTGACCGACAACACCTCAAAATGTTTCAATCGCCCTTCAGCGGAACGTGGTTGCGTCATAACAGCAGCACTATGCAATAGTCGCGCCATGACCGATGCGGTAAGCCGCACCCATTGGTCTAATTGATCCTGTACCTGGTAGAACTGGTGACGAATGAGCCGTTGCTCATCTAATGACAACGCCGATTCACCCATGAGATGCTCGACAAAGTAGCGGTATCCCAGGTCAGTAGGCACGCGTCCCGCCGACGTGTGGGGCTGAAAGATAAGGTTTGCTTCTTCCAATCCCGCCAGTTCATGGCGTACCGTTGCGGAACTGAACTGTAAGCCATATTTTCGTACAAGGGTATCAGACGCAATAGGAGTGGCAGTGTGAATGTACTCTTGAACCAGTGCACGCAAGACCTGCTGCTTACGCTGGCTTAATGGTGTCATCGAATATACCTCGTGCCGTCTCCCGTTGTCCTCCTCACCAAGTTTTTCGCTTTAGCAAGATGATACAACGTTTGTCAACTCTGATTGCTAGCACTCTCATCGTGAGACTGCAAATACAGAATAGCACTCAACGAGGGGGATTGTCAAGTGGTAAACACAAATAGGTCTCCATCCTTCGGGGGAAATTGAGGGACATGCAGGGAGACCACAAGGACCTCCCCTACATGTTCGTAGAACCCTACGTGTAGGGGAGGCCCTTGCGGTCTCCCTGTTCCTAAAAGAGATGGAGAGCTAAACCACAAAATAGAAAACATTAACGCTTTGGCTTTCCACCACGTTTCCCTCCATTTCCGCCGTTGCCACCGTTGCCACCGTTTCCTCTGTTTCCACCATTCCCACCATTATTAGTAGTGGTTGTTGGAGTTGTATATGCGACACCATAGCTGGTTGGATCCTCGCCATCGAGCATCCAGTCATAGTTACCACCGCCCTTTAAGCCGTCAACACTAGAGGTTGATGCTTGATGAACACCCGATGGGACCATAAAAGTTCCTTGCGTAAAGTTGTAAAGTGAGGGATTAAAGGAGCCACAAGGAACACCATCAAAGTTAGGATCGTTTGGGTCACATGGTTTTCCACTCACGCGCTCTATAATACTATGCCAGATTGGTGCAGCACCAGTTACGCCAACACTATTTATAAGTGGAGTGTTATCCGCATTGCCAGACCAGACCCCAACAACGACGTTAGGAGTATAGCCCATCGTCCAGTTATCCACGAAATTATCAGTTGTACCAGTTTTCGCCGCTACCTGATGAATGCTATAGGTTGGGTCCCAGTCGTTAAACGACAAGACGTGATCGTTACCAAACTCAGCTGCGCGTGCGTTTTCGTCAGTAAGTATCGAGGTCATCAGGTAAGCAATCTGCGGAGAAATGACGCGAATTGCTGGTGGATGAGTTGGATCATAATGATACAAATTATGTCCATAGTTGTCCCAGATGTCGAGAATGCTCTGTGGTGGTATACGTGAACCTTGATTAGCGAATACTTGATACGCGCCAGTCATTTGAATGAGTGGTACTCCCATTGAACCTAATGCGAACGAGAGTTGGTTATAATCAGTCACGGTCTTGATATGAGTACCCTGCGTTTTGTTTTTTATCGCTATATCTTCGTCCAAGGCTGTGATACCAAAACGTCTGGCTGTATTAGCAACATTTTCTATTCCAGCGAATTGTAAGGCTTTCACAGCGGGAACATTGCGTGAGTTGGCGGTTGCGACGTGAATAGTGTTGTTGCCACCTACATACATGTCACCATAATCGGGAGGCACATATGCATTTTTGATATCTGTAGTTCCATTGTTGGGAAAGTATGTCTTCACGTCAGGTAGTACTGTTGATGGATACATACCCATTTCAAAGGCTGTTGTATACACCAATGGCTTCCAGGTTGAGCCAGGTGAACGATATGCATCGGTCGCCGAATTAAATTGACCGTCGATTGTTTTATCGTTGACCGCGTTATAGTCTGCACTGCCGTCCATTGCCAGGATTTCGCCAGTCTTCGCATTCATCACGATGGCGGCTGCATTATGCACGTTGTTATCCTGACTAAGGATTGCGTAATGTCCTGTAGGAAACGGTTGATACTCTGTCTGATTAAGATGGCGATTTATCGCGCTCTCAACATAGCTTTCAAGGTTTACATCTATCGTTGTGCGAATGTTGAAGCCACCACTATATAATGCAATAAGCCCTGCAGTTTCATCACCATGCCCTAACTTCACCGCGAGTTGTTGCTTTACCCATTCAAAAAAGTGCGGTGCCTTGATTGTTTGCGAATAACGCGTGAAGGTCATATGCGCGGTCAACGTCTCGGCTTGCTGAATCATCTTCTCGGTGATTGGCTGTCCATCAACCGACATCCCGATGGCAAGCATGTTATGCAACACTTCATCCTGGCGAATAAGAGCCAGACTGCGCGCAGTTTTACCATTTGTTGGATCATAACTGACAGGGCTTTGTGGCATACCTGCAAGCAACGATGCACGAGCAAGGCCCAGGACAGGATTTATTTTTCCGTTCTTGTCATACTCAAGCTTTGAGATACCAGGGGTACACTTAAAATTCTTTGGATCGCATACACGTTGCAGGCCAAAATATTCTTCCGCCGCTGCCTCGACTCCGAGATCAAGCGTGCCGAAAGGAGAGACGTTAAAATACATCTCCATGATTTTCCACTTTGGATATTGCTGTGTCAGACCGATGGCAAGAGCAGCTTCCGGCAGCTTACGATTAAGTGTCTGGTCCGTATCCCCAGTCATATTTTTAATTAATTGCTGGGTGAGTGTACTACCACCACCTTGAACGGAATTATGTTGAAGAAAGGCTGTACCAGCACGAAGAATACCTTGTGGATCAACGCCGGAGTTGGTCCAGAACGTCTTGTCTTCTGCCGCAATCATCGCGTCCTGCATGACCTTAGGGATATCCTTATACTGCACGGGTGTACGCCGCCCAACACCATTAGGATCGAAAAGGTCTCCAAGTAAGACGCCGTTACGATCATACATGCGCGTTGTCTGCTCTACATGCTGGCTTGCAAGACCCTGTACACGTGGCAATTGACTCTGGTAGTAGCCATAGGCATAAGCACTAGTTGACGTGGTAAGAATGAAGAGTAGCAACATCACAGCCATTAGGATGCCGATGCTAACGCGTCCACCGTTTGGTGATTTACTGTACCAACGATAGCGACGGTGACGCATCTGCATCGCAACACGTATGGTACGTGAGCGTTTCCACCGCTTTGTCCTTAATGGCAGAGGTGTTTGGGGCACTTGTGTTTGTGGTGGGTGGCGTAGTACCATTGGAGGTGCTGGCTGTCCATAGGTCTGTGCAGCCATCTTACCTGACCACTGACGCACTCTCTGCATTGCGTTTGCGGCCCAACGTTGTTGAACTGGCTGATTTTGAGGGACAGGTGGCGTTTGCTGTATAGATCGGTCTGGTCCCTGTTGTTGATTATAATTCTGGGCTATCGGTGAATACTGATGGGGTCCCTGTTGTTGACTAGGACTCTGAGCTACTGGAGAATATTGGTTCTGAAATATAGGAGGATACTGCTCCTGATATCTTTGTGGAGGTTGGTTCTGTTGCGAGTCTAGCTCCTGGCTTTGTCTCCTATACTCACGCAAAAGATTTCCTGAACGGGGAGCACCGTGTTCAGAAACTGAATTATTTTCAGGTTGCCAATTATTACTCATAGTAGTGTTCTTTCTCAAATAGCATCCGTTTTATCGCATAAACCATCGCTTGCCCGTCCAACAATCGCCTTTTTCTAACATGATTGGTATTCAAAAGAACGAGTCATAGCGCGAGTTTTTAGCAGGATCGAGATAATGTACCTCCCTAACCCTACCAACGTGACCTACCAGATGCCCCCATCCGCACATTCCCCACATCTCGTAATAGCGTTTAAGTGCTGCTGTAGCGCAGTGCCTGTGCTTTACCTTATTTATCATAACGGGCAAGATGAAACACATTAACCAATTTACCCATTCGGGTCACTCGCCTTCTCCTACTAGCCGCGCCTTGTCATATCGTGTACAATACGAAACGTGCCTATTGTACTGCTTGGGAGGAGTCTCTGCTATGTTTTCATGGCGTGTGTACTTGTTACAGATGGCTGTTGCGTTTTTCTGTGCTAGCGTTCTTTCTCCTATCCTTTTTGTATCTTCTGCATCCGCAGCGACTGATCCAATCGCCATCACCTCTCAAACAGTTACCGAAACCTTCCCCAAAGGCATAGATTTTCAGGTCAGTGTACGTGATAATTTTGGCATGATTGCAGGCGCGACACTCATGCTTTCTTCCCAAAATCCTCATTATATGCAAATGCAGCGCGTCATCCCCGTTACTACACCACAACAAACATTGACGCTGCGCTGGCATGAGGATACTACAAGCAGTAGTAATTTTATTTATCCTGGAACAACGTTGGACTACTACTGGCAGTTCTACGATAAAACGACTCAAGCGTATTTCCAAGGACAACATAGCGAGTTTACCGTCATTGATAATCGCTTCAATTGGCAGCATCTCACACAGGGATTGGTCCAGGTAGATTGGTACGGTCAACCCACTGATTTTGGTCAGTCGGTACTGAGTCAGGCACTCAACAGCGTGAAGCGTATTAGTGGTAATCTTGGTGGTACGTTACTTCATCCTGTAAGCCTGTGGGTCTATCAAACCCCTGAAGATTTTCGTGGGTCGCTTCCCCCAGGAGTCCACGAGTGGGTTGGAGGTATCGCGTTTCCTTCATTAGATGAAGCGTCCATTGTTGTGGATAGCCTCAATGCAGACACGCTCATCCGAGACATGCCCCATGAGTTGACGCATCTTATCTTCCATCAATTGATCGCGCAGGGCATTCTTGCTCCGCTATGGTTTGACGAAGGCATGGCGGTTTATAATCAAATCTATCGAGAACCGGATATGTTACAAGCCTTTAACCATGCCCTAGCTACACACACCCTCCTGCGTCTGAACACAATCGTGTACACCTTTCCTGCAGATGCAAATGCAGCCTATCTCGCATATGCTCAAAGTTGGGAATTGATTGGTTACATGTATACGACGTTTGGTCAAGCAAAGATGGCAAGGCTTATTACCTTGATGGATAGCACAACAACCGAGTTCAATGCAGACCTGAAACAGGCATTGGGAGTGGATCAAATCCATCTCGAAAATTCATGGCGCGTGCAACTCGGTCAATCCTCTGTGCTCACACCAGCAGATACTCTGCAGTCAACACCACAAGCATCAAATAGTTCCCTTCCTCATCCTATAGGAGGCGACGATGCCTCTTCACCTATACTTCTTTTCGCTGGCTTGCTCCTTGTTCTGCTTCCCATGGTGGGTCTCTCTAGCTTCTTTGTTTTGCGAAGGCGCCGACAGCACAAAGACTTTCTAGCACTACAAGCACAGCACGTTCTTGCCACAACATTTTCACCGTATGGATACGGGCCGTATCAGTCGTACCAACAGTATGCACCGCAACAACCCCCCATCATCATGCCGTTTGAGTCCTATGGCGACGGTGAAACTACGCAATCATACATTGACTCTGTACACTATACGCAACTGCCCTACCCGTCTCAGTCTATGCAGCCGCATCAGACGAATACGAGCCAGCAACAACCAACGCAGGCTCCACAAGAATAGGCGTTTTATTTATGAATAGGAAGATACAAAGTAATGTCGTCTTTGACCTGCCGACTGACTACTACCCATCGGAGGCATTGACGTTAGACGAACTCGCGCACTGGGTTGCATTCAGTCGTTTTCCTGGGGTCGGACCCGTGCGCTTTAAGCTTCTGCTTGACTTCTTTGAAAATGATGTAGCAGCAGCATGGAAAGCTGATAGCAAGCATTTAGCGGAAGCTGGACTCGATGTAAAAACAATTGACAAGCTTATCGCGCATCGCAGCACGGTCACGCCACAGCATGAGCTAGAGGTCCTGGAGAAAAAGCGTATCCACGTCACTACATGGAAAGATGCGAACTATCCACCTTTACTCAGAAGAATCGAGTACGCTCCTCCTGTCCTCTATGTCTATGGAACGTTTACTGAGGATGACCGTCGCTTTACGCTTGGCATCGTCGGCACGCGTAAGATGAGTACATATGGGCGTCAAGTGACCGAACGCTTTAGTACGGAACTTGCACAAGGCAAAATAACCGTCGTAAGCGGCCTGGCACTCGGCGTCGATACTGTCGCCCATACAGCAGCACTCGACGCAGGAGGACGCACACTTGCGGTCTTGGCAAGTGGCCTAGATACCATCTACCCACCTACGAACTATAGCCTTGCCAAACGGATCGTTGAATCCGGACAAGGAGCATTAATAAGTACATTTCCTTTAGGCGTGCGTCCCGACGCCAGCAATTTCCCTGCCCGCAACCATATTATCTCGGCATTATCGCTCGGTGTTCTTGTTACCGAGGCCCCCCCAAAATCTGGGGCATTAATTACCGCTAATTCAGCCCTCAATCAGGGGCGCGAGGTGTTCGCGGTACCTGGAGGAATTTTCTCTCCCGCAAGTGCTGGGGTAAATAAGCTGATTCAGGAGGGTGCACATCCTGTGACGAGTACAGCCGATATCTTGGAGTGCCTCAACATTCATGTGATTCCACAAAACGAAGAGACGCGTACACAACTAAAAACAATTTCGCCTGATAGTCCAGAAGAACGCGCTCTGCTCAAGTTCCTGAGCCTGGAAGCCTGCCATATCGACGAGTTGACACGTCAGAGTGAGTTGGAAGCAAACACGGTAGCATCTACGTTAGTAATGATGGAACTAAAAGGCATGGTCAAACACGTGGGCAGTATGCACTATGTGCTAGCAAGATAGAGGAAAGCATACACATGGACGTTGAAAAATATCATACCCTCTTACCAATATTTGACGAGTTGCAGGGTGAGCGAGTCCTGATACGCCCCTATCGTGAGAGCGATGCACAAGTACTCGTCGAAGCAGTGAGCGAGTCACGGAAACATATCCGTCCGTGGTTACACTTCGCCGATGCTCATCAGACGGTTGAGGAAAGCCGAGACTGGATTATTCAGCAACAAGCAAAATTTTTGTTACGCGACGACATGAGTTTTAATCTGTGTGACAAAGCAAGTGGTAGGATGATTGGTGGTACAGCTCTTCATACACGCAACTGGAAGGCACGCTATTTTGAGATTGGCTATTGGTTGCGCGTTTCCGCAACTGGACACGGCTATACAACCGAAGCGGTAAAGCTGCTTACAGAATACGCCTTTACGCACCTCCAAGCAAACCGTGTCGAGATTCGTTGTGATGTAAGAAACACACAAAGTGCCGCCGTCGCACAACGTCTCGGCTTTGTACAGGAAGGACGTTTACGTAATCAGGGTGTCGATACATTTGGGAACTTGCGCGATTTGCTTGTCTTCGCGTTGATTCCCAGCGATAAACGATTTGTGTGAATTTTCGTAGGGACCAGATTATGCGCTTTTACCAAATACACAGGATATGAAACGCTCGTAGGGGTCTAATTCTATTATACCTTGTGGGCAATTGCTTCTTTCCACAGGATTGATGACACGTTCCATATGTCCTTGAACATGGTGAATCGCCGACAAGGGTGTAATAGAATTAGACCCC
>CAXUHF010000082.1:18133-24037 GCA_964250765.1 uncultured Ktedonobacteraceae bacterium | reverse complement strand
GCCGGCATCCGGTATAAGTTCGCTCTCAGGTGGACCTGCTACTGATCGTAAGCCCTCAACGGAGTACGTAATAATTCGTCCTGTCCAATCATGTAAACGTGCTAGCAGGTCTAAACAGCCAGGGCTGTCACTATTCACAACCAGCGTTGGGAGTAAAGACCAATTGCTTTGCGTGTCCATGCCACGTACAAAGTGCTCAAAGGCCGCGAGAAACGCTTCGTAGTCCGCGAAGAACTCTGGATGCTCAAACTCCAATGCCTTCACTACCACTAGACGTGGATGATAGTGCCAGAAGTTATGATTGAACTCATCGGCCTCGTTCACACCATACTCGCTCTTGCCAAGACGATAATTCGCATCAAAGCGCGGTACTACAGCACCAATCTCACAGGTAGGATCAAAGCCAGCATCAACCAACATCAGCGACAAGAGGGCCGTTGTGGTTCCTTTACCATGCACACCACATACCGATAAGAGGAGCTTCCCTTTGAAAAGCTCTCCCAAGAGTTCTTGCCATGGAATAACACGTAAGCCGCGATCTTGTGCTGCGAGCAATTCTGGATTGCTCGCGTTCAGCGAGGTTACAGCCGGACTAATCACGAGTGCATCGACGTTGTTGAGGTGTTCAGCACTATGACCAATAGCCACAGGAATACCAGCTTGCTCCAATAGCCGTGTTGTCGCCGACGCATTCTGATCGCAACCCGTGACGATCTCACCCGCCTGTCGCGCCATTTGTGCTACAGCAGAGATACCTTGCCCGCCTATACCCATAAAATGTAATCGTGACTGACTCAAATGCTTGTTACCTCATACTTGGTAGGCGTCTTCGCTACAGTTCTCTTCGTAAGAGTGACCAGAGTCTCTACGATCTCTTGCGTCGCATTCGGCTTTGCAAGAGTACTAGCAGCTTTAGACATCGCTTGTAAGCAACCTTGCTGCGATAGTATATATGTTATACGCTCTATCATTAATTCAGGTTTCAATAAATTGTTTAGTATGACTTCTGCCGCTTGCTCACGTTGAAACATTGCAGCATTCGCCTCTTGTGGTGAACCCCCTATTGCAGGCGGCAATGGAACAAGTATGCTTGGTTTTCCCAGCACTGCAAGCTCGCTTAGCACTGATGCTCCTGAACGACATAGCACGAGGTCTGCCGCTTGTAATGCTGATGGCATCTCCTCATCCATATATGGCTCTAAGCGATAGCGTTGGCGCATTTCGTTCTCGATCCCTGTCAGAGTTTGCTCGGCAAGATTCTGTGTCTCATGAAAGAGATTACTACCACTAATATGAAGTACCTGACACTGTTTCAGCAATTCCGGCAAAGCATGACAGACCATTTGGTTAAGATGCCGCGCCCCTTGACTGCCGCCCGTTACCAGCACGAGTGGGATATGTGGTATAAATCCTAACTCGGTTCGTGCCTGTTGCAGTGAGACATCGCGTATGTCCAGAATAGCTTGTCGTATTGGATTACCTAGTTGCACCGTTTTTTGGGCTGGAAAGTAGCGCAATGAGTCAGCAAATGCCACTGAGATGCGAGTTGCAAGTGGTGCCAGTAGTTTGTTTGACAAGTTTGGTGGTACATCCTGCTGGTGCATCAAGAGCGGCACTCCATTGAGTCGCGCTGCTAAGCCTGCTGGAACCGCTACGTAGCCACCACTGGTAAATGCTACATCTGGTCGAAAGGCACGTACAATGCCGGTTGCTTGCGCCATGCCCACAGGCACACGTGCCACACCTGCGACGGTGCGCCATGAAAGAAAGCGTTGAAGTTTGCCTGCTTGAACAGTCTTGAGGTACAAACCTGCCGCAGGGACGAGCCGTGTCTCTAAACCATCGTCGCTGCCGAGATAGAGAATGTCCGCATTATATTGTTGTTGTAGTTGCTGTGCCACCGCGAGTGCAGGATAGATATGTCCTCCGGTACCACCGCCTGAGATAAGAACGCGCATAAATGTCCTATAGTGGTACGCATTATTATCGTACCTGTTGTGTAGGTTGTTTTTTAATTGTCATAGTTACCGTGCGCTTCAACGCAGAAGTTTCAGGTTCCTGTGTATAGCGCGAGATATTCAGCAGAACCCCAACCGCAGCCATAGCAATAACAAACGAGGAACCGCCATAGCTAATAAACGGCAAAGGAACACCCGTATATGGTATAGAACCCGTTGTTGACCCAATATTGATCATTGCCTGTAGCACTAACCACGTTGTGATGCCAGCCGCAAGCAAAGAACCATACATATCTTGCGTACGCCGTGCTAACCGGAAGCCACGAAACGCGAGAAACAGAAACAATATTACAATAGCTGTACAACCGATAAACCCTAACTCCTCGCCTATTATGGCGAAGATCGAGTCGATCTGCGGTAGTGGTAGATAGCCAGTCTTTTGACGACTTGCTCCTAACCCTACACCCAACCATCCACCAGAACCAAGTGCTAATAATGATTGATATAATTGCAAATTAGTGCCCGTCACATCTTTGAACGGATTCATAAATCCGGTCAGGCGCAACAAGCGGTAGCCTCGAAATGCTTGTGTGGCGAAAATGAGACCACCACAACCCATTGCTAGCAAAAACTGTGTAATATTGGCACCAGCCGAAAAGAACATCACGGTGGTAAGGCCAGCGATAATGATTGCCGTACCCATATCGTTTTCGAGTAAAACCAGACCCAGAATGATACCAACCAGGATTACAAACGGTGCCAGTCCATATAAGAATGTGCTTACCTTGCTACCTTTTCGTGCCAGCCAATCCGCAATATAGAGCGCAAGAACCAGCTTGATAAGTTCGCTCGGTTGAAACGAGAAGAACGAACCAAAGCCAATCCAGCGCGATGCTCCATACGCGCTTGTCCCGAATTTTAGAACAATGACTAGCATTGGAAAGGTGATGATTAGACCAATAAGCGAAAAACGCCGCCAGAAGCGATAATCAATTTGCATCGTTACGAACAGCACAACCACACCCAGCAAAGCCCAGATGAGTTGCTTTTGAAAGAAGTAGGAGGCATCACCATAGTACCTTGCTCCAATAAACGAGCTAGCACTATAGACCATAACCAGCCCTATACAGATAAGAGTTAGAACGACGATGAGCAACCAGGAATCAATCTTTCCAGCAACACGTGGGAGGCTCATCTCTAATTCAGCAAGCTTCTTCTGCTCATCAGTATTGATTACCTTACCAGATTTATTCGCTGCTTTTTCCTGTACCTCTGGACGATTTCCAACCTCCGGCATACGTGAGCGCCAGCTAGCAGTCACGCCCGTATGTTGTGGTGGCTCTTTCACTGCCCCTATGTTTGAGAACTTGCGCACCTGTTGTTTTGGCAACTTCTTCCCTGGTAACGCACTTGGTCGTACCAGCGTACCCTCCGCCTCAAAACTTCCACGATGAGCACTGTATGGGCGACGTGCAGTACTTTTGGAACGTGCCGCTTGCTCTTTTTGACGTTCTGCGCGTCCCTGCTCCGCCGAAGCTAGCGCGGGAGAACGCAGGACTGGAGGCGATGAATCGTTTTGTTTCGCGCCTCTAGTCTGCTTCTCATTCTCGCTCTTTTTTTGCTTGTCACGTAGCATGAGTCGGTCCCTATTTCTACATTGTCGATTTGTAAGGATAAAATCTTAGAACTTTCGTCCTAAAAAGACTTGACATAGAACGTTTTTTCTAGTATAGTTCTTGATAGAGAACTTGTTTAGAGTTCAGGATGTTGAGTTGACTGGTCCTGCATGTCATGCAACAATTGCTCTACATCTGAATCGCTCATCGGTAGATGAACTTTCTGTAGGTCAATAGTTTTCACATCCTGAGCCTGCACAAGTGAACTCCAAGGATCACTCTCAAGAACTGGTATCGAACTAGCACTTGCCTGAGGTGCATCTACCTGCTTTCCTAGCAATTCTAGCCATGTCTTGCTCAACTCTATATGATGAATAAAATGCGTTTCTCTATCTTCTTGCATGAAAACCTTCTTTACTTCGTTTCTACCTTGCTCAGATGGGATATCAAGTTCCTATAGGTAGGTCTGATGGAATGTTATAATGCCACATCAATTGCTCCGCGATAGATTTCCATAATGGTGCCGCCGCTGTTCCACCAAAGATAGCTGTACCTCCCGCAAGGGTCGCCGATGGACGATCTATCTTAACCAGAACTACAAACTGCGGATTTGACGCTGGTAGGAAGCCAGCCATTGATGCCTCAGTATCGGTATCTGGTAGCCCCTGCACCGTTGCAGTACCCGTTTTAACAGCCACACTATAGCCTGGGAACGTCGCTTGTTTGTTATAATTCGCAGCACTGACAAGCATACTGGAAAGCAGTTTAGCAGCTTGCTTACTCATCACTTGATGCCGTATTTGTGGTTGCGTTGTTGTTAGGTGTCCATTATCATTGATTGATTGCACTAAGTAGGGCTGCATCATAACTCCCCCATTCGCAATCGTTTCATAAACCATCGCCATTTGTAATGGAGTGGTAGAGATAGCTTGTCCAAACGCTTGCCGAGTCAGATCCGTTACCGACCAAGTTGTCGGATCGGAGACATTCGTTCGGTAACTACCTGTTTGCTCTGGTCCGTCAATGTTATACTTTTCGCCGAAGCCAAAACGTTGTACATAGGGATAAAAACGGTTTGCACCAAGAATGTCATGTGCGACATGGGCTGTGCCTACATTGGCAGAATGCTCTAACACCTGTGTCATTGTCTCTACACCATAAGGCTGAAAGTTCCAATTCGCGACTGGTGCTGCATCAGGGAAAGCAATCGTGCCGTTATCAGTAAACGACGTATCTGGCGTGATTAATCCTTGATCAAGACCTGCCGCCATCGTTACCGCCTTCATCGTTGAACCTGGTTCATAAGTACAGTACAACGTGGGATTAAAGAATACTGACGCACTATTGACACACCCGTTTTGTGTTGCATAGTCTCCATAATGATTTGGATCGAAACTTGGAGCACCAGCCATTGCGACAACCGCACCAGTACGAGCATTCAGCACAACAACGGACCCACTCTGTGCCTGTAATTTTTTTATGGTATCTACCAACGCCGTTTGTGCCACATATTGAATAGTGCTATCAATGGTCAACGTCAGGTTTGCTCCTGGTACTGGTGCTTGCCCGGAACTCGCTCCCACCGTCAATGGATTTCCGTTCAGGTCGCGCTCTGCCGTGAGACTGCCATCTTTGCCAGCTAGCTTTGTGTTGTATAAGCCCTCTATACCATACTGACCCGTTGCGTTCGTATCAACATAGCCAAGCACCTGTGCCGCAAGGTCGCCACCTGGATATGAACGTATTGGACTCTGTTGTAAAAATACATCCGGTAGACGCGCTGACATTGCTCGCAGTTGCTCACTTTGTGTTGGCTCGATAGGATGACTATTGATACGCAGTGTCCACAAATCGGAGTCATAGGCATTAACTAATTTGTCTTCTGAGATATAGGGCAAAACTTGATGCAGCGTCTGTATCAGCGAGACCCATTTATCGTGTGCGTTATCATCATGCTCAAAGTCTATACGAAACTGTTTTGGCTCAATGTACACATCGTCACGCATCACATTTGTTGCCAATAGATGCCCCTGTGCATCAAATATAAGGCCACGCGGTGCGAGCAAAGGTAAGTTTTTTGTATGCTCATCGGTCGCCAGCTGCGAAAGACGTGGGTGATTCAACACTTGCCAGTAGTATAAGCGTCCAAGCAGGAGGAGCATGCCACCACATACAAGCGCGAACACAAACATCTGGCGATGCCGTGCGCGTTGCAGTTCTCTGTTCATGCTTGGCCTCCTTGCTTGTTACAAATCGTTCTAGTTCAGGCAGGGAGACCGCAAGCGGCGGGCCAACAACAAAAAGGGGGTGGGGGGGGGGGGGGGGGCCCG
>CAXUHF010000082.1:13145-18123 GCA_964250765.1 uncultured Ktedonobacteraceae bacterium | reverse complement strand
ACGGGCCCCCCCAAATTTCTCGGGGGGGCCCCCTGGCGGGGCCCCCCGGTGCGGTCTCCCTGCCCACCTGCATCATCACGTTTCTACGGTTGAATGTTCTGGTCGTCGTTTTGAATGGGCAACAGATGCTTCGCCGTGATGATCTGCACATTCTTGGGGTCCAACGGTATCAGCCCCATATGCTTTGCTCTGTCCGCAATATACGCAGGCGATTGCTCTATCGAGATAGTATTTACTAAGTCCTGGTTCTGGCGTTGCAGTGTGTCTTGCTGTGCCTGTATCGTTTGTAGTTGTTGATTGGATGCAACCGCTTGTCCTACCTGACTAAGATAAAGAATCGCCATTAGCCCGATCAACAATACACTCGTAATGCATAGCGCGACAGGCCCCATACGGAAGAAAAACGGGTGCAGTTGTCGCCGACGTTTTACTACTGGCATAGGTTGCGCTACCGCATTCAGTGGTACGCTTATTCGCTCTTTCATGCTATACATAGGCTTGCGTTCCTTCAAAATGTAGAGACTCTTAAACTTACGCTATCTCCACGTTGGACTTTCCCTCTACGCCCCGACGCTTATCGCTTCAGCAACTCGTAGTTTGGCACTACGAGCGCGAGGATTACGCTCGGTTTCCTGTATCCCTGGTGTCAACGGCTTCGACGTAAGAATGCGTAGCCGCGCTTTATGTCCACAGATACAGACTGGCATGCGAGGCGGGCATATACAATCGGTTGCCTCGTGTCGCATAAACTCTTTCACAATACGGTCTTCTAAAGAGTGGAACGCGATAATTTCCATTCTGCCACCATGCCGCCCTCCGGTTTCCTGTACCGCATTCGTTGGTTTCTCTAACAGGTCGAGTATTTGTGGGAGGACTGTTTCCAGTCGCTCCAGTTCTTGATTAACGGCGATGCGCAGTGCCTGGAAAACACGAGTCGCTGGATGAATTGTCCCTGACCTAAAAGGCACTCCCGCAGCTGCGATTCTCGCTAATTGCGCGGTACGGGTGATCGCTCCCTGCTCTCGTTCTCGTACAATGCGTCGAGCGATCTGTCGAGACCGTTTCTCTTCGCCATACTTCCAGAAAATGTCTGCTAGCTCTTGCTCACTTACGGTATTCACCAGATCGGCGGCGGATGTCGAAAGTGATGGATCGAGTCGCATGTCCAGAGGTCCATCAGCTCCAAACGAGAAACCGCGTTGTGGGTCATCCATCTGATCTGAGGAAAACCCTAGATCGAGCAGAACGCCCTGTACCGATGTAAAACCGTTTTCAGTAGCGAGAGTTTCCATATCCGCAAAGTTACCATGTGCTAACACCAACCGCCCACTATCTACAAAGCTTGGGAATTGTGCCCGTACTCGCTGTAGTGCTTGCTCATCGGTATCAATGCCTAGCACACGTCCATCGGGTGCCGACTGCTCTAAAATCGCTGCTGTATGCCCACCTCCGCCTAGTGTGCCATCAATGTAGAGGCCGCCAGATGTTGGTTGAAGAAATTTCAATACTTCATCGAGCATTACAGACACATGTTGTGAATGTTCCATTATGTATCCTGTACGGGTCTGACGTATTCCACCCATACATCATTAAAAGGGGACGCCCGTTCCCTCTGCATCTAATCGCTCTTGATAGGCTTGCCAGATCGCACGATCCCAAATTTCAAAGTGATCGCGCACACCGACGACTGTTGCTTCGCTTTCCAGCTTAGCATAAGTACGCAGTTTGGCGGGTATGACTATACGACCTTGCCCGTCTAGCTCTATCTCACTTGCACTGGGATAGATACGCCGTTCAAAGTCGCGCAGTTCTTCGCTCGATCTGCCTGCCACCAATTCATCCGACTTTTCTTCCCAGCGGTCGAGCAGGTAAATCGAAAGACATGTGCCCATGCCTTTGCTCAGAACAGCACCTCGGTTCGCTTGTATCTGCGCGCGAAACTTCGCGGGAACTGCAATGCGTCCTTTGGTATCGATTGTATGCTCGTATTCGCCAAGAAACATCGTCGTGTTGTCTTTTCTAATCCCTAGCGAGTGGATTACGACGGCCCCTGTGGGAAGCACTTCAGAACTCTCCCGTGTCCTGACATTCTGCACCGCTCCCCCACCCATCGTACACTCGTTGCATGCACCCTGTCCTCATCCTCCATTTTTCCCCACTTCTCCCCACTTCATTGTACCATCACTTATGCCATTGAGGAAAGGGGGTTATCCACCAATTTTTCGCCGCTTGGTGGATAACTTGTGGATAACTTGTGTACAGACAATAAATAGGCCGATTGCAAGGTTATGAAATGCGGGGTGTGACTTTTTTGTGTATGTACCGTCTAACTGCACCAAGTGTATCGACAATACACAATACAGCGAGTTAGCAAGCGTGGACGTGCTGGCTTAGCGACGATAACAGGAGAATAGACAATACTAATGGTTACAATGGTATCGTACAAAAAGAAATATGCTATGTATAACCCAATCAGCACAATGAAGGGTATTAGCCCAGAGGCAAGAGAAACGTTTTATGCAGTAGGTATCAAATATACTCAACAACTCTTGGAGCGCGGGAAAACAGAGTTACAGCGTGAAGAGCTGGCACGACAGGTTGGTATCGCGCCCAGAGCACTTGCAGAACTGGTGGGACGTGCCGATATGATGCGTTTACGTGGTATTGGTGGTGATCTTTCACTTCTCCTTAAAGAAGCTGGAGTACTCAGTTGTAAGGCATTGAGCGAGCAGAACGCGGAACGTCTTCACAAGCGACTTGGCGAATTACACATTGGTCAGCGTATCGCTTATCATGCTCCTTCGCGTGCACAAGTCCGCTCGTGGATCAACGAAGCACGTGCACTTGCCGAGACCTCACCCGAACTTTGAGTTGAAGGTTAAAATAGCCCTTGTAAGGATAGCGCACTGTCGCCCACCATCCTGCGAGGGCTACTTTTTACTCGTTGCTCATGTATTTAGAAAAGTGAAAGTTGTTCAGTATCTCTCAGGATAAATCCTTTTAAAAAGTTTTTTATTCGGAACGGGAAAGACTGCGCTGATACCAACTCCATTTGACACATCCTTACACGAAACCATACAATTGAGGAAGCACTTCACAAATAACAAGATACGTGGACGCACCACTTCCATATCTATTCACCATGCAAAGGACATTTCTATTATGCAACAGACGTCATCAGAGCGACCAAAACGACCCGAAGAACCGTTACCAGAGACCCGCGAGGTAGCTCCTGGCATCTGGAAGATTGTTGTTCCTATCCCGTTTCCTCTGCGCACCGTTAACATACATGCGCTTGTTGGGAAAGATGGAACTTGGGCAATTGTCGATACAGGGATGGGAACGCCTGATGCACGCGCCGCCTTTACTGCTGGTCTGCAGCATGCAGGTTTGAGCATTGACAAACTACAAGCCATTGTCCTGACACATCATCACCCAGATCACATTGGGCTTTCGGGCGAGCTTCATGAGCAAAGTAACTCGAAGGTTTATATGCATCCTATCGACGAAGAAAGTGTACAGCTCATTTGGTCTGGTACCATGCCTGAACGCTTTGGACGTGTTTCTGGCTTTTTCACAAAACATGGTATGCCACCAACATCGCTCTGGCTGAATCGCGTAGACCGTGAGGAGTCACGCCGCATTCTGAGCGTTCCACCACACGAAGCCTTTACGCTTGTCGAAGATGGCGAGTATCTCGATCTTGTAGGCGAACGCTACCGCGTGATCTGGACGCCTGGACATGCTGATGGACAAATCTGTCTTTTCCGTGAACGTGATGGCGTCTTTTTAGCCGCAGACCACGTTCTACCACGCATTACACCCAATATTGGTCTCTACTCGGAACATGATCGAAACAATCCGCTCGGCGATTATCTCGCCTCGCTCGAAAAAGTTTCCAAGCTTCCCGCGAGTATCGTACTTCCAGGACATGGCGAACCCTTCATTGGACTGGCGGAACGCACGCAAGAGATCACCGAACATCACTACGAACGAGAAAACCAACTACTAGGAATGATTCGCGAGCAGCCGCAAAATGCCTATCAACTGACCGAAAAACTGTTTCGCAATCGCCATCTGAACAACGACGAAACAAAGCGTATGGCGGTAGCAGAAGTATTAGCGCACCTCGAACACATGAGATATAACGGACGGATAGAACAAAGTCCGACCCAAGATGGTATTATTCTCTATAAAGTAGTGGAGTAATACATCACTTACAGTGACATAACAGAACAGCATGGAGCATGAGAGGGTTTGCCCTCTCATGCTCCATGCTGTTCTGTTATTATCTCTACCCGTTAACATAGTATATACACGTATAGTAGTGATAAGACTTATCCCTGATTCACCAATATTATGCCTCTACCATAGGTACAGAGCCAAATCACTTGTATTTCTAGAATCCGCGTGCTATACTCACTAACGGCAGTGAGGTTGTGACGCCGCACCACAGGCCCTACAATACTCTATTGTGGTGGTGGAAGCGACGTGTCAGCGTTGTAAGGAGGATATTGAACCTATGGCTGAAGAAAAAACCGAATCCGCAACAAGTACCATTGGTCGGCAAGAACTAGTCAAACGCATCGCCAAGCAAGCGAATCTTACCCAGAAACAGGCATCTGATGTCTTGGAAGTGACTCTTGACTCCATTCGTGAGGCACTCCAAGAGGGTAGTGAGGTACGTTTGGTTGGCTTCGGCTCCTTTAAGGTGCGTCAGAGCGCAGCTCGTAAAGGTGTCAACCCACGCAACCGCGAAACCATCGAGGTGCCAGCGAAAGATCGCGTGCGCTTCACCCCTGGCAAAGAACTTTCGGACGCAATCACTAAAAAGTAGTTTCTATTGTTTCTCGCTGCCAACACATATTCATCATCTCTATGGTAGAGATAGTCGCAAGAGGCATGGCATTCCAGTTGTACTGGAATTGCAAGACACATGGAAATTAAAAAAAAAACATTTTTTTTTTTTTTTTTTCTT
>CAXUHF010000082.1:0-13135 GCA_964250765.1 uncultured Ktedonobacteraceae bacterium | reverse complement strand
ATATTTTGTATATATAGTCGAAAGTGGCTGGTCTTACCAGTCGTAGTTTAATCCCATGCCTCTTGCAATTTCCACAGAGACGTTTTTTTTATTTCTTTCTCTCATGGGAATATAACGATATATCGCAATGTTATTAATAGCAGATAACGATATATCGTTATTAATTAAGAAACTAGGAGAAATAAAAAATGATGAATCACAGACATTTCGGACCACGTTTTGAGCAAGGCGAATGGAATGGTCCACGCTTCTTCCGCGGCTACCAACACCCAGGACATGGGCATCAAGGACACGGACGACCTGAACACGAGCATCGCGGCGAACACCATCATGGTGGATACTGGCAGCAGCCCACACCGGAGCAACAAGTACTACGCAGTACTGCTATCGAAGTTGCGCGGCTCTTCGCTATCGCAGCACGTACAAGTTTTGGAAACTCAGAGAAGCAGGCACAACTGCGCGGGTTCTTAGAGCGTTCGCGCAAAGAACTGCTTGACCTCATCTCTGCCAATTCGCAGAGCAATTCGGCATCAAGTACCGAGGACAACAGCCCTGAAGTCGCACAAGCATAATGTGCTTGGCTACAAACACAAGAAAACGGCTCGTTGAAAATATTTTCAACGAGCCGTTTTCTTGTCTTCGTGCTATGATTGAAGGGTATATTTAATTTAACCTGATAACATCAAAAGGACATTTGTATATGTCTCCGCGCCTTACAGATTGGAGTATCGCGCTCGCTACCTTGCTAGCTTTCGCACTCGGTCTTCTCAGTTTGATAAGCGGCCTACCACAAGCATGGATCGTCTTCGCGCTGCACGGTATCGCGGGTCTCTGGCTTTTGTTGCTACTTTGGGGCAAATTACGTCGTGTTTGGCCTCGGCTCATCCATCCTCGACGCTGGGACCGCCGCACTATCTTTGGTCTATTAGCACTGCTATTTGTGTCATTAGCACTCGGTTCCGGTATTTGGTGGGTTGGTGGTGGCGAATGGTATGTTGCTGGCTTCAACTTGCTCAACTGGCACATTGTTCTCGGTTTTATCCTTACGGCTGCCGTCACATTTCACCTGCTTGCACGCTTCAAATGGCTCCGTAAGCGCGATATTATTGGCAGGCGTCGCGTACTACATTTCGGTACACTCCTTTTCGGCGGTGGTCTTCTCTGGCCCGCACAACAATTTACTGAACGTACGCTTAAGCTATCCGGTGCGGAACGTCGCTTCACAGGGTCGCGTGAAAGTGGCAGTTATGCAGGTAACATCTTCCCGACCTCAAGTTGGGTAGCCGATTCGCCTCGTCCAATTGATGTACAAGCATGGCAACTAGTAGTGAAAGGTGCTATTAGCAACCCTCACAATGTTTCTTACAATGAATTGGTTACAGCAGGTGATGAGTTGGAGGCAACGCTCGATTGCACTGGTGGCTTTTACAGTACACAGCGTTGGAGAGGAATACGTATAAGTCGCTTACTCGATGATATAGGTGTTAATAAAGATGTTCGCTATGTAAGCTTTATTTCTGTGACAGGCTATCGTTGGAGTTTGCCGCTTGATGAAGCAAGAAAGGCTTTATTAGCAACGCATGTTGGCGAGGAAGCACTTTCGTATGAGCACGGCTTTCCTTTACGACTCGTTGCCCCTGGTCGGCGTGGCTTCGAGTGGGTCAAGTGGATTGTACGTGTAGATGTGCTGACGGAACCTGACCCAGAGCAAGTGGTAAGTATTTTCACGAGTAGTTTTAGCGATGCGGGTAGTGGGAAGTAAAAATAGGTCTTCTTATGTCTTTTCAACAGCATCCTCCTCAGATGCGAAGGAACGAACATAGCTGAATGCCATGTGAAGGGCAATCTGTAACGGCTGCGTCGTCTTGCAGGTCTGCGATAAGAGGAGCCCTCCCTGCAAACTGGTCATCACTGCGACCGCGAGTTCGGCAGGGTCAGCATCCCTTCGGAGATCGCCACGCTCTTGCATAGAAGTCAATCCCTCGATCAGGTACCGTTCCCATTGCTCGAAAGAAGAGACCAGGGCGACACGACTTGCCTCACTGTGATCTGCCAATTCGCTCGCAAGTGAGCCGACCGGACACCCTCCAACGCACTGACGTTTTTCTTGAGAGGCAACCAGAAATGCCTCCCAGTGTTCTAGATTCTCCCAACTGTCGAGGTGATCGAGGAAGGGCTGTTGTCCTGCTAGGACCATGCTCGTCTGTCGTTCAATGATTGCCAGGACGAGGTCCTCTTTATTGGTAAAGTAATGGTACAACTGGCTTTTACTGACAGAAGCCGCCATACGGATGTCATCAAGGCTGGTGCCCTGAACGCCCTTCTCATACACAAGCTGAGCGGCTTGCGTGAGAATACGCTCACGACTGCTGTGACCTCGTGGAGTGAGTAGCTCTCTTGGCATTCTTGATCCTCCTTTTTCTCCTGCTCCAATGTCGTCATGGTAGGACGTGACCAGAGAGGGTTATTGCTCTTAAGTATACCACACCCTGGACTTTCTAGTCCATTCCTGGTATACTGGACTACGTGGTTCATTTATGTGAACTATATAGTCCATTTTAACTATTTCAAGAGAAGAAAGAGGAACTATCTATGCGTTTACAAGGAAAAACGGCACTTGTCACCGGATCGACCTCAGGCATTGGTCAGGCCATTGCGGAAGCCTTTGCTCGTGAAGGAGCCAAAGTCGTCGTTTCCGGACGTGACGAGCAACGTGGGAAGGCCGTCGTCGAGATGATTCGCACAACCGGTGGCTCGGCGACGTTTGTGCTTGCTGATCTGGCCTCAAAAACGGAGGTTGATCGTTTAGCAAGGGAAGCAACCGACGCGTTCGGTCAGATCGATATCCTGGTCAATAACGCAGGGATCTCTTCATTTGGTCCAACCGCGCACACAGACGAGGCGACCTTCGATGCTCTGCTCAACACAAACGTGAAAGCTCCTTATTATCTCACCGCCGCTCTTGCTCCTCACATGGCGGAGCGAGGAGCAGGAAAAATCATCAACATTACGACCATGGCCGCTCATGTGGGAATGCCTGGACTGGCTCTCTATGGGGCAACGAAGGCGGCTTTGACGCTCCTCACGAAATCCTGGACCGCGGAGTTTGGTCGAAGCGGCGTTAATGTGAATGCCATTGCGCCTGGACCAACACGTACTCCTGCGAACGAAGCTCTGGGAGAGGCTCTCGTAAATCAATTAACCAGTACCTTGCCAGCAGGGAGGGCGGCCTTGCCCTCGGAGATTGCTGAAGCTGCTGTCTACCTTGCTAGCTCCGAAGCCAATTTTGTGCATGGAGTCACCCTTCCCGTTGATGGGGGACGCACGGCCATCTAAGAGAGGGAGAGGGAAAAAGATACACCTTCCTTCATCCTTCGTAAGATGGTCTCGACGAACAGAATGAAAATTGTCACTACATACGCTCTCTTGAAGGGAAATCTACTATGACAATCGAACACACTCCACTGACCTTGCAGCAACAGATTGAAGCTTTTAAACGCCAACGTGGGTCAGCACCAATCACCATAGCATCTGCCAAAGCTTCCCAGGATCTCATTGCCTCTGGTCTTGCTGATCGAAGTATCAAACAAGGTGAGAAGGCTCCTGACTTTGTTTTACCAGACGTGAATGGCGAAAATGTGCAGCTTTCTCACCTGCTCACATGGGGTCCAGTCGTCCTGATCTTTTATCGAGGTGGCTGGTGCCCATACTGCAACCTTGCTCTGCGTTCGTATCAAGCGATCCTGCCTGAGATTCAGGCGGCTAGTGCGACTCTGGTCGCGGTCTCGCCTCAGACACCAGACAACTCGCTCTCGGCACGCGAGAAAATGGAACTGAGCTTTCCTGTTCTCAGTGACAGCGGCAACAAAGTCGCGCGAGCATATGGACTGGTCTTCACGGTTGCGTCAGACGTACAGGCTATCCAGCAAGGAATGGGCCTTGATGTCGCCAAGGTTAATGGAAGTGAGACGTGGGAACTTCCCATGCCTGGAAGCTATGTGATCACGCAAGACGGCGTTATTGCTCTCGCGTTTGTCGATCCCGATCATACGCATCGCCTGGAGCCTGCCGCAATTCTCACCGCGCTTGACCAGCTCAAATAAGTACTAGAAAAGGCACAATAAGAAGATTTGTCATGAGCGTATGTATACTAGGAGGAAAAGAAGGATGTCAGAGAGTCAGAAGCCACTCATCGGTCAGGTCGCGCTTGTAACAGGAGGAGGCCGTGGGCTGGGGCGAGCTATGGCTCAAGCTCTGGCAGAAGCAGGCGCGTCTGTCACCATTACTGCGCGTTCAAAAGAACAACTGGAGCAAACGGCAGCACTACTCAGAGATGCCGACCATGTATTTTTGGCGTTAGAAGGTGATGTTACCAACCAGCATTCTGTAGAAGAGATCGTACAACGGACAGAGCAGGAATGGGGGAGTGTCGATATCTTAGTCAATAATGCGGGATCCCTTACGGGACTTGGGTACATCTGGGAAACAGATTCACAGGAGTGGTGGCATGACATGGAAGTCAATGTACGTGGACCGTATCTGTATACACGGGCAGTGTTGCCAGGCATGCTGGTACGGAAACGCGGTCGGATCATCAATATCGTCAGTCGGAGTGGACTCATGGCGACACCAGCACAATCAGTCTACAATGTCTCCAAAGCGGCCCTGATCCGTTTAACAGAAAATATAGCGGTAGAGGCGAAAGACGCAGGGATCAGTGCATTTGCACTGAGTCCCGGTGCCGTTCCAACAGCAATGTCGCAGCATATGGCGGATTTCCGTGAGTGCCAATTTCAGCAAGGAGCGGCCTTTCGATCTCTGCTAACGGATGAACCAGAACAACCGGCTAATGCGGTGGTGTGGCTAGCAACAGGGCAGGGCGATGCGTTAACTGGACGATACATCAACGCGCAAGATGATTTGCACACTTTTGTGCAGCATGCTGAGCAGATTCGTCAGGATGATCTCTACACCTTGCGTCTAAACACATTGTCCTGATAGGATATACTGTGGTAGTCTCGTGTTGAGAGTGGATATGCAAGCTCTTACGTATGAATGAAGAAGGAAGAACGTATGACCGAGAATCAGCCTACTACGGAACCATCACCACCTGAACCGACACCCCTCACGCTAATGGACTTCGTCAACAGCTTATGGCGTGGGGAGCGTGCTGACAACTACTTTAAGTTTCTTAAGGAACGTCCAGAGAAGGATGTCGATGCCTTCTTTCAAGGGTTGTTGAGAACAATTGGCGATGCCATTGACGACCATGATATTGATGGACTCACGCGCTTTGTGCAACAACAACAAGTCCAGTTCTATCTCCCGACACAGACGCCAAGTCCTCTACGCTTGGAATATCCTGATACTCCGTTTGCGCCAATGCGGAAACCACTTCACGAAGCAACTATTGCCCTCTTTACCTCAGGTGCCGTCTATCGAGATGACCAACTCCCCTTCTACCCAGCCTCTATGACTTATGAAGAGGCCATACGTAATGACCGCAGTGCTATAGAACGTGTCGCTTCTCTCCGCGTCATTCCCGTTGACACACCGGAAGAACGGTTACGAGCGGGACATGTTGCGTATGACATTCGAGCCGCGCAAAAGGATATCAACGTGATGTTTCCACTGACACGCTTTCGCGAACTTGCAGCGCAAGGCGTCATCGGAGCGGTGGCCGAACAGAACTACTCGTTTCAGGGTCTGACAAATATTCCTCGTCTGCGCGACGAAACGGCTGTGCAGTGGGCACAGATGCTCAAAGATACCCAGGTCGATGCCGTCTTTCTCACCCCTGGCTGACCTCTGTGCCATGTAACCGTGAGTTACCTCGCACGCGCCATCGAAAGTGCTGGTATTCCAACTGTCTGTGTGTATATCGAAGCGTTTGAACGGACCGCACAGTTGATGAAACCACCCCGTGTCCTTCTGACTCCTCACCTCATGGGAAGGCCCATTGGTTTACCTCATGATCGGGAGCGACAAACTGCCGTGATTGGTGCTGCCTTACGTCTATTGGAAACGTCCGACCACGTACCAGTACTGGAACGGTTCGTCCCCACCGTTGTCGAAGAGGGGAACAGTTGAGTTCTGATTCGTCCGAATGAGCGTAACAAAGGGTGTACTTAGGAAAAGTACACCCTTTGTTACGCGATTGTGACGGGAACACAGACATTGACCGAAAGATACTTCCGTGGTACTTCTTCTTACCAAAGTTTTCAAAACGATAAAGAATCCCCTATAGCATAGTCACCACGAATAAGGTAAAATAGGAAGAGAAAACAGAGGTAGCACAATGGCGTGTTCGGGAAGGCTTTCTCGCATACAACGCGGTATGTCAGGGAAGAAAAGATTGACAAACTACACATGTAATTCATGTATCCTTTATAAGATAAGGGGGGCCTATGGCGATCAGTAACGCGACGCTCGCTGGCTTGACGCGCACACAACTCCTGGAAATGCACTATAAAATGGCACTTCTACGCCGCTTTGAAGAGAAGAGTGCCGAGGAATATACACGCGGCAAAATCGGCGGCTTCATGCACCTGTATATTGGGCAAGAGGCAATTGGCGTCGGTAGCATCACCACGCTCCGTCCCGACGATAAAATTCTGTGTAGCTACCGCGAACATGGACATGCCATTGTCAAAGGTATGGACCCACGCGCGGTTATGGCGGAGCTGTTTGGCAAAGCCACGGGTTGTAGTAAGGGTAAGGGCGGCTCCATGCATATGTGGAGTAATGAACTGGGTATCTATGGCGGTAACGGCATCGTCGCAGCACAACTGCCAATCGCGGCAGGCGTCGCATTCGCCGCACAATATCAAGGACAAGACACTGTAGCGGTCTGTTTCTTTGGCGATGGAGCCGTTGATGAGGGAGCATTCCACGAAGCCCTCAACCTCGCAGCACTTTGGAAACTACCCGTTGTGTATATTTGTGAGAATAATCAGTACTCGATGGGCATGGCAGTTGAAAAAGCGTGGGCCATCAGCGACCTGCTCCCTCGCGCAGCCGCCTATGGTGTTCCCGGCGCGCAGGTTGATGGTATGGATGTGCTGGCAGTACATGAAGCTACACAAGCAGCTGTTGCATATGCTCGCAGTGGGAAAGGCCCAACACTCCTCGAAATCAAAACCTACCGTTTCCGTGGTCACTCGATGACCGACCCTGCTTACTATCGTACACGTGAGGAAGAGCATAACTGGCGCACTACACGCGACCCCATCGGTATCTTCGAGAAAATGCTGCTCGATAGTGGCATCGCCACACAAGCCGAGTTCGATGCCAACGACGAAAAGGCAACACAGGCAGCAGAGGACGCCGCCGAGTTTGCCGAAAATAGCGCAGACCCTGCATTAGAAGATTTGTACAAGGACATTCTAGTCGATAACTCCACCGCCATCACGCATCGACACAAGCAATAAAAATGCACATCTGTTAGAGAAGAAAGAATTAGGGAATTATGCGTACAATAACGTACCGTGATGCGCTTCGTGAAGCTATCCGTGAGGAAATGCAGCGCGACGAGCGCGTATTTATCCTGGGTGAGGATATCGCTGGCTATGGTGGCACCTATGCTGTCACCAAGGGTTTATTTGAAGAATTTGGCGAGAAGCGCGTGCGCGATACTCCACTTGCGGAAGAGGTCATCACAGGTGCTACCATTGGTGCGGCACTCGGTGGGCTTCGACCTATTCTTGAAATAATGACGATTAACTTCAGCTTGCTTGCAAGTGATATGCTCATCAACAACGCAGCCAAGTTTCGTTACATGTTTGGTGGACAGCCTTCATTGCCCATAGTCGTTCGTATGCCCGGTGGTGGTGGCGCACAACGTGGAGCACAACACTCGCAGATGCTTGAAACCTTCTATGCCCACATCCCTGGTTTGAAGGTCGTTATGCCAGCCACGCCATATGATGCTAAAGGCATGCTCAAATCGGCGGTACGCGACCCCGATCCGGTCCTTTTCATCGAACACGAACTGCTTTACAATGTCAAAGGCGAAGTGCCTGACGAGGGCGTCGAGTATACCGTCCCGCTCAACGAGGCCGAGATTAAACGGGCTGGGAGTGACGTAACAATTCTCACCTTCTCGCGTATGCTCCACATCACAATGCAAGCGGCAGAAGACCTGGCAAAAGAAGGTATCGAGGCTGAAGTGCTCGACCTACGCAGCATTCGCCCCATCGACATCGACCTGATTGTGGACTCTGTAAAAAAGACCAATCGCGTCGTCATTGCCGAAGAAGGTTGGAAATATTACGGTACCGGACAGGGCTTAGCCGCGCTCATCTACGAACACGCCTTTGACTACATGGATGCACCCATTCAACATGTCAATGGTGCCGATGTGCCCATGCCCTACTCAAAAGTTCTGGAACGTGCCGCACTTCCCAAAAAGGCCGACGTTATTCAAGCCGTAAAATTAATTGTGCCAACTGCCGTTGCACACAGGTAGGAAAAATGAAAACAGTAGAAATGCCCAAGATGGGCGACACAATGGAAGAGGGAAAAATCCTGCGCTGGCTCAAACAAGTGGGCGAACCAGTCAAAAAGGGTGAACCTCTCGCGGAAATCGAAACCGACAAGGTCAATATTGAGGTCGAGTCATTCGCAAGCGGCGTGTTACGTAAGATTCTGGTGCCAGAGGGTGCATCAGCAGCTATTGGTGCCAGCATTGCGCTTGTAGGTGCCGCCGATGAAGCCCTTCCAGATGATGGGAACAGCCCCACTCCTCCAGTGGACAACATAGGGGTCGAGAAAGCTACCGACGCACCAAAGTCAGTACCAGTCAACGGAAACTATGCAGTGAAAGAGTCGTCTGCCTCCGTTGTAGGCGATGGACAAACACAGGTAGCATACCGCGAAGATGCAGCGCAAACGGCAGAACGTGGACGCGTTTTTATCTCGCCCCTTGCTCGTCGCCTTGCCGAAGAACATAACCTCGACTATACGAGATTGCAAGGCACTGGCCCCAATGGTCGCATTATCAAAATGGATGTAGAAGCTGTCATTGCATCTCCTGCTATGGCAACGGGAGTTGCAACACAGACACAACCAGTAGCACCTGCACCAGCACTACCATTTGCTGAAACATACGTCGAGCCAAAGGCAGAGCCAGAAGTTGCCATTCCTGCCCCTGTCGCTACCACCACTGACGATGTTGTGGAGATTCCCCTGACAGCTATGCGCCGCACGATTGCCAAACGGCTCTCGCAAAGCATGCAGACCGCGCCCCACTTCTATGTCACTACCGTAATTGACACGGGCAAATTGGCGGAGTTACGCAAGCAAATCAACGAGTTTTCAGCCAAAGATACAACACCAATCAAGGTGAGTTTCAACGATCTGATTGTCAAAGCGGTGGCACGCACGCTAGTACGTATGCCAGAGATGAATGTCTCTTTTGCAGAGGACCGCCTACTCCAGAAAAAGCAAGTCAATGTGGGCGTTGCTGTAGCTCTGGAACAGGGTTTAATCGTGCCAGTGGTGCGTAACGCTGACCAGCGTAGCATGCTTGATCTTGCACGCGAGACACGCCGCTTGGCGGAGGCTGCACGTCAAGGCAAACTACGTCCAGAGGATTTTAGTGGCGGCACCTTTACCGTCAGCAATTTAGGTATGTTCGATGTGGATAGTTTCACCGCCGTCATCAATCCACCTGAATCCGCTATTCTTGCCGTTGGTTCTATCACACCCACGCCTGTTGTCGTCGATGGACAGGTGGTTGTGCGCGACCGTATGAAGGTTACGCTCTCTTCCGACCATCGAGCTATCGATGGAGCTATTGCCGCTCGTTTCTTGCAAGCAGTCAAACGCCTGTTAGAAGAACCATTTGGTCTGTTGGTGTAAGTTATGCGTGAAGTGCAGGGAGAGGAGTTTATGACAACTCAAGTTATACATGGTATAACGCTTGTACTGCTACGAGGCAACATCGTAGAGGTACAGGCGGACGCCATTGTCAACGCAGCAAACTCGGCTCTTGCGGGAGGCGGTGGTGTTGATGGTGCTATTCATCGTGCCGGTGGTCCAACTATTATGCAGGAATGCGACAAGTATGATGGTTGCCTCACGGGAAGCGCGGTCGCAACAACAGCTGGTCGTCTTAAAGCACAATATGTCTTTCACGCCGTTGGGCCAATCTATTCTGGACGCGAAGAAGATGCACGTCTACTCACCAGTGCGTATCAGACCTGTCTGACACTTGCAGAGGAACGCAAGTTGAGAAGCATCGCCTTCCCCTCAATCAGCACAGGCGTCTATGGCTATCCAATCGACAAGGCTGCGCCTATTGCATTGAAAACAGTGATTAACCATATTCAAAAGCCAACTAGCTTGCAGCAGGTTATGTTTGTTCTGTTCGATAATGGAACATATAACACATACAAAAATGCGTTGACACAACTTGTTTCATAGGCATTTATAAGGGATACATATGACAAATGATCTTAAATCGACAGAAGAAATTGCCTTGATGCGGCGGGCAGGCTTGCTCGTCTGGCAGGCTCATCAGGTTGCGGCAGAACTGGTGAAACCAGGAGTCTCAACGGGTGAAATTAATGCAGCAGTCGAAAAGCTGATCGGGGATAACCACGCTGAGGCACTTTTCAAAGGCGTTCCAGGTCCGAAGATTCCGTTTCCTGCGGCTGCGTGCATTTCTGTCAATGAGCAGATTGTACATGGCATCCCTGGTACACGGCGTTTGCAAGAAGGCGATATTGTCAGCATCGACATTGGTTGTCGGCTGAATGGCTGGTGTGGTGATGCCGCGGTGACACGTCCTGTAGGCAAGATTGACGCAAAGAAACAAAAGCTGCTTGATGTCACTGAAACCTCACTACATCGAGCAATAGAACTCATTCCTCAGCGTCATAAGTGGAGTCAGATCGCTAAAGAGCTTGAGGCATATGTTAAACGTTCGGGCTTCTCCGTCGTAGAGGGACTTGTGGGCCATAGCATCGGACGCGAGTTGTGGGGTCCTGTGCAGGTGCCCAACTACTACACGCGTCAATATGAGTTATACGGTGATTTTGAGTTAGTGACAGGGGTGGTTATTGCCGTTGAGCCGATGGTCAATATGGGCATCAAAAATTACAAGATGCTCGCCGATGGCTGGACAATCGTCACACAGGACAACCAACCCAGTGCTCACTTTGAGCATACTATCGCTATTACGACTGATGGCCCACAGCTACTTACCGCAGGGCCAGATGGGAGAGCGTGGGCCACGTAGCACGTTTTCCCTCTCGAAATAATTTTTCACTCGCCTTACGATTAGAGAAAAATAGAGAAACTCTAGTGATAAGGAAGGCATATAGGAAACAAAGCACATGAAAACCGCACCGAAAGTCAAAAAAGGAAAGAAATTAGTAGGATCAGAAAGAAGTAAAAGCTCGCAGTATCAGCCGATGAACACGAAGCAGACAAACGCTACTCCCTCCAAGCCCTTGAACACAGTCCCTGCCAAGCCAGCTAATACTCCTTCCAAGCCAGCGAGCAAGCAACGCTATCGTGTGGCAAGCGCACGACGCGATCCGTGGTTCCGATTAGGCATCCTTCTCATTCCAATTATGCTGATTGCGCTTGTAATTGTCTTGATTGTTCGTGCGCAAGTAAGTAGTGCAGACCCTAGCACTACAGGAAACATTCCAGGAGTTGTCACCTACAGTAACCTAAGTCGTCAGCATGTCACCACTCCGGTGAATTATCCACAGGTACCTCCTGTTGGAGGGGCGCACAATCCAGTATGGCAGAATTGCGGTATCTACACTCAGCCTATCGGCAATGAACACGCAGTTCATTCGATGGAACACGGAGCAGTCTGGATTACTTATCAGCCTTCGTTGTCAGCTCAAGATGTTAATCAGTTGACAACGCTTGCAAGTGGACACAGTTATGTCTTACTTTCACCTTATCCCAATCTACCTTCGCCTGTTGTTATCTCTGCATGGGGTGTACAGTTGAAGGTCACGAGTGCAAGTGATCCTCGGCTTGCTCAATTTTTGAAATATTATGAGCAAGGACCTCAGACGCAGGAACCCGGCGCAGCCTGTAGTGGCGGCACTGGCACTCCTAGCGGACAATGAGAATAAGAATAAGCTTATACACAAAACTCTCTGTGCACGGATGCAGCACAGAGAGTTTTGTGTATAAGCTTATTCCTCGCGTAGTGCTTTTCTGAGTTCGCGTACAAAACCAAATGCGCCTTGCATCCAGGTCATCTTCGGCTCTTCGGCTTTTTTGCGCTTGGCAGCTTCTTGCTGACGCCGTATCGCATCGGCAATTACAGCCGCCCGTTGCTCTTCGGCACGAAGACCGTCATACGCCGCACGTCTTGTGGTACTGCTCAATACGCCATAGGCTTCGTTCAATTGTTTGATATGGATGTCCTTTGCCTGCTTGTTTAGGTCAGGATGATGCAATCGTACGAGACGACGATACGACGCCTTAATCTGCGCAGACGTTGCATTAGGTGAAACTTCTAACCGTGCATAATAATCTGGTACAACCATTCCCCACCTCTTTTAACTGCCAGTACTGCCAAAGCCACCACGCCCTTGGCCTACTGAATCGACTTCATCCCACACAACATGTGTTACTGGCACGAACATGCCTTGCGCGATACGCTCCCCACGTTGTATCGTCACCGCTTCATCACGAAAGTTGTAGACCTGTATCATCAACTCATCACCTTCACCACAATAGTCTTGGTCAATCACGCCAACGCCGTGTGGCACTAATAGCCCTTTTCGACGTGGCGTACTACTACGCATCGTTAGAAGTAGCATATATCCTGGTGGCGTCTGCACAATCACATTCCCTGGAATATAGCCTAGTTTGCGTGGAGCAATCTCCGTCTCCTCGCGGCATATCAGGTCAAAACCAACAGACCCAGCCGTAGCATAAGTAGGCAAGGGCAAATTTGTGTCAATACGTTTAATTGCCACGTGTAAGTGGTGCGTATCTATACTCATGTTCGCTATTTTACCACAGCAAACCAAGAAATGCGCTCTCACGTCTTGTTACGAAAAACACAGCATTGTAAATCGTAATTTTTGAAACGAGATGTCTGTAGGGGTCTAATTCTATTACACCCCATACGCATCAAGCTAAGAATTGTTGAGTT
>CAXUHF010000081.1:0-24305 GCA_964250765.1 uncultured Ktedonobacteraceae bacterium | reverse complement strand
CCCCACGGGCCCCCCATACATTAACGTCACCGGTCAACATGTAGGGGAGACCCTTGCGGTCTCCCTGCATGTTCACCCGTTTCCCCTAAAGGACGAAGACCCAACAAAATAGAAAACTCTACAAACACAGTATATCACGAGCGATGTATTGAGTCCCCCGGTTCCATCTTGCGACCCCTCGACACGACTTGTAAAATAGAGAAAACAGGATATAAAGAAGAACATAAAAGGATACATGGTATGTCAGAAGAATATGTACAGATACAAACCTATGCCACCTGCAATGAACGAACATACGCTATTATTGCCTCACATTATCGGCTTGTACTGGAACAACTTGGTTGTACCGATACACGAGTGCTGAACTGGCTTGATGATGTGCGATGGCCCACTTCAGATGACGACGGTTTAGGTGATATTTACGCAGCCCCGTTTACACTTACTCCTGTGCAAGAAGACAAGAGTCCTCCTACCACGATAGAATGTGCAGGGCTAGAGATACATCTCTATATTGACGCTGCCATACCTAGTACAGAAGAGCTTCCTTCATGGATAGGCTTTAACCTGCTCTTTGACGCGAGTGCGTTACACGAACACGTCACTTCGCCTTATTCGGTAAAGGTAGGCCCATTACTGTGGGCAATTATACAGAAACAAGCAGGCGCATTTCGTGAGTTGGGTGCATATCTCACTGACGGTTGGCAAGAGAACCAACCGTGGCGCGCGCTCGCCGCGCAGTTAGGTAATCCCTGGGATTTCGATCTGGCAATCTTTCCTCGTACACAAGCGGAACGTTTCGCAGAGGTGCCAGCAGGTTTTAAAGGAACTGTGACACCACAAGGTTTTGCCTTTGCTCAAACAAATCGCTGGGAGCAACTTCCCTGGGAATAGTATATGAAGCATACGCCGTATATGATGTAACGAGGTAACATATTTCTAATCGTACCCTAAGGTTTGAAACTACTATGGTGTGTTATGATTAGAAAACTGAGTAGGGATGGTTGACAGGGAAGAGGGTTCACGTCTCCATGCTCAAGTTTCACATCAGGGTACTACATTATGCGCGATACAAACGATTCCATAGCAACAATTCTTGAAAGCATTAGTGATGCATTTTTTGCTCTCGATAACGAATGGTGCTTTACTTACGTGAATCATCGGGCAGAGTTGTTGCTACAACGAACACGAGATGCATTATTAGGGCGGAGCGTGTGGGAAGAATTTGCAGGGTCGGCTGACACAATTTTCTACCAGCAGTATCATGAGGCTGTGGCGACACAGAAGATGGTCCAATTTGAAGATTACTATATCGTATCTGCTATATGGTTTGAGGTACGCGCATATCCATCACCAGATGGGTTAGCCGTCTATTTCCACGATATCACAGAACGCAAGCAAGCAGAAGAGGAACGCGAACATTTGCTGCGTCAGGTTGAGGCCGAGCGTGCCACCGCTGAAGCTCATGGGCGACAGGTTGACGCGATGCTTGCAAACATGAGCGAAGGCGTTATTATCGCCGACCCACAAGGCAATGTGCTACAGATGAATGCAGTAGCTGCACAAATTCATAAGTATAATCAGCCACGAGACTTCCAACGCAACATTGTAGAATTTCCAGACACCTTTGAATTGCACTACCCCGATGGTCGTTTTATGCCTATTGAGGAATGGCCCTTGTCACGCGTTCTGCGTGGTGAAACCGTCATGGACTACGAGGTGCGAGTCAAGCGAATACAGACTGGAGATGTGCAAATATGGAGTTATAGTGGTGGTCTTGTACGGAATGAGCAGGGTATCGTCACAATGGTAATGCTCACGTTACGCGACATAACGATCCAAAAGGAGGCGGAAGAACAGGTGCGTGCAAGCGAAGAACGTTTTCGGCTCCTATGTGATAACGCTCCTATCGGCATCGCAATTTCACGCGGTATGAATACTATATATGTCAATCAGACATTTGTTAACCTGTTTGGCTACGATTCTGCGTCAGAATTGATGAACACATCGTTCTTAGAATTGGTGACGCCAGAATGCCGTGAGCAGATACTCTTGTATGTTGCTCAACGTGAACGTGGAGAGGTAGCACCAACGAGCTATGAGGCTGTTGGGTTGCGTAAAGACTGTTCGACATTTATACTGGCTGTTGATGTGGGACGAATGTCACTGGGTGACGATGTTGCAAGCATCACTTTTACGACTGATATCACCGAACGCAAAGAAGCCGAACGCCGTAAAGATGACTTTTTAAGTATGGTAAGTCATGAACTACGCACGCCTATCACCAGTGTTAAAGCGTATACGCAACTTTTACAACGTATGTTCGAGAAAGAAGGCAAGAAAGAGCCTGCCTTGTATTTGTCAAAGATGGATACACAGATCAATAAATTGACCCAGCTTATTGTTACTCTGCTTGATATGACCCGTTTGCAAGCCGACAAACTCGTTTTTATAGAAGAGCCATTTGATTTTGATGCACTTGTCTGCGATGTAGTAGAAAGCATACAGCGAACAACACCGCAGCATTCTATTGTGATTGATGGTTCTATAGGTAGAGATGTTGTTGGTGATAAAGAGCGACTAGGGCAAGTTCTGCGTAACTTAATTACGAACGCGGTAAAGTATTCACGAGGCACCGATACTGTGCGTGTGAGTTTGTCAACACTCTCTGAACAGTTGACCGTTCATGTACAGGATTTTGGCATTGGTATTCCTAAGCATCAGCAGGCAAAAGTATTTGAGCGTTTTTATCGTGTCTATGACAACAACGATACGACCTATCCTGGTCTCGGCATTGGCCTGTACGTTGCCCGTGAAATTATTACACGACATAAAGGTATGCTCTGGGTCGAGAGCGTTGAAGGCCAGGGGTCTACCTTCTCTTTCTCGTTGCCTTTGCAGCAGGAAGAGCAGAAAACAAAAGCGTCCTAAGCATAAAAAACATATTTGGAGGATCACTATATGTCGCAACGTATTTTGGTTGTCGATGATGAGGAAAGTATTTTAGAGGTTGTTCAGATTGTCCTGGAGGGTGAAGGATATCAGGTTCAAACGAGCATGGATAGTTCTTTTTTGCACACTATTTCATCACCACTTCCCGATGTAATTTTGCTTGATGTCCTGCTATCAGGCGAAGATGGGCGCGAGATTTCGCGAAGAATTAAGGCTAATACGCAACTACAGCACATTCCTGTAATTATGCTCTCGGCCCATGCTGATGCTAACAAGGTTGCTGATATGGGTGGAGCCGATGCTTTTCTCGAAAAGCCCTTTGATGTTGACGCCCTTATTGCCATTGTGCAAAAGTACGCGACAGCTGCACAAACGTCTAACCAAGAGTAATGGTTCGTTCAAACGCTGCTACATCTGCTATGGTACAGCAATGTAGAACTTTGTCCTTATACTGTTCCAACTTATGCACGACAGTGGCATGACTCATATAATCGTCTCCGTCGGGCGTCTGCAATGTATAAATCGTTGGGTCACGTTCGTAATTTCTGGACCTTTTATAGAAGCGGTACAAGTTCAGGTAGCCAGCATGACGATTGTTGCGAGCAAAATCAGCCTTGATATGACGTGTAATAATGCGCCATCTGCGAATACGCCAAGGCAGATCAAGCCAGACAATCGTGTCCGCTGCCTGTAACAACTCGTCTATCCATAGGATGAAACCGCCCTCAGTTATCCATGCAGACTGTGCCGCGATACATTTGAGGTCTGCCAGCCGCACATCAATTGGACGTTTCGCACCAGACCCACCTTCATAGCCCACCTCGTCAAGGTCGTAGAACGGAATGCCTAGGTGTATGCCGAGCTTACGTGCAAGCGTTGTCTTACCGCTTCCCGTGCCACCTATAATATGAATGCGCTGCATAATGTTTCCCCTTTACACCATTGTATACAAAAATTCCTCCACAATTTTTTCTGCCTCTTGCATCATTGTATAAATATCATTACCACTGATCCACACGATGCGCTTATCGCGGCGAAACCATGTAAGCTGTCGGCGTGTGAAGTCGTGGATGGCGTATTTCAGGCGTTCAACCATCTGCTCTTCACTTGAAAACTCGCCGCGAAGCCAACGAGTAACAAAGCGATACTCAAGTCCCAGGGCATCTAAACGTTCAGAACTAATTCCAGCATGCAGCAAGCCTTGCACTTCCTGTACCATGCCTTGCTGCATGCGCTCATCAACGCGTGCGTCAATGCGTTTGTACAACTCTTCTCTAGGCCATTGTATCCCCAGGAGGAGGCTACGATAGAGCGGAGAGGCAAGACTCCGTTGCTCTGAAAACGGTTTGCCTGTGGTAATGCACACCTCTAATGCACGGATGACACGGCGCGGATTGTTGCGATCAATTGTGTCGTAACTTTGGGGATCGCGCTCCCGAAGTTCCTGTAAAAGCTCGTGTAGTGGGCGTTGTTCTAGTTGAGCACGTAACGCGGGCTGTGGTGCGACTTGCGGCATGTCGAGGTTATCAACAACGGCTTGAATGTAGTGAGGTGAACCACCAACGAGAAAAGGTATGTGTTGACGTGCTAAGAGAGCCTGAATTGCGGAGTTAGCAGCATGTTGAAACTGTGAAACTGTGTATGTTTCGCTGAGTTCAACGATATCTAAGAGGTGATGTGGCACTAATGCTTGTTCTTCCGTTGTCACCTTGGCGGTACCAATATCAAGCCTACGATACACTTGACGTGAATCGGCGGAGACAATTTCACCATGAAAACGTTGTGCTAGCGCGATACCTAACGCGCTCTTGCCCGACGCTGTAGGACCAAGTACAACAACAAGAGGAGGTTTATTATCCGTCATGGCGTTTTTTGTTGTCCATGTCTAAGAAGCTGATCGACGCGCAATACCAATCCCACGCCTACTGCGATGCCCAGGATAATGCCAAAGGGAGTAAAGCAGCCAAGCGCGAACCCCGATGTCAGAAAGAAGCCTAATACACCTCCAAGTATTGCCGCCGCCCCGATGACAAACCTACGTTGATGACTCAATGCCCAACCAGCACCGTCAAGAATATGATCGCTGAGTTTTGGCGTTGTGCCGAGTGTCGCGCCAAGGGCAGTGATAAAGAGCAAAATACTAAATTGAAGTTTGGGCGAAGCCCCGTGTATGCCAAGTTGCCAGATAATTTCGACAAGGGCAAGCAGGGCTAGCGCACTACCCATACCTGTACAGGCACGGTTAATAATATCATGAATGGTCCAGGTGCGCTTCCAATAGACGAGTAATGAGCCAAGTGTAGCTGTTGGGACAAGCAAGGGAAGCAACAAAAGAAACCACGGACTTGGCGGCAATGCTGTATGCACTAAGGGTGTGAGCAATGTATAGGATAAGCTAGCAACCATACAGGCCGCGACAAAGGCAAAGACATACTGCATCCAGGTACGTTGTTTGGTGCTGGCGCGCAATGGGTCCCAGGCTTGAGACGGAGTGCTATTCGCGCTTTGAGTTGTCGGAGTCCCATATTTTATTTTGTACTCGGCGTCCCGTAATGTCGCAGCTTGCGGCAAGCCTGTTTTAGGTGCAATTCTTTGAGGTGTTGCGACCTGTGTCTGTATCTGTCCTTGCCGTATCGCAGGTCCTTTGCCCGTAGTGGGAAGCCCTCCCATTGTCAGCGCGTCCTCGTCCTCGTCTTCATCGTTCAGGTCTGCCCCAATCGTTTTCCCACCACCTCGTCGCCAATTTTCTTGTATACCGAGACTGAGAACGTCAACCTCAATCACCACGAGAATATCTATTTCCTCATCCTCTGGTGAGACAAGTATTGTGCCTGTATAGTGTGTTAAGCCAGGGAGTTGTGTACTATTGATACGCACATTGATGCGTGTGCTCATGCCATCAAAAAGTGTCTGGTCTACCACAATCCACGGCTCAGTTGCGCGAATAATGCCGCGCACGTGAGAGCCTTGATGCCCTGTGATGGTAAAGGTAAGTGGTGCTGAAACGCCTGGATAGACCTCGCCAAAATCAATTGCTCTCGGCTGTACTTGCACATTTGAGCGTGGGGCACGTGAGAACCAGCCGCGACCAGGAACACTGGGAATACTAGGAGCTGTGCTTGGTTCGACTTTCCCCGACTTGCCATTAGTTGCTGCTGGGGTTACTGGACGAATACGAGCATTAGGACCCATCACCGTACGCAGAAATTGTTCAACCGCTTCTTGCGGATCATCTACGGTGGTACGGATTTGACGTGCGGCTCGTGCTAAGCTCTCCTCGCCAAGCTCACGCAACCACGACTCGATTTCACCCGATGCGAGATAATCAGATGCCTCTTCGGGATGGCGGGCGCAGAGGTCCGCAAGTTCCTGTGGTGTCGTTGCCTGATCGCCGTTATCGAATACAAATGTACCGACACCCAGTAACGCACGGCGAAATGCTGCGACGTTTTGATAGCGTTCCGCAGGTTCCAGTGCCGTTGCCTTTTCAAGGGCACGAGCCACACCGGGCGAAATACGCGGATTGACGCTGCGCACATCTTTCAGTCCAAACCCTGTTTCAGAAAGCGTGTTTGTCAGCAGTTGGAAGATCGTCATTGCGAGTGAATAGATATCGGCACGCTCATCGGTTTGTGCTTTGCCATATTGCTCTGGCGGTGCGAAACCAGGAGTGCCAAGTAGTTGCGTATCCTGCGCACTTGTCGAACGAAAGAAGCGTGCAATACCGAAGTCAATCAATTTAATGCGTCCGGTACGCATCAACATAATATTGCCGGGCTTCATATCACGAAAGATGATGGGCGGATTTTGATTATGTAAATACTCTAATACGTCACATAGCTGACGTGCCCAGCCAAGTACACGGCGTTCTGGGAAGGGACCGCCGTTGCGCTCTAATAAGTCTTCAAGCGTCGAGCCATCGACGTATTCCATGACCATGAAGTAGCGTTGGCCCTCGGTAAAAAAGCCGGTGAAGGACGGTAGGTTTGGATGATTCAGGCCCCAGAGCATTTTCGCTTCATCCTTGAAGTTCTGGATCGCCTGCTGCCGCTCATCCTGCGGCACCATGGAGAGGCTCATCTCTTTTACCGCACATATCGTTTGTCGCTTCAGGTCGCGTGCTTTGTAGACTGCGCCCATACCGCCCTGTCCAACTGTGCCCATAAGCATATAGCGTTTGTGAAGCAGGGTGCGACCGAGATGCCCCGTCTGTGTGTTCGGTTGCCCACTTTGCTGACTGATGACGACCCCCCAAATATCTCTTCTATAGCTAGTATATGATGTGTATGTGCGCATTCCAGTATAACATACGGTCTATAGTACATACTACCTATATTGGAACTGCTGTTCATGTCGTTTTCGCTGTTATCGTGCCACAAATTCTATAAGTACGAACAAAAAAGAAAATACCGCTCTGTCTGTATAGACGCACCATACCGCATATTCTATAAAACGGGTGAGTATATGATTACTAGCGCGAACTAAAAGATGGCATTATAAAGATAGAACCGGAGCATGCATTCTCTCCACCTTCTAATAACTACGTTTAAAGAGGTATTTAAGTGGCAAGATTGGCGGAATTAGCAGGGATATACTGACATATCCCGTTTCTAAGTTTATATACATGAAACATCATGACATATCATGGTATACATACTAGTGATTGCCTTTACTCAGTAAATCATTAGTGTATTTAGGAGATGTTGTCATGAACAATGATTTTCGTATGCCGCCTCTAACTCCTTCATCTCTTACACCACAAAACGTTCTTGCTGGACGATTAAAACCATTGCTTGGAGCAGAATTTCGTCTCACTATATTTCCAAGGACGAATGGCTCCAAAATCAGGAAGCTCATAGCAGAGACGCTCGCTGCCTACGATTTGCCCACTCCTTGTCCAAAAAGTCTTTATACTATTGTACCAACAAAAGGTAAAGGCGTTCCACGTATTCTTCTTGAATATATAGATACCTATATTGTCACTACAGGGAAACAGTACAACCTTCAAGTATGGAACCGGAATCCAACTAGCAATGCTGCGTTGATAGAATATGAGTCTGGTGAGAAGCTTTCAGCAAATGAGGTGCGCTATGTTTTGGTAAGAGTAGACCCCGATGAACACTACATACGGTCTATTCTCATTCTTTCTCCTGAGTATATTGAAACACGCTTCGGCCCATTCGGAAAAGAGACGACGAAACAACAACTTATCATTACAGCGAAGCAACGTGAGCTCATCGTACAGCAAAATCCTCCTGTGCTACTTTATCAAGATACTCCATCGTTAGCACCTCTAGTTTCTCATAAAGCTAATGTACCTCGTAGGTTATTTAGAGATAAGCCTGTAGCGGGAGAATTGTTCGCGCTCGAAGTATTATGGAGTAAACTGTATGTTCTTATTGGAACAAGGCTTGACACAGGAGATACAAAAACTAGAGGTCAAGCCCTAGAACGTCTTGTCGCACAATTACTCGGCTATTCCGTTGTTAAAGACGAACTTCTTCTTGGCGGCTATCTTGATATCCTTAACCAGCTTTTAGAAGTCAAGGTACAGGAATCATCAACCGTTGATTTAGGTCGCTATAGCCCGCAGGTAAGAGAAGCAATTCTCTCTTTTCCGCAAGCGACAACAGAAGATGTACGTTACTTGATTGCATTAGTAGATAAAAACACCGGTGTTATTACAGGATTGGTACTTTGTCCTGGAAGCAGACTCGGCGATCACTTCTCATATGTAGCTACTGGAAACTACAAATGTCAGAGAAGCATTCCCATGACATTCTTTGATAAATATGACGGACAAGTACTATATAATCCACGTAACTACTAATGGTCGAGAAGCGGTTCAACCTCAAACGCTTGTGCAACTAAGATTTCTATATTCTGCTCTTTCTCTACTCGCTCTTGAGCAGAGAGAGAGCAGAATATAAGTTCTTTCACAAGAGCTACGATGTTTTGACTTACCCGTGAGCTAGGATCGGGTAATGGGTACTTTTCAACGTACTGAGTTAGATAACGTCTCCGACCAGCATAGAGCTTATTGTTAAATGCCAAGTCATGATAGCGAGTCATAAGGTTTGAGTTTGCAATACCTGCAATAAGGAAAAGGATATCAGAAGATTGATTGATATTTGGAACAATCCAATAACAGTTCCCGTCAACGATACATCCTTGCTCATCATAAGAGAACTTGGGGGACGGACTAATATCGGGAAATACAAGCTTTGGTTGTTGCCATGCAGACGGTTGTTGTGGTACCCAAATTTCATACCATTGGCGTTTTGCTTCTACTACATACGTTCTGCTTATTAGCCTCACATAATGTTGTTTAAGGTATGCTTCTGCTTTAGGATATTTAGTCAAATCAATAGCTACGCGCTTCTCGTTTTTCATGGTATGAGTATAAAGTACTTGACGAAGTGGCACATCCTTTGTCTTAGGCATCCAACGATTTGCGTTTTCTTGAGATAAGAGACGACGCAAAATATTTTCTTCTGGTTGAATATCTACGGGTAGTTTATGCCAATCATCTCTGATAAAGACCTCATCTGCCGTTGTTTTGATACCCACTCGTACTTTTGCTACATTGCTGATACGAGTAGCACTGTGTGCATCAATTGTTTTTAGCCATCCGTCCTCATCTAATGTAACCATATTCCAGGGGTCATTAGATGAGATAGGGAGAGAAAGTGTACCATGCGCGATAGTATAATGTTGCCCTGAAATAGTATATTCGCTACTTTTACCATCCTCTAGTGCTTCGTAGATCGAGTGTTTCGTTTCTCTCTTTAAGCTTGTGTCTATTTTCGTGTTTTCATAGATGCGTACAAACGTAGCATCAGCATCTGACGTTTTTTTCCTTTCTGCTAAATGTAAGCGTTTTCTTCCGATAAATATAGCTGGCAGTACTGCTGCATCAAAAAGTTTGGTATCACCTAAATCAATAATTTCGATAATCTCGTATTCACGCGCTAGAAATTCACGGATAGCAGAGCCACCCTGTGTTGTCAGAAAACGATTAGATGTAATCACTCCAAGCACACCACCTGGAAGGAGTTGACGTGTCATTGCAACAAGAAATGCATGATACAGGTCAACACGTCCACTCAAGCCAAATGCAGTAGCTAATGATTGAGCTTTTGCTGCTCCAAGCACTTGAGTTCTTACGTAGGGTGGATTAGCGATAATAATATCCACAGGTTCTATTGATGAAGATTGTTTAGGTGTATTAAAAAATAATTGTTGCTGTGCTATAACAGGCTCACAAACGTCTAAGAAGTCGTCGCGTTGTAGTATGATCTGTTTTGCAAAGGTATTAGCAAGCCTTACTCTTGCAGTTTCTATTGCCTGTATATTGGTCTCTACGCCTATCATAGTTGTTTTGTTTAGAGCATTCGTTGAAAATGTTTTAGCAAAGGCAAGGAGCAGTTCACCATCTCCACATGCAGGGTCTAAGACACGTATTGCATCCATGTTTTCTACATCGAGAGTTTTTATAATTCTTCTTGCTACAAAGCATGCCAATTCATGAGGAGTAAAATGTGCTCCACGTACTTTCTGATCAGTAACTTGTTTCATTCTTTGGCACTACTTCTATCCCTAGATAATTTCACTTTGAGTTTTCCCTTCGCGTCTCTCTATTGCTGTGAGTATATCATGTCGGAGGTTACGTGTCTTGTGTCAAGTTTTCTCTCAAGCTTGAGACGGTAGAGGCCGATAGAAGAGAACAAGGACGCGTTATTGGGCATTCTTATTTACAGTTGAAGTTTGAGAAAGGTAGCATAGGGATGATTGATGGTTTGACGGGCAAGGCGGTTCCACCTCATCCACGTACGATCGGTTGGTTGGGCACGACTGCCCTGGCAATGGGGGGCAGTAATCAAAGCCTTTTTCTCCTCGGTGCTCTACTTCTAAGCCAGGGAAGTGCTGCGATTCCCCTGCTCATCGTTGGGCTGGTCTTGAGTTGGGTGGCAGCCTTTGGTTGGACGGAATTAATTTTGATGTTTCCGCACCGTGTTGGAGGTATTGCCGCGACATGTGCAGAGGCGTTTCGCCCTTATAGTCCGGTGCTAGCAAACCTGACCGGAGTATGTTACTGGTGGGGTTGGGTTCCTACCTGCGGTCTGACTGCTATCTTATCCGCGACAGCCATTTCCGAATGGTATATGCCCAATGTACCTATTCCCTTGCTGGCTAGTGGCCTGGTTGTGCTCTTCACTATTGTCAATCTGTGTGGAGTGCGTTGGGTGATCCGACTGGCGGTGCCTATTGCCTCTGCCTCTGCACTACTTGCCTTTCTTTCAGGGCTGGTTCCGATTATCACAGGCCATGTAAACTGGCAGCAGGCAATAAGCTTTCATCTTGTCACGCCTTTTCCTGGCATATTTGGAGGCTTTACGAGTGCGATGGCTGGTCTTTACCTCGTTGGCTTTGCTGCTCCAGCCTTTGAAGCAGCCGCCTGTCATGTGGGGGAGACCGTAGACCCGGCTCGCAATGTGCCACGGGCGATGTTCGCCAGTGGCTTCATGGCAACACTCTTTTTCGTCTTCTTGCCTGTTGTCTGGCTTGGTGTCTTAGGTACTACACCCCTTGAGGGAGACCTTGCACAGACACTTGGTCCAACATTTGCTCCTTTGTTTGGCAATCTCGCCCGTTCCGCTGCCATCTGGTTCATGATGTTCAATATGTTTCATGGAACGATACAACCGTTAGCAGGAGCAGCCCGCACTATCTCTCAACTCGCGGAGGATGGTTTGCTCCCCAGTGTATTAGCGCGTCGCTCACGCACAGATACGCCGTATGTAGCAACGATATCTACCGCAGGGATGGCTATTGTGTTTCTGCTCATCGGGGATCCCACATGGTTGATTGCTGCTGCTAATTTGACTTATCTCATAAGTATCTGTTTGCCTTCTGTTGCTGTCTGGCTACTGCGTCGCAATGCCTCAACTATGAAACGTCTCTACCGTGCTCCACGAGGCACCATTATACTTGGTTTACTTGCCTCTGGTGTTTGGGGGATAGCTACCCTGTTCGGTTTTGAACAGTTTGGCCTGCCAACGGTGATTGCGGGTCTAGCCCTTGCTTACTCAGGATCGTTATTCTACGTCTTACGTCGATGGGAGGACGGTCTACGAGCGGGAAAGTCGCTATCATTGCGCTCATTGCATGTGAAATTGACTGGTACCATGCTCCTCGTTCTAGCTCTTGATGGTACTGGCTACCTAATAGCCGTGAGTAAGATGGCGCAGCAGGATGCATCGCTGATTACTGCGTTAGAAGATATCTTCGTGGCTGTGGCGGTGTTAACGATTACTGTTGGTTTGGTGCTACCAGGTATGATTGCTCATGCTGCCGGAGAGGTTGCTCATGCTGCTGATAACTTGGTAACAGGCACACTGAACGACTTTTCACGTGCCATGCAAGCCCTCGAAGCGGGAAATCTGGATGAAGCACATGCACGCATAAACATTGTCCCCGTGGTGGTGCATAGCAATGATGAGATTGGCGCGATGGCGACTAGTTTTAACACAATGCAAGGGCAGATAGCAGAGGCAGCTGAAGCACTCGGTGGTGCACGCGAAGGTCTTCGCCAAGCACGAAATGAATTGACTGCGAGCAATGCCAAACTAGCGGACCTGGCTACTATCGACACTCTCACGGGTTTGCCTAATCGCACCTTGTTGCTCGAATGCATTGAGAGGATGTTCCCGACAGCTGAGCAAATGGGGGATGGTATGGCCCTACTCATGCTCGATCTTGACCGTTTTAAGGAGGTTAATGACACCTTTGGTCATCAACTCGGTGATCAACTCCTTCAACTAGTCGGGATACGCCTACGTCAAGCACTCGATGCTACTGCAATGGTTGCTCGACTTGGTGGTGACGAGTTCGCGGTGTTTCTCCCATCCGCTTGTGAGGTAAGTACGCAACAAGCTGTGCAAAAGCTTTGCACAGCACTTGAGGCACCATTTCTAGTTGAAGGATACCCGCTTCATGTTGAGGCTAGTATTGGTGCCGCACTGTATCCCGCACATGGCAGCAATTCCTTGACCTTGCTACGGCGTGCGGATGTAGCCATGTACAAGGCCAAACAAGGGCATGAAGGCTACGCTCTCTACGATGCCCGTTATGACCAATATAGTCCGCGCCGCCTTGCCCTTCTGGGAGATTTACGTAAGGCCATTGCTTCTGACGAATTGCGTCTCTACTACCAGCCCAAGGCCGATTTGAGAACAGGGCTTGTTAAGAGCGTCGAAGCTCTCATACGTTGGCAGCATCCCACACATGGCTTTATTCCACCCGATCAGTTTATTCCACTAGCAGAGCAGACAGGACTGATTGAGTCCTTGACTCAGTGGGTGGTGACAACGGCGGTCAAGCAATGCAGATGTTGGCTTGATAATGGACTTAATCTGAGCATATCGGTGAACCTTTCTATGTCGAACCTGCGTGACGTAAGTCTTCCAGATACTATCGCCGATCTACTGACGCAGTATGAAGTTCCTCCTCATCTTCTATGCTGCGAGATCACGGAGAGCGCGGTGATGGCAGACGCCGAGCGTACCTTACAGATACTCAATCGTCTCTTCGCGTTAGGCGTGCGTATCGCCATAGACGATTACGGGACAGGCTATGCCTCGCTGTCTTATCTCAAACATTTGCCAGCCGACGAACTCAAGATTGATCGTGCTTTTGTTCAACATATGACAACAGTTCGGGCTGACGAGGCCATCGTGCGCTCAACAGTTAGCATGGCTCATAGGCTGGGTATACAAGTGGTAGCGGAGGGCGTAGAAGATCAGGGAACCTGGAATCTGTTGGAGTCGCTTGGCTGCGATATCGTCCAGGGCTATTATCTCTCACGTCCAGTAGCCGCTCAGGATTTGGAGCACTGGCTGGATGACAGGAAAGCAGCGCGCTGGTTAGATGATAAAAAAGAAGCTGTTGCACTATAAATGTGTTTTAACAAATTCATCTTATATGTAAGGACCGATGTATCACGTCCTTATGAGTAATTGATTACTCAAAGGACGTGATACATCAGCCCCTACATATGTCTTTTTCAAAATCCTTCCAAAACCCTTGTAATTCGTCCTAAAATAGTGTATTATTGATAAGTACCCAATTTTCAAGAGATGATATCGACGCCTACAAGCGTCGTTTCAGAGTGGGTTGTGTTTCGCTCCTGCATAGACAGACCGTCGAGGTATGTGCAGGAGTGTGTAGGCACAACCCACTCTTTTTTGTGCTATACTTTGAAAGAACACCTCTCTCTTATACTCTTGGGTGTAATAAATTAGACCCCTACACTACAACCCTTGTGGTAACTATAAAGGAGCTTCTATGGTCCTCTTTCGTTGGAGGAAACTCATTCTCACACTTCCTCTTTTGCTAGCGGTAACGCTGCTCTTTGTTGCATGTGGAGGTGGGAGTACACCTCAGGTGCAGACAAAACCAACATCTATACCTACGCCCTCGCCCACATCAGGACTTGGACAGCACATACTTGACACAATGGCGAACAAGCTAAATACCGCCAAGACATTGCATGGCATCTTCAATTTGACCATTAGCGGACAGACCATCAATGGCGCGATAAATACCGAGGTATGGAATGCTACACCAAACAAAAATCGTACTGTTGTGCTCCAATCCTCAATATCGCAACTGACAACGGGAACGGTAAATGTTACCGATGGTAAGCAACAATGGCAGTATGATCCTACACAGAAGGTCGCTTATACAGGACCTGTAACAGCACTCACCGCGGGAAAGCCAGGAGCAGGCACGCCTACAAGTGGTGGTCAAGGAGCAACAGGAGGACAAGGGAATCAAAGTCTCTTCTTGCTCAATCTCGTACAAAGTGTCTTTACACAGAGCGATGGCACGCTGAAATCATCTTCAAATACAGTCAACGGGCATAATGTCTATGATATCGCTGTTGTGCCATCGACGAGTCATGCTGGCACGGGAGGTCCTGCAAACTTCAACTATACAGGTGATGTCTATATTGATAAGACCACTCAGCAGCCTGTACAGGTCAAGTTGGACATTCTGGGCATCGGCAATGTCGTGTTGAATATACCGTCACTCGAACTTAACACGAGCATTCCTGCTAGCACCTTTACCTTTGTCGCACCTACTGGTGTCAAAGTCTTGCCATTCTCACAATTAAGCGCAACACCCAGTACTGGTACGCTGACACTTGCACAGGCGCAGCAGCAAGCGGGTTATCACCTCTTGAGCATTCCCGCGAACCAAATCGATTATGCGCTCAATGGTGTGAACGCACTTGGTGCTCCTGGCAACCAGACTTATACACTCAACTATATAAAGGGCAATGCAACCGTTATCATCGCCGAAGGCAAGCCACTTGCCAACTTGCCCTCCTCCGGTCAATCGGTAACTATTCGAGGCACAAGCGCAACACTTTCGAGTGTAGGTGGCAGCACAACACTTGCTTGGACTGAGAAAGGGGTTGGTATTCGCATCAGCTCAAACCTGAGTAGTGATCAGGTGGAAAGTATTGCAAAAAGCCTGACGTGATAAAGCTACAGGGAGACCGCAAGGGTCTCCCCTACATGTATGGCAATCCGCCCGTGAGATGCTTCATGGGAACGCGGCAAAATGTAGGGGAGACCCTTGCGATCTTCCTGTAAAAATATGACTTTTTACACTACTAAGATCAAATGTAAGGCGTTACACTGTGAACAGACACATGTAGGGACTGATTTATCACGTCCTTGTTGGTAGTCCGTTGCCAAGAGGACGCGATAAATCGGTCCCTACAGAACATAAAAGACACACACAGATAAAAGGAGTGTTCCATGTCTGTATCCGGTTTTGGTGGTCAGAGCCATTCAATCTCGAATAACGGTATGATGTTGTTTCAACAAGGTCCGATTACCTCTATAGCAGGAGGAATAGAGCTTGACCTTGTGAGTGCGCCAATCGAGTTTGGCGAATATACGCTAGAGATTAACACAACCGTTGGTGGAGTTGATATATTTCTTCCCCACTATGTGCAGTTCACTATTGATGGTGGCTCTATGTTTGGAGGGCAAGATGTGCATAATGGTGTAGAGCAGTGGCGTAAGATGAAGAGGAAACTGCGTCACATTGTGCCCCTATCCGATGAGCCACCAGCATTCGCGCTTGCGAACCATGATGAGCGGCCTGTTTCAATTCGGTTCATCCTAAATATTACCGTGGGTGGAGTAGACATTTACCATCTTTAATAGAAACAAGATGAGCATGAAGTCAAACGAGTGCACTCGTTTGACTTCATGCTCATCTTGTTTCTATTAATGTGTTGCCTCTTGTCCCGGTACCCAGCGTAGATTAGGCTTACGAGCAGCCAATGCCTGATCGAGTCGTCCGACAACGGTTGTATGTGGAGCAGTTCTTACAAGCTCAGGATTGTTACGCGTCTCCTCCGCTATCTGATGCATAACGCTGACAAAGCTATCGAGCGTCTCGCGTGTCTCGGTTTCCGTCGGCTCGATCATGAGGGCCTCATGCACAATCAGAGGAAAGTACACTGTTGGCGCATACATGCCGAAGTCGAGGAGGCGTTTGGCGATATCAAGCGCGGTCACATTATGCTCGTCCTTCTGGCGTTGCGCGGTCAAGACAAACTCATGCTGGCATATCTGTGGATAGGCCACATCGTAGTCCTCAGCTAATTCATGTTTGAGATAGTTCGCGTTCAGAATAGCACTTTCCGATACATGTTTGAGGCCGTCAGGTCCATTGCTACGGATGTAGGCATAGGCCCGAACAAGTACACCAAAGTTACCAAGATTTGCGCGCACCTTGCCAATCGACTGCGGTCCTGTATCTTGCCAAGAATACGTTCCGTCGTCATTTTTTGCTGGCATTGGACCCGGCAAGAATGGCACGAGGTGTGCCCTGACACCAATTGGACCTGCACCAGGACCACCACCACCATGTGGGGTGCTACATGTCTTGTGCAGATTAAAATGCACAACGTCGAAGCCCATGTCGCCCGGACGTGTGATACCTAGCACCGCGTTTGCATTCGCGCCATCGTAGTACAACTGCCCGCCGACTTCGTGCACTCTTTTTGCGATCTCCGCAATATTAGCATCGAAGAGACCGAGCGTGTTCGGATTGGTCATCATGATAGCGGCGATATTGGCTCCGTTCGCGTCCAACAGTGCCTTCAAATGTTCCATGTCGATACCGCCCGTTGTGGCGTCACTCTTGACCTCAACCGCTTTATAGTCGGCGAGCGTCGCGCTAGCGGGATTGGTGCCATGCGCGTTATCAGGAATAAGGACGAGGTTACGATGACTCTCGCCTTGATTTTGGTGATGAGCTTTAATCAGCATGAGGCCCGTCAGTTCGCCATGTGCCCCCGCTGATGGTTGCAGCGTGACGCGCGTCATACTCGATATCTCGGCAAGGTATTGTTCCAGTTCGTACATCAACTGAATGGCACCCTGTACCGTGCTATCTGGTTGCAACGGATGAATGCGGGCGAATCCTGGAAGAACCGCCATATCTTCATTAAACTTAGGATTGTATTTCATGGTACAAGAGCCGAGGGGATAGAAGCCTGCATCAACGCTAAAATTGCGCTGTGACAGGTGCGTGTAGTGGCGAACCACCTCGATCTCGCTTACCTCTGGCAACGGTGCTGACGTTTCGCGCAACAGACTAGCAGGAAGCATTTCCTCTAGTGACTCGGTGGGAACGTCCATTGCTGGTAGCGTAGCGGCACGGCGTCCTATTGCTCCCTTTTCAAAAATCAAGCTTTCCACACTCATGCCTTCACCTCTGCAACTTCCTTCACTGGAGATAACGCAACTTCTTTTAGCGTTGCCACCAGCGTATCAATATCTTCCTTTGTGCAGGTCTCTGTGACGCAGAAGAGCATGAAATCGTCCATGCCTGGATAATGCTCACCCAATGGATAGCCACCGAGAATGCCAGCTTGCTCAAAATGCTGTTGTAGTTTCGCGCTCGTAACAGGCAACTTAATCACGAACTCGTCATAGAATGGACCACTAAAAGCAGCCTCAAAACCAGGCAACGCTGTAATCTGACGGAATGCGTAGTGCGCTTTTTGCAGACACAATTCGCCAAGTTCACGAAAGCCCTGTTTACCCAAGGCTGCTAGATAGATAGTCGCGCCGACAGCGAGCAAAGATTGATTGGTACAGATATTGGAGGTAGCGCGTTCACGGCGAATATGCTGCTCGCGTGTCTGTAGAGTCAATACATAGCCGGTCTGTTTCTTCTCGCCCTCTTCAATCGTTTGTCCAACAAGACGCCCCGGCAAGAGGCGCATAAACTTGTGCTTTGCCGCCATAAAGCCAAGCGCGGGTGCGCCATAGCTCATTGTGTTGCCGAAGCTCATAAGTTCACCAACCGCAATATCAGCATTATATTCTCCAGGAGCCGCGAGGATGCCCAGCGAGGCAGGTTCGGTGATAGTGGTTACGAACAACGCTTTTCCTTTGTGCGCGACGTGTTCAATGGCGCGTACATCCTCAACACAGCCGAAGAAGTTTGGTTGCTGAATGATCACGGCAGCCGTTGTAGGAGTCACTGCCGCATCGAGTGCTTCAACAGGCGTGACGCCGTTGCTGGTTGGAACTTCTTTAATAGAGAAGCCACGTGAGAAGGCATAGGTGTGTAGCACACGGCGATACTGTGGATCGACCCCCTCAGAGATGACGACCTCACCACGACCACCAGGACCAAGTGCCATCAGGACCGCCTCAACCAACGCCGTTGAGCCATCATAGAGTGAGGCATTGGCGATATCCAGTCCAGTGATTTGACACACCATTGTCTGAAATTCGTAAATGGCTTGTAGCATGCCCTGACTCACCTCAGCCTGATAGGGTGTGTATGAGGTGACGAACTCCGAGCGGCGTTGCAGGTGTGGCACGACACTAGGAATAGCATGATCGTAGGTGCCTGCGCCAAGAAATGAAAGACTTGTATCGGCGTTTAAATTTTTTGCAGCCATACGCGTCATAAGACGTTTCAAGTCCGGTTCGGCGAGTGCTTGTGGCAGATCGAGCGGATGGTCCAGACGAACGTGTTCTGGCACCGTTGTCAGTAGGTCTTCCATACGAGAGAGGCCAAGCCGCTCTAGCATTGCTTGCTGCTCTTCGGACGTATTTGGTACGTAGTGCATAGTGCTCCCCTTTGCGTGGGTACAGTTGTCTAGCATACCCCTATTCATCGTGTTGTTTCTCTGTGGATGTGCAAGGGGAACCGCTACGACAATACAAAGAAGCATAATTCCAACAGAATTACGCTCCCTATCTTGTTAGTAGTCCCTTTTATTATATCGCACTCAGGGGTTATGTATCCAATCGTGCTTGCTTGGTAGGACTAGTCTAAAGACGTTGAAGACGTTTTCCACGATTGGCACCTGTTACAAGTGCAATTCTACTTGCCATACGTATTCCTCTCGTCGCGTACCCATATCGGGATCAATGTTATAGCGGATATGCGCCACTCATCAGCTACTTTCTGGAAGGAATACTGATAGCGTCCCCCCACCACCCATAAAGTATGGTCGGGCCTGCAGTGGGTTGCTTGAAAGTAGGCTCGTACTTCTGCAGTATCTCCGGCAATCACGACTTCGTGATTCGTGACGAGATGCTGTGTTGCAGTAAATGCACTCAGCCCCTCTTTCCAACCAGCAATAAGGTCAGTTGCTCGTATCATCGTAAATGGTTCGCCACCCATTAAAGCAGTGTAGTCCGCCGTGACTTCATCGGTAAAGACTGCTGGCAATGCATCCCATTCCTGGCGATCAGTCAAGACTGCCATGGCAATAGTTGTCGCGATAATCGGTTGCTGAGCGGTGAATTCTTGTTCAGTCTTCATTCTCTATTATCCTTCCGGTTTATTATCTTGCAGAATGCTGTCAAAATGTTTGACAACAGCTTGCACTGCTATCGTCCCTTGCGGCTCAAGATCGTAAAAGTCGGTTTGTTCGCCCTCCGTCCATAACATGTCTTTCTGACTCTTCACGAGACCATAAAACTCCTTGCTTGACACTATTAGGGGTTGCTGCTCTCATGACTGCTCAGTAGTATTACCTAAGATCGATCCAGCCTCACCGGAAGCCGGTCCGATGGGCTGCACAAAACGATCAATGAGCAATGCGATGCGGCGTCGAAGCACTGCCGCCATTGGCATGTCTACTTGGAGGCCATCGAGAGCAAGCAAGAACACTTCGGTCAGCTCCTTGCTCTCCAGGATCGTCTCCACGTTTTGGAGCATGACTTGCTGGTAGCGAGCCTCCATCTCAGGCTCAATACGTGCGCACACGTCGTGGAATTCATGCGCCATTGGTGCTCCCTCGATTTCGGTCCATGGTTCCAACAGCATCACCTCAGAGACGTTGAACAGGCGCTCGGCCTTGCTTCCTGGACCGATTGCAGCCTGCATAGCCGCCGGATAACGAGTCTCAAACCAGTCCTCGAAGACCCCAAGATAGATCGCCTCCTTATTCTCGAACGTGTGATAAAGGAGCGTGCGCGTGATATTCGCTCGCCTAGCGATATCTTCGAGCGAAGTTTTCCCGTAGCCGAAGTGGAGGAAGCACCAGCGGGCTGCTTGTACAATGCTCGCTCGGCGTGCTGTTGCATCGTTCATTTTTTTTGTTCGTATTGACATAGAGACATTATGACATTTTTTATTCTATTTGTCAATTCGTAAATAGGCTCACTCGGTAGTCACACCAGATGCGAAGTGGCTTTTCCAAGCAATGAATCATGAAGTACCCTTCAGTGCAAAATACATCCACTCTTCAGTTAATTTATCAAATATTGACTTGATATGGTAGAATTGGAAATGATATGTCGGTGTAGCTCAGTGGATAGAGCGAGGCTCTCCTAAAGCCTAGGCCGTGGGTTCGATTCCCTCCACCGACGCTACAACTCGTAATCCTTATGTCCACACTACTGTATATTCCTATTTTTCCGTATATTTGTGCAAAATTCCTCTTTTCCCAAAACTTAAATTCTATTCCATCCGTTTTATAGATATGAAGTACTTTGGTGGAGGATTGATGGGTACAACATCATCTGAGACGTAATTCTTTATGAAAGAGGATATATAATATGAGTCTTGATGTTACGAACAACATTTTAACTATGAGCATTCAAATCCCCTATCTCGTAGTAATCATTATTATCATCATTATCATTGTGCTACTTAGACGTAAGTAGTGCCTTTGCTCTTTATGCTCATATAAGGGGATAGATAGACAGGGCATGTGAAGGATTATCACATGCCCTGTCTATCTATCCCCTTTTTTGTGTCTCTACCAGTTCTTAACTGGGCACTTCTTCGGGACTACTGATGAGAATGCGTAGGAAACGACGTACTGCCCAGAAGAGCAACCAGTAAATCGCCATTGCAATCAGCGTTGACCACTCGAAGCGGTCCGACGGTGTGTGAACAATGGACTCGAATGGCACAAGTACGATAGTCGTGAGCGCATAGAGGAAACCCGCGAACAGATTGTTCGGGTCGGCTCCAATAAGCTTGAGCAGGAAGCGTATCGCCAGCAATACTTCTAATACAGTCACAAACCACTGGATAAAATCATTAAGTTTGCCAATGGCGTACCGAACAGTACGGGCCTCTTCCTGACGGACCGCCGCCTCTTCCTCTGGTATCGCATCTGCCGCAGGCGGTGGCGGTGTTTGTGGTGCTGGCTTTGGCTGGAGGTCCTCCATCTGCCGAGGCTGCACACTCGTGGTATCATCTGGAAATGAACTATTAGGCATCCTGCTTCCCTTCATTCTGCTGGCTCGTTCCTACAAGCACGAGGGAGCCAGCAAATACAGATAATGAATGAATTATACCATGTACCTTATATATTCTGCTACGTATTGTTGCGTACCAAAAGTTTCACACCCTCAGCCTCACGCAACACACGGTATTGTTTTGAGTTAACAAGTTGGTTCAACAAATCCGACACGCCAACACGGTCTTCTGGAAAGATACTTTGTACATCTACGATGATGTACTGGACTTTGTTGTTGATATTTTTCGATGTAGAAAAGGTAATTTCTGGAAACACTGTGATATATAGACGCTCACTCAGGTGTGGATTCAGGCTCTCGCTTGCCGATACTGAAGCGTTAGACGGAATCATTGCCAGCAGTTGGTTAACATGCTGTTCGCGTGTGTCTGGTGTGTGGTCTGCCCAGAAGACATTCAGTTGTGGTGTCAGAATAACCAAATTCACGGCTATCATTGCGATAATCCAAGCACTCGTCCACCACTGCATCCGTTCAAACGAAGCACGTTTTGCTAACGGTGCCATGTGCTCGTGAAGCTTCTGTCTCTGGCTCACGTATGTATCTCGTAGTGCAGGTCGCACCTGCTGCACGCGTACTAATGAGTGCGAGAAGGCAGGGCGCGCAAGAACGGGATGCACGAAGGCAAGAAATGCTGTATATACACTACTCACTCTTTGCTTTGTTGCTTCCAAAAGAAGAACACGCTGTTGCGGAAAAGGCAGTTCACGTGTGAGCCAGCGTGAAAGTGCTGTTTCTTTGATCTGTATCGGAGCATCATCACGTTGTAATGCACGTTCGCTTTCATCCCGCCAACTGCTCCAAGCAAGTAAGAAACGGCTCAGCCCACAAATAGATGCCAGCATAATAAAGGGAATGATCACCGCGTTGTAGTGATACACACCACTGTAGTAGAGCGGATAATCACTGAATAAGTTGATTGCCAACGCAGGCAATGCAGGCAGAAGCCATTCCGGTGCAAGCAACGCGAAAAACCCTGTACTACGTAAGAGACCAGCGATATAGTAGAAACGGTCAAGCGTCAGAAATGTCGCAAAAAGTAGCCAGGGATGTAATAAGATATTGACAATCGCGGCTCCCGGCGAACTGCCCAGCGACTCATAGCGATACCAATAATTGCTATGTACGGCTCCTGAATAGAAATGCGGAATGACAACGAGAAACGCAATAAGACCCCACGCGATACCACTTGTGAGCAAGAGCACACCAAGCCGTGATTGCTTATACTTCCAAATCACCAATATTCCAAGCAACGCAATAGCAAATGGAACATCCTCTTTACATGACGCTGCGAGTACGCACATTAGTAGAAACCAGCCATAGCGTTTATATTCAAGCGCGAGTATGGCATAGAGCAAAAGTGGTGTAGCGAGACTCACAGGATGAAAATCAAAGAGGTTAACGCTCAACAAGGCAGGCATAAGATAGTATGCCAGTACCATGACTGGCGCGAGCAGTGGCAATGTTGGTAGATATTTGCGTGTCAGTACATAGATGGGCCAACCGCCAGCCCCAATCATTAGCGTTTGAAAGACCAGCAACAAACGGGCATCCGCGTGAATGAGATACAGCAATGAGAGCGGCAGAATAATTGGTTCTACGTGAATTGCAAGGCGTGTTGGTGGTCCATAAAAGTCGCTACCCTGATTCGTAAACTGAAAGAGGCGTCCATGAAGCGTGTTCCACAGTACTTGATCCATGTTGCCAAGGTCAAACGCTGTTGCCTTGAACGTATTGTACCGTAGCACTGTTTCATAACTCATCCATACGATGTATCCCAAAATGAGTATCCATGTTGTGATGAGCGCAACGCGTTGCTGTGTCTCTTGTGTGCGGATGTCGAATGTGTACATAGCGTTATTTATACCACAATGATAGACTGAATGATGCCGATGCCGACGAGTATCATAAACGACCACACGATCACAAATTCAGGCCATGTTCCTGTACGAAAGCGAAAGTGCGGATTGGGCGGAAAACCAAAACGTTTTCTATTGGGCCAGAATAAAGGTACACCGCCAAGTGTGAGTCCATCGGCTGCAATATGCATTATACTGCCAAAGAGGACGCCATAAAAGACGAGGTGAGAGCCACGCACAAACTGTGCAGGCAACGCTAGCCCATGCTGGCTCAGTATAAGAGTTACTAATTGTTCTAGGCCAAGTGCCAGCAGTGAGCCTAGCACAAGTCCTAATAAGCTATGAAACAAAGTACGATGGCCCGCGATATGTTGAATTTCCTTACTCACCCAGCCAAGTCTATGTCCCAACGTGCTACGTGCATTATCAATATCCGGCAACAACGAGCCAAAACCCACCGAAAAATAATAGACCACCTTATTGATAATAAGTGCTAGAGGTACTACCTTCGCGCCTGTCAATGGGTCACCCGTCAAATGTACAAAGCTATCAAGCACGATTCCTGCCGTTAAACCCACTAGGAGATGAGACCTACCTTCCATTGCACCAACCTTCCTACCTGTTATCCGAGTGGGAGTATTGTAAAGAAGAGTAGAACAAAGGTCAAGAG
>CAXUHF010000080.1:2432-24484 GCA_964250765.1 uncultured Ktedonobacteraceae bacterium | reverse complement strand
GTTTCCATGATCGCATGTATACAGACACTTATTCCAGCAACGACGCTGGACAAGACTCTTGTTATGCCTCAAAGGAGAGGACGAAAGACATGAAACAATTGACAGCTACGAAACCACATGGCATCCCTAAACTTCGTATCCTACGCCAGCGCAAAGGATTGAGCCTCGGTCAGCTTGCCACTTTGACAGGCATTCGCCGCGACACAATTACGCATCTGGAAAACGGACGCGAGGAAGCACAACCCTATCATCTCCGTCTACTCGCACGAGTGCTCGAAGTGCCAACACTCGACCTCGTATCGTAAGACGTATAGAAAGAGTATATTCTGTAGAGAAGCCTTTCTTAGCTTCTCTACAGAATATACTCTTTTTCATTTTCCAAACTTACGCTCTTCTGTCTGAGAGATTTTTGCGCGCTCCCTAGTCTTTCCTCCCATTGAATTTGGCTTGACCGACTTCGATTAAATGACCGTCTGGATCGCGCATGTAACAACGGATTTCAGCACCTCGGTCCATTGGTGACGTGAGGAAATTGGCACCGCGAGCTTTCCAGGCTTCGTAACTCGCGTGAATGTCAGCAACTCGAATGTTGAGAAAAGCACTGACTGTGTCTACATTGGTAGGAGCTTCAAGAGTGACCGATGGCTTATCCTCGGTTGGTCCACCACCCACGTTGATAATAATCCAGCTGTTCGCTAAGGCTATAATTGATGGTTCACCTTCCATCACTACTTCGCCACCAAGGACATGTGTATAGAAGTGAGTGGAGCGTGCTACGTCATTGGATACAAGAAAGTGCGTAACAACGAAACCCTCTTTTGGTGCGGGAAAATCTGCCATTGTATCTCCTTTATCATAATGGTTCAAGCTCAATTTGAACCATGCCTTTCACTATTTATTCATTTGACTCTACACGTACTTCTCCTCGCTGTGCCTTCGCAAGCTCCTTCACTACAGGCTTGCTGAGTTGTCCGAGCATGAATGCAGGTGCAAGACGACTCATTAGCATGAGAACATTACTAATACCTGGACGGATTTCATACGTGTCACTCTCCAATCCTTTCATGGTGACGCTGACCATCTTGTCTACTTTCATAACACCCCAACTACTCCTGTCAGATGCATCTGACCCAAAGTTGTCCAGGAGCGGCGTGCTGGTGCTAGGAGGAGCTACTTCAAACACTTTCACGCTCGTTCCTTGGAGTTGGACTCGCAAAGACTGAGTATAGGAGTGGATGCCTGCTTTCGTCGCACAATACACAGGAGCACTTGCAAGTGGTAGAAATGCAAGACCTGATGACACGTTGACGATGGCAGCCTCTGGCTTCGTCTTCAGGTACGGCAGAAACTGCTCAACCATACGTACTGGCCCCAGCATATTAATCTCAATCTCTTGACCTATATCTTGCAAGCTGTGCTTGCCGTTGAGGCTGAGCATCCGCATAATGCCAGCGTTATTCATAACAACATTGAGTGCAGGAAAGTCGTGAGTCACTTTCTGATACAGCAGAGCAATTGCCGCTGGATTCCTCACATCACTCTGATAGGTATGTATGTTGGGAAATCTTTCTTGTAGCTCGTGTAATGTGGTTGGATTACGCCCTGTAACAATAACCGTATTCTTCCGTTGACTCAGTTGCGTTGCGAATTCCAGCCCAATACCACTTGTGCCACCAGTGATTAAAATGGTGTTTCCTGTCATTTTCATAGGTATTCTCCTTCCCTGTTCACCTCTCTATACTGTGTGAGCCAGAAAATCGACGATAATCCCTGCGAACTCTGGGCCTTTATCTTCCTGAAGAAGATGACCAGCACCAGTAATTGTCGTATGAGGCTGACCTTTCGCACCCGGCACGGCCTCTTGAAATACTTTATCCATACCCTTGAAGGTCGAATCGCCATCGCTAAAAGCAGTGAGGAACGGCTTTTCCCAACGCCGTAGTACTTCCCAAGCTGCGCGATTTGGTGCTGCCGCTGGATCGTCCGACGAGGTAGGAATGAGCAGAGGAAATTGGCGTGCTCCCGCCTTATACTGCTCATCGGGAAATGGAGCATCGTAGGCTGCTTGTACTGTAGACGGGATGGTGGTGACACACGCCATCTTGACGATCTCGCCCACTTGAAAGATCGGCATCGCCTGAGTAAACCGCTGCCAATTCAAAGTGTTTTCATCCGGTGGTATGTCGCCCGTTGGTAGTGCCGTATTGGCAACGACGATACGTGCAAAACGCTCTTCTAATTCGGCAGCTAGGCGTAACCCGATGAAGCCACCCCAATCCTGACCGACCAGCGTGATTCGCTTCAAATCCAATGCCAGTATCAGGCCACGTATCCAATCCACATGACGCTGGTAAGTATAGTCCTCGCGGTGTACAGGCTTATCAGAACGACCAAAGCCAACTAGATCAGGAACAACAACTCGATAACCAGCGTCGGTGATGAAGGGAATCATCTTCCGGTACAGATAGGACCAAGAAGGCTCTCCATGAAGCATTAGGACAGGATCAGCAGAGCGTGGACCTTCGTCGAGAAAGTGGATGCGTAGCCCATCTACCTCCACATAATGCGGCTCAAACGGGTAATCGGGCAGATTCACAAAGCATTCGTCAGGTGTACGGAGTGTCTCCATAACAGTTTTTCCTTCTTTAAGTTAAGTAAGAACATGCTCAAACAGGACCGCGAGAAATGCATGGAGAGGTGCAGCATTCTGACTAACCTTTGCACGCAAAAGTGCGCCCTGCAACCCATTTAAACAAAAATCTGTCATTTGATCGACTGCCAGATTCTCTGGCAGTTCTCCGCGCTTCTGAGCCTGTTGTAAGCAATAAAGAATTTGTGAACGCCATTGCTCAAACCAGTCCTGGAGCTTAAGACGAAAAGGTTCATTGTACGCAGCCAATTCTTGGCTCAGATTGCCAAGCATGCATCCAGCGTAGCCAGGCAAGGACTCATACCAGCTAACGGCGGCTTCAAAGTAACGATGTAAGCGCGGTAGCGGAGTCAGAGTCTCATCTCCAAGATAGTGTCCAAAACTTGTGTTAAGATCCTGAAGATAGCTCTCAAGAACCGCAAACACAAAGGCATCTTTGCTGTCAAAGTAGTGATAAAAGGACCCTTTGGGGACATTTGCCGCATGCAAGACCTCTTGTATTCCGGTCGCTGCATATCCCTTTTCCCATATCAATTGTTTGCCTGCCTTCAGGAGAGCCTCTTTAGCATTCGTTGTCTTCATAAAGATATAATAGACCAGTCTATTCAAAAAGTCAACCCTTTTCTTGTATGGGGTGTGATTTATTTTTTTGTAGACCCTCCTCGCATGGTATGATACAAGAAGAAACAGCGTTGTACCAACAAGCGAAGGGAAATTCTGATGAATGCAGAAAGAGATGAGACGCTCTGGCAGGAGCGAAGTGAAGTCGCCTTTGGGGAGGTAACTCAGTGGCGCGAAGAGCATCCCAAGGCAACGCTTGCCGAGATTGAAGCGGTCATTGACAGCAAAATCATGGCTTTACGAGCCGCGATGATTCAAGATACCGCTCTCAGCAGTTAGGCACGGGTTCCATCTCGTTCTTCTTCAGGACTTACGTGTGAGCAGTGTGGACACCTGTTACAAGGGCGAGGGCAACGCAAACGCACCTTGCATACTCAAGAAGGGCAAGATGTGACCTTACAGCGAGAGTATTTGACCTGTTCCCACTGTGGCAACGGCGTTTTTCCCGCTGGACGCTGAACTACACCTTCCTGCGACCTGTTTGCTACCTCATACTCATTAAGCCCTCGTTCGGTTAGGAACGTTGTTGCCTTTTGCCCAAGCCAGCAAACAATTGCACGCTCTCCTCAACATTCAGATCAGTCCCTCCACGGTTCGTCAGCAGACTCAACACGCAGGACGGGCAAGTTTGGCCGTGCAGAATGAGCAAGCCAAGCCATTGGCACGATGTCCCGAAGAGACGCCAGCCGAGCGTATGGCGATGAGTGCAGATGGGGCGTTTGTGCCGTTGATGGGAGGGCAGAGGTGAAATTGCTTGCCATCGGGCAGGTCGAGGTCCAAACCGGAGTCGAAGCCGACGCCATACCTGCTGTCAGCACGACTCGCCTATCCTACTTTGCTCGTTTGACCGATGTGGCGACCTTTAGCGAACAGGCGAGTGCGGAAATTCGACGACGGGGACTGGACCGAGCCAAGGCGGTGTGTGCGGTGCAAGACGGAGCCGAATGGCTGGTGGGGCTGACGCAGTCGCATCGGCAGGATGCAAGACGAATTTTAGATTTTGCTCATGCCGCAGGCCGGATTGCCGCCATCGAGGACCGTTGCCAGCGAACTGGCGTGAGTCCATTTTGCATCGACTCAAGCATGAGGGACCCGAACAGGTGGTCAGGGAAGTAGAGCAGAGGTATCAGGACGCTGGCAAACCAGAGGCGAAGGGAGAGCATGTGCGCTATTTACGCAAACGCCTTACATGCAGTATCCTGCCTTGCAGAAAGCCGACTGGCACATTGGCTCAAGCATGGTGGAAAGTGGCAACAAACTGGTCATGCAGGCTCGACTCAAAGGAGCGGGAATGCATTGGAAGCCCAAACAGGTCAATCCGATGCTCGCCTTACGCAGTATGAACCTGTGCAATGAGCGGTGGCAGGAGGGATGGAGCGACTCCTTGCGATGGAATGAGCAAATGCGTTCTGCTACGCGCAGACGCAAGCAGCAGCATCGCTTTAAGCAACGACAAACCCGTCAACCCCAGCAGAGCAGTGCTGTCGTGGCTGTGGTACAACACCACCAAAGACTTCCACAGGACGAACACAAGGACAATATCGCTGGGAACGCCAACCTTTTTCCCCTCGCATCCTTCGTCAAGGGGGCTTTGCAAAAAAATAAATTGCACACTAGAGACAAAAGTCGCAGGACAAATATATCCTCTATCTGGTATGCTTCTTAATGTAGGGTCCGTCTGTTTCCATGATCGCATGTATACAGACACTTATTCCAGCAACGACGCTGGACAAGATTCTTTTTACGCCTCAAAGGAGAGGACGAAAGACATGAAACGATTGACAGCTACGAAACCGCATGGTATTCCTAAACTTCGTATCCTACGCCAACGCAAAGGATTGAGTCTCGGTCAGTTTACCGCTCTGACAGGCATTCGCCGTGATACAATCACGCATCTGGAAAATGGACGCGAGGAAGCCCAACCCTATCATCTCCGTCTACTTGCACGAGTGCTCGAAGTGCCAACACTCGACCTCGTGTCATAAGATGTATAGAAGAGGGTATACCCTTTTTCATTTTTGAGATAGACGTATCCCCTCCGTATACCATCAACAATAATGAGAAGCTCTAAATCTACTCCACTAACCACCTTATGGAAAGTTATAGTAACCTTTCAGGCTAAAGCTGGTACCTTATAGTAAGAGAGACAAAAAAACAGATTAGATAGCAGGAATAGTGGTTATGCAACTCCTTTCTACAGTCGTGATGGCAGCACAAAGTGGCGATAAAGATGCGTTTGGTATACTGGTGCAGCGTTTTCAAAGCATGGCATACACATCCGTATATAGCATGATTGGAAATACCCAGCTTGCCGAAGATGTCGTACAAGAAGCATTTGTCGAGGCATACCTCCATCTTCCAAGTTTACATGAGCCAGCAGCATTTCCAGGCTGGTTTCGTCGTATTCTTTTGCGACAAGGAGACCGCTTCACACGGGGAAAGCAACTACCCACGATTCCATTAGATACTGAGGGTGGTACTGATATTGCGTTAGATGATCTCGACCCCGCGCAAATTGTGGAAGGCTATGAGATACAAACAACAGTCCGTCAAGCGATAGCTACACTATCGGAACATGAACGGGTGATTATTCACCTTTTTTATGGAACAGGCTATGCACTAAAAGAGATTGCAGAGTTCTTGGAATTGCCAATTGGCACAGTAAAAAAGCGATTGTTTGATGCAAGAAAACACCTAAGAGATAAACTTACATATACAATGGATGCAGTACGTAGTACTGTACGCGATCAACACCGACCCTACGAGGAGTCGTTCTCGACACAACTACGTCTCGTTATTACCGCACGAACTGGCAATATTGATGATGCCTTAGTGCAGTTAAGACAGAATCCAATGGTAGTCAATGCAAGAACGGTCATCAATCATGCATCACTATGGCACAAAAATCTAGTCCGTCCGTATGGCTACACTGCTTTACATGAAGCTGCGAAATACGGACATCTCGCGTTTGCATCTCTTCTCCTTGAATACGGTGCTTACATCAATGCTTGTACCTGTGTAGGTCTCACACCACTACATGAAGCAACCTCATTTCATCAAAATACTATGGTTGAACTATTGCTTACACACGGAGCTAATCCTGATGCTGCCAGCAATTGTGGCTTAACACCACTTCACTGGGCCGCAATGAATGGCAATACAGCTATTGCTACACGCTTTCTTGAATATGGAGCAATGCCGAATGTGCATGGACAAGCAGGAAGAACACCACTCCATTGGGCCGCAATAAAAGGTCATATTGAGATTGCACAACTGCTCCTTAACAAAGGAGCGAATGCAACAATACGTGACGAGTTAGGACGCACACCGCTTGCTTGGGCCAGAAAGAGAGAACAGCAAGAGATGCAAACACTTCTCCTAGACTCTGTACTATATGGAGGGATAGAGGTATGAACAAAATAACACAACGCTTTGCCGGAAAACAATTTTTAGGACGTGTAATAAATAGTCAGGGTGAACCTTTAGACGGAAAAGGACCACTTCTCGATGCGCCACTACATCATGCTAACATTACAAAAAGTAGAGAGCGATCAAGCGATGGTATGTTAGAGACTGGCATAAAGCCTGTTGACCTGCTTGCCCCACTTGCTTACGGTGGCATCATCAGCTTGTTTGGTTCCCCAGGACTAGGCAAACTCGCTCTTGTAGAAGAAATCATGCATAACATCGTTACGCATTACGAGGGGTATGTTGTGTGTGTAGGAATGGACGAAGGGAACTATGAAGCGAGCGAACTCATGGAGGTTATAGAAGAATTACAAATGCAAGACAAACTTGTGCTGTTGTTTGAGCAAAGTACGAGTGATATGGCATTAGTATATGCAGCATTAGAGATTGCTAGGCAATGGCGCGAGCAGAAGCACGAAGTGTTACTGATCGCTGATAAGCAGACAGCGACACAGTGCAATTTAATGGAGCAGCCCGAACTCAAGCAGATTGCCTATGAACATGGAATAACTACGCTCCTGCTACGTCCAGGCGATGAGGAGACAATACAGGATGAAGAGCAGATAACGCTACACACACTTGATGGGCGTATTGTCTTTAGTCATGAACTAGCAAAGCAAGAACTATGGCCTACTATAGACCGTCAACTCTCCCGTTCTCGCTTGTTGACAGAAATGGTTGCGAGCCAAGAACACATTGAGATTGCGCAACAAGTACGACAACTCTTGCAACAAGGGCAAGCATTACGCGATGTTCAAAATCCATCAAATAAGGATCACCAGATACTCAAGCGTGCTTTAATTGTACAGAAGTTTCTTACTCACCCTTTCTTCATAGCAGAGCAGTTTACCGACAAGCCAGGGGAATTTGTTCCTCTTGCTCAGACGCTACACGATTTCAAAGCGTTGCTATCTGGGCACTACGATGATACCCCTGCTAATGCGTTTTCTTTCGTAGGAACGTTAGAGGAAGCGTTAGTACTAGCAAATCGAAGATGAATTGCTTGTCAAGTACAGGAATTGTTGGCACATATGCCAACAATTCCTGTACTTGACAAACCTCCTTTTTATAAGTATAATTTTAATTAATTGGTTAGTCAATTCGAGTCAATACATAGGAAGCAGTTTCACTTATATGGCGCGTACACCTAAAGTTGTAGAGGATCGACGAGAACAGATTATTGATGCCGCAATGCGCGTCTTTGCACAAAAAGGCTTTGTGCGTGCTACAAATAAAGATGTTGCATATGAGGCAGGTATTACGGCAGGGTTGATTTATCATTACTTTGAAAGCAAAGAGGCACTACTTATGGCGGTCATCGAAGGACGTTCGCCGCTCAAAATTCTTTCGGCACTGCCAGCAAATGTGCTCAGCATGCCACCAGAGCAATTTTTCCCCTTTGTAATTCAACAAATCTTACGTGTTGTGGAAACCGAGAACTTTATAGCAATGGTCAGAGTTGTTCTACCAGAACTGCTTAACAACGAGCAGTCATCTCTTGCACAAATGGCACCAATGGCTGTACAACGGGGACTTAGTTTTCTTGGTGAATATCTGGAAGCGCAAATGCAAACTGGAACCTTGCGTCGCTCTGATACTATCATCAACACACAAATGTTATTCGGAAGCATTGTGGGTATTATCCTACGTCGTCAGGTGTTGCATGATCCTATGGCATTGGAACTTACACACACACAAATAGCTACTACCATCACAGAAACATTTCTTCACGGTCTTGCACCATCCTAATTTTTGCCCTTTTGTTAATTGTCTGATTAATTATTAAACATAGTCCTGTAGGGGTCTAATTTATTACACCCGAAAAAGGAGAATTGACATGACAGAGACTCAGCAACAAACCAGCAAACATGAGGTAGAACAAGTCTTACACACAACGTGTTGCATTGTGGGTGGCGGACCAGCAGGAGCAATGCTGGCATTATTGTTAGCACGCAAAGGTGTTCCTGTACTTTTGCTAGAGGCGCATATGGATTTTGACCGTGAATTTCGAGGTGACACGATTCATCCAGCGACCATGAATATTATGAACGAATTGGGTTTAGCTGACCGTCTTTTGCAAATTCGACATTCCGAACTACGTAAGGGAAGCTTTCAAACGGAAACAGGCACTGTCGAGTTTGTTAACTTTTCACGTTTGAAAACAAAATATCCGTATGTAACGATAATGGCTCAGTCCCAATTTCTGGATTTTCTTACCGAGGAAGCAAAACAGTATCCTAGTTTTCAAATGGTACTTGGAGCGCAGGTGGATGAATTGATTGAGGAAGACCAGCAAATACGTGGTGTGCGCTATCATGGACAAGATGGTTGGTATGAAGTACGAGCGACGCTCACAGTTGGAGCAGACGGTCGCTTCTCTCGTATACGGCGTCTAGCTGGTTTTGAACCTGTAAAAACCTCGCCTCCAATGGACGTTTTATGGTTTCGGCTTCCGCGAAAAGAGAGCGATCCAGTAGAAGGTCTCGGTGGGCGTTTTAGCAATGGAGTAATTCTTGTCCTCATCAATCGCTTTGATTACTGGCAGATAGGCTACATCATCCCAAAGGGAAATTACCAGCACATACGCAATGCAGGTATGGAGCATTTGCGTCAATTAATTGTCCAAGCAGAACCAGAGTTTGCGGACCGTGTGGACGAACTTCAAGAGTGGAAACAAATCTCAGTACTCTCAGTTGAGTCGAGCCGCTTGACGCGTTGGTATCGTCCAGGGCTACTGCTTATTGGAGATGCTGCCCATGTTATGTCGCCTATTGGTGGTGTGGGAATCAACTATGCTATCCAGGACGCGGTCGCTACCGCTAACCTGCTAACCAACAAACTGAAAGATGGAACGTTACAAACAAGAGACCTCGCGCACGTACAACGTCAACGTGAATTGCCGACGCGCATTATTCAAAGAGTACAAACACTCCTTCAGGAGCGTGTATTAGGTACTCTATTGCGAACCGATACACCCTTGACTATACCTTCATGGTTTCAGTTGGTGCTTCGTATTCCAATCATTCGTGACATTCCGGTACGCACAATGGCATTTGGACCTTTTCCTGTTCACGTCAAAAAGTAAGTAGGTCGGATAAGAAAAATGCTGTTCTGTGTGACCTTCGGTCACACAGAACAGCATTTTTCTTATCTAAAAGATGATTTATGCAGGGATTGTGCTAACCTGTTTCTCGAAATTCTTGAAGAACTGGTCGAGGGCAGACTTGACACCGCTCTTGAGAATCATATCAGGAATAGCAGCAATCTTGCCTTCAATGACTGCATTTGCGTTGTAGTTCAGGTTGGTGCCTACTGCATCATCCGTGAGGTCTGTGACGCAGGTTGCGTGAATTGAACCCATTGAACTGTTTGGCTTGGCGATCAATGTGACACGGGATGGCGCAACAACCTCACCTGTCTGCAAGAAGACGGTGTAGGGACCTTTGAGGCCAGGAATGCTTGGTGAAACAGTGAGCTTAAGTTCACGACCCGATGGGAAATCAACAAACTCAGCACTCTCACAACCTGGAATGCTGTTCTTGAGAACTTCTGGATTCAAAAGGGCTTGAAATACTTGTTGACGTGGAGCACGAATTTTGTGACTACCTGAAATTTCCATGAGTAGATATTCAACCTCTTCTATTGTTATTTTCTATGTTGAGTAGTGAAACGTGTTAACACACATTTCGTGTAGAAACAAAGTCAAGTAGTATTCATTAAGAATAAGAATGCTACTGCTTTATACGCGCTCATTATACAGTGTTCTATTCGCAGAACTCAATACATTATGCTATAAGTACCATCACGTCCCTTTAAGTAGGATATAATTATGAGTGAAGTTAGGCAGCCAGGAGAATAGCACTTATGATGCCTAATACACCTAAGAGCAAGATCGCAACTCCATAGTATGACAATACAGCTCCTGCAGCACGTCCACCACTGAGACGATGCACAGGCACCAACAGAAAGCCGAGCAATACTCCCTCGTATCCCAGATAGCCAAAGCTAGCAAGAAGAGTAAAGGCTGAACCCACTCCTTCTGGCAGCAGAGATAACAGGAGTGTCAAGACGTTCAGAAGCACGCTAAGTGGTACAAGAAAAAGCAAGGTGCAGTACAATTGTGGAAGAAACTTTCCATCACCGCCAAATGCTTTAGCGAGCATGAATAGTAGACCGGTTCCTACGAATAATGAAAGTGGTATCAGCAGAATTTGTCCATAGGTGCTCAGAATGCTAATAAACGAGGCAAAGTGCTGTATTATTGCAATCGTGTCGGGCGTAAGCGTTGTTGTATCTGTCGTAGAAAGTGCGTTTGTGCTTGCTGGTACAAGAACATTCAGGAGAGAGCTAAGGATGGTCACGAGAACAATGTAAAGAGCTATTTGTACCCAAACAATGTTCCAACGTGCTTTGCCCATCTCAGTTGCAAAGGTCATACTCGATGGTTGTGTAATTGCGCGCCAGTACTGACCAGGCAATTGGCGTATTGCTTCACCTAAAGGTAATGGTGTTGCTTGTGGTTGTTGGGGAGCAGTAAATGGTGGTGCATTATATCCATAGCCCTGCGAATAACTCCCATGTCCATAGTTCGACTCCACACCATATTGTATCTGCTGTGCTTGATATGGATCAGGTGTTGGCACAGTATAGCCGGAAGACTCTATAGGCTTTTGTAAAGGAACATCTGGTTGTGCAGTGTAAAATTCCGGTGAGATATATGATAGTGGAGTCGGTGTCGCTTGTGGTGCCGCTCCATAGGGAAATTGCGGATCGGGTGCGTCATCTATGTTCTGCTGTTGCCCTGAGTCTTGTGCCATAGAGGTTTCTCCTTCCATTAGTAGATATATAGAAAATAGCAAAAAAGACTCTGTGTATCATAACATGGTAGCTAATGCCTTGTCATTACTCTTTCTGGCTGCCTTGCGGGTACATATTGTGTTGCATATAATGAGAACCAAACACGAAACATATTTTTGAGTTCTTTGTGTTATTTAGTATGATTAAACTAGTGATACAGGCGGCATTGATGAAGGTCATTTCAAAATACTTTTCGAGACATTGTAGTCTGAGCAAGATTTACGAGAGGGTATGAAACAATGAAACTTGTCACCTTCCTGACGGGAGAACGCAAAACACGGGCTGGCGTTTTACACGAACACACGATTGTCGCGTTAGAGTATCCAACGCTGCTCGAACTGTTACATGATCCAGATGGCCTTTTAAAGGCACAAATTGCTATACAACCTAGACACACGACGTTCTCTTCTACGTCTTTTGCGTCAGGGCTTCCGCTTGCCCTGCCAGAATTGCCATCGAACATTCTCCATACACAAGAACCTGTACGGGAAGAGTACACATTAAACGAGGTCGTACTACTGCCACCAATACCAGACCCACCGACAGCACGCGACTTTTTTGCGTTTGAGCAACATGTCAAAACAGCTCGCGCTAACATGGGGCTTGCTATGGTGCCTGAATGGTATGAGGTTCCAACCTTCTACTTCACGAATACCAGTGAACTCTATGGTCACGATAACCCCGTTCCCTATCCTATTGGCAGTCAAGCACTTGATTTCGAGTTAGAGATAGCCTGTGTCGTTGGACGCGACGGAAAAGATATTCCGGTTGAGCAAGCGGACCACTATATCGCGGGGTACACCATCATGAACGATTGGAGTGCACGCGATTTCCAGATGAAGGACATGGCTATTGGTCTCGGTCCTGGCAAGGGCAAAGATTTCGCAACTTCACTTGGTCCCGTCCTTGTCACGTCAGACGAACTTAGTTCACGCCGCACAGGACATGGAGCATCCGAACGCTACGACATGCCGATGATTGCGCGTATCAACGGGCGCGAAGTGTCGCATGGCAACTTCAACCAAATACACTATAGTTTTGCCGAGATGATTGCCTACGCCTCACGGAACACACACATTCGCGTTGGCGATGTTATCGGTTCTGGTACCGTCGGCACAGGCTGTATCTTGGAACTGGGTACACAAGTGCATCCGTGGCTTCAACGAGATGACGAGGTAGAATTAGAAATCGAAGGTATAGGCGTATTGCGTAACAGGGTTTTGTGAAGAACAATCTGTAGACATTCATAAGGACGACTTCGCGTGCGAGGTCGTCCTTATGAATGTCTACAGATTGTTCTTTATAAGACGGTATGCTATTATGCGACACAAGAGCGTAGCACAGATAGCGGAAGGAAGGCATGGCTTATGGAAGTTGATAACCAAATATCCTATCTCAAACAGGTCACATTATTTGCGGGTCTCGGCGACGATGCGTTACAAGAACTGAGTAGTGTTGCCAAGAGACGTACGTTCCGCTCAGGCGAAGTTATTTTTCACCGCGATGATCCAGGGCAAGTACTTTATATCATCAAAGAAGGCAAGGTCAAGATTTGCTTGATTAGCCCCGACGGACAAGAGATTTCACTTGTCGTCTTTGGGAAAGGCGAATGCTTTGGCGAACTAGCATTGCTCGATGGCTTGCCACGCTCCGCCGATGCTATTGCGGTCGAAAAGGCAGAGTGCTATACGTTGCAACGCAGCGACTTTCATAACGCAATTATGAAAAACCCGCATATTGCTATTCAGGTGTTAGAGGTTATTTCTAAGCGGTTACGCAATACGAATGAGCAGGTTGAAGACCTGATTTTCCTCGACGTATATGGGCGTGTCGCCAAGAAGCTACTAGAACTTTCCGACGCACATGGAGCAAAAGTCGAGGATGGTATCCGCATTGATGTACGCATGACGCAACAGGAACTAGCGTCAATGGTCGGAGCATCACGTGAGAGTGTCAACAAGGTCATGGGCTATTTTACAGATAAGAAATATATCAGCACCGATAAACAGCGCATCACGTTGCACCGCATCAACGATTTGAAGCGTCGTATATACTAAACGGCACTCAGCCTAAAGGTATATGCTGTTTTTAAAAACAATCTACACTTTTGGGCTGAGTGTTACCTACACTTCTCTTTACACGTCCCAAAACAGGTAACATGTCTGTCTACATATATGAATGCATATGCCGAAGGGATAGAGCGACTCTTGAAGAAGGTAGTTACAACGCAAGAGCATGCTGTACAGGTACAAACAACCGATGCTACACAGCCTGACATACAACAAACATCAAACACTTCTACAATAAGCACTGTAGGGAAATTACAAGCTATCGTGACCGCTATGCGTCCACGCCAATGGACAAAAAATCTTGCGGTCTTTGTAGGTATCATTTTCGCGCAACGTTTGTTCAGTGTGCCATCACTTGAGCGCACAATACTTGCCTTTGCAACGTTTTGTCTCGCATCGAGTACGATCTATCTCCTCAATGATCTGCTCGACATAGAGAATGACCGTCAACATCCAACAAAACGTCATCGTCCACTCGCCTCCGGTAAGTTGCCACGCTCATGGGCAATTGCCGCCATTGGCATCTTGCTTCTAGCCTGTACAGCTCTAACGACAGCAATTTTCTTTGTGCCAATTGTGCCACGAAGTGATATTTATGCTCCCTATGGTGGGGCAAATCTGCTGTTCGCGCTCACAATCGCTACATACCTGATTCTGATGACGCTCTATAGTGTGCGACTCAAGCATGTAGTGCTTATTGATGTGTTTATTATTGCGAGTGGCTTTGTGTTACGCATTCTGGCGGGTGCGGTAGTTATTCCGGTGTCAATTTCTGGCTGGCTGTATCTCGTGACCTGTCTGCTGTCACTCTTCCTAGCCTTGAGCAAAAGACGCCACGAGCTAGTGCTGTTGCAAGGGCAGGCGAGTATACATAGACAGATACTCAAAGAGTACAGTATTCCGATGTTGGATCAGATGATTACAATTGTGGCGACAACAACGATCATGGCCTATAGCCTTTATACGGTAGAAGGTACAACAGGGAACCATCGTCTAATCATAACTATCCCGTTAGTCCTATACGGTATATTTCGCTATCTCTATCTCGTCTATATGCGTATGGAAGGCGGTAGCCCCGAAGAGGTCCTACTGCGTGACCGCCATATGCTTGGAACCGTTGTGTTATGTACAATCCTGATCTTTGTCATCTTGTATGTATTGCCTCAGTAGGTGGAGACATCGTTGTTTACACGTAATATTCGTACAGGGATAGTTTTTTCACTTCTCTTGGCCTTCGTCGTTATGACGGCGATAGCCTTATACTCGGATGTGCCGCACATGTTTATAGCATTGGTGCACTTCCGTTGGGTCTATCTGCCGCTCATTCTGGGCTTTACGCTGTTCAACTACTTCTGGCGATTCGTGAAGTGGCACTATTACCTGAAACGCTTGAAGATTGTGCTTGACTGGCGTAAAAGCTTACTCATCTTTCTTTCCGGTCTCTCGATGGCGATAACGCCTGGAAAGGTGGGGGAACTCTTAAAGTCGTATCTCTTACGACGAGCAACCGGCGCAGCAATCAGTCGCACCTCGCCAATTATCGTGGCGGAGCGTTTAACTGATGGTATCGCAATGCTGGGATTAGCCGCGACTGGCCTCATTTTGTATCGTTTTGGTTGGCAAATTCTGCTGGTTTTATTTGTACTTGGTATACTTGGTATCACGCTTGTACAAAACCGTACATTTGTCCTTATGTGCCTTGCAAAGATTGAATGCTTGCCAAAGATGGCACGCCTCACAGTCCCTATTCGTGCTTTTTATGAGAGTTCCTATACGTTGTTGCAGTGGCGTCCACTTTTACTAGCAATTGGCATTGGTATCATATCGTGGTCAGGCGAGTGTGTTGCATTGTACTTTGTATACACAGGTCTTGGCGTTGCCGCTAGTATTGATTTGTTTATTAAAGCTGTCTTTATTTTAGCAGTCTCATCGCTTATTGGTTCAGCATCTGGCCTACCGGGAGGGCTAGGAACTGCCGATGGTAGTATGGTAGGACTTACTCGTGTATTAATCTCACCGTCCGCGACAGTGGGAGGAGCAGCGACCCTGCTGATCCGCCTGTGTACGCTCTGGTTTGGTCTGGCACTTGGAGTAGCAGCACTACTCACATTTCGTGCCATTCACCGCGTTGAGGTTCCACACGAGAGGGTTGTGGAGGATGATCGTGAGGAGAACGATAATACAGAAAAAAATAAGTTGCCTGTTGCGACAAACTTAGGAGAGATAAAGCCTGAGTTGGCGTCTGCAACGGCACGTAGTGGAGAAAAAGTGAATGAAAACGCTCATCATTATTCCAACCTATAACGAACGTGAAAACCTGCGTCCCCTACTGGACGAAATTTTTGTCAACGCACCACAAAGTGATATTTTGGTGGTGGACGACAACTCGCCCGATGGCACAGGTAATCTCGCCGACCAGATCGCTGAAGAGGATACACGTGTTCACGTCTTACATCGCGCTGGAAAACTCGGTCTCGGTACAGCCTATATCGCGGGTTTCAAATACGCGATTGCCCACGAGTATGATGCCGCATTTGAGATGGATGCGGACTTCTCGCATGACCCACGCTACCTACCCGATTTCCTCAAAGCCATCGAAAGTGCGGACCTCGTGATCGGTTCACGCTATGTCAAGGGTGGTGGTACCCCTAACTGGTCACTACTGCGCCGCTTCATCAGTGGTGGTGGCAACATCTACACACGCATTGTGCTCGGTCTACCCATACATGACTGCACAGCAGGATATCGTTGTTACCGTCGCAGTGTGCTAGAGCAGATCAACCTAGATACGGTACAATCACAGGGCTATGCCTTCCAAGTAGAACTTGTACATCGTGTCCTACAACATGGCTTCAAAATCGTTGAAATACCGATCATCTTCATGGATCGTCGTGTCGGCAAATCCAAGATGTCGCGCAAGATTTTCATCGAGGGTTTCCTGTCTGTCCTGCGTATTCGCTTCGGCAAACAGGATAGCACCGCGCAAACGCATATTACCCTACAGCCCACAACGACAGCCGCAACACTTGAACATGTCGATGAGGCATTGGGCGAATTGCCCTCTGTAGTACAAAAATAACAGAATGCCTAACGACTTTGTAACTGTAGGGGTCTAATTCTATTACATCCTCGTGGCGATTGACCATGTTGACAGGATAGTTGAAACGTCTCAACATACCCTTAATGTGTTCAATTGCCACGCGAGTGTAATAGAATTAGACCCCTACATGACGTTCATTCCTCATTGTATTTAGGTATTAGAGGGAAAAAATAATTTTAGCGGTGACGACGCTTCTTCTTTTTTTTGTGACGCAAGGGAGAATAAGGTTCATCCTCGTCTTCGGCTTTGTGGGAGGGGTCGAGGCCGTAGATGCGGCGTGCTTGTTGACGATGGGCGGAACGGATGGCGACATCACGGGGAGCAGCGTTGAGTTTTGTCGTGAGGATGTGTGTAGAGAGAGGATTGCCGCCATGCTCAGAGACCGCTTGACGAACTTCTTCATCATCGCTGTACATCACGACCTCGCGTCCACTCTGACGTGCTTCGGCTGCGAGACGCTTGATTACATTATCGGCGGTCTCATTGTAACGTGAATAGATGATACGGATATGGTCCTCGTGACTCACTTGCTCAGCATCCCCATCACCATCGAATACAACGATCACACGATGTGGCGTATCTCGGTACTTGTTGTCAAGCTGTTTTATGAGAATTACACGCGCGGAGGAAAAGTTTTTGAGTTCCATCGCCTTGAACATCTCATTATTCTTAATCACATTGTAACCGTCAACCAGAATATCGCCCATCGCCTGTTGTCCTCTTTTAGCCGCCGGAATGAAGTTGCTGAATTATTTGTAAAAGGTACTCTATCTCCATACGAATGTCAACATGCAGTACATGCGTGATAATTTCGTTGGCTTGCTGGGAAAAGGACGCGGCAACAATCAATACCGCTATAACGAACAGGATGAGTCCCAAAACGAACGTCATGACACGCTCGACACGTTGTGCAATACTTGCAACATTTTTACGCTCGTGCACAGCCATAGGCACTACGATATCCTGCGCTGGCATTTCGTGAGCCTCTTGTTGCTGTCGCACATCGGGTATAGATGAAACAACTTCAACGGGTTCAAGGACATATCCATGTTCGACTGACGAATCATCGGTCTGGAAACATCCATGTCGAATACATACAAGAGGAAAGGAGGTTGCGTGACGTGATTGAGGTCGTGGCGATGCAGGGATAAGTAACGTGCTATTGAGAGGCAAAGGCTCCACTTCCTTGCGGAATGGAAGGTGCACGTCCTCTGCACAAGCTCCACAAAGGCCGTGAACATCATCCCAACAAAGTGGGCATGCAGGACGCCGACAGCGAAAACAGAAATGGCACATGCTCATAAATGCTGACTCTAGTGAGAGTCGTGGAGCGTTCAAAAGATAGGTATGCGCCTGTGCTGGTGTATATTGTGCAGAACAAATAGTACACATGATGGTTCCTTTATGAGAACCTGTGGCAGATGATTGAACTGACTGCTTAGAATCGTGCATAGATGGCATAGTTGCGACCATAAGTGCCTCCCGGAATGCTAAAGTGTGTAATGACACTTTCAGTATAGGGGACACTTAAAATGAACTAACTTCTTGCTCTTTTTTGCGTAAAGTACGCTCATTACCCGACGATAGTTCGGTATGCTGAAGAATAAATGCTTTAAAGGCACGAGCAGTGGCAGAGAGGTTTTTTTCTTTCAGGTGAACAAGTAACCATTTACGCATAAGTGGGAAGCCTTCGACATCAAGCACGACAAGACGATGCGTTTCTAATTCCATCTCGATAGCAACGCGCGAGATAAGCGCGATACCTAGTCCGGCTGCCACACTCTGTTTAATCGCGCTATTGTTTCCCACCTGCATACTTACCTGTAGTGGAAAACCAGCCTCACGAAATGCGGCTTCTAATGCTGATCGCGTGCCGGACCCCAGTTCACGCATCAGAAAATGCTCACGCGCCAATTCAGCAAATGGCACCTTAATCCCTGCGAGACGATGTGTTGGTGGAGCAATCAGGACGAGTTCGTTCGATGCGAATGGGGCCGCAAAGACAGGTGCATCGTCAGGTATGCGGCTCATAATCGCCATGTCAATACGGTTGTTGCGTAATTCTTCGAGGAGTGGTGTTGGGTTGACGACCTCAAGCGTGATCTCAACTTTAGGATAGGTCTGACGAAACTTGCCGAGCAAATTGGGAATGACATAGGTACCAACCGTTGTATCTGCACCCACACTCAGCCTTCCCGAATGTGGACTCGCCAGTGCGCTCATTGTGTCCAGAGTCTCGTCAATCAGCGAGAATATTTTTTGGCTGTAGAGATAGAGTTCTTCACCAGCCTGCGTCAAGTGCGTCTTACGCCCGATCTTATCAAAGAGTTTAACGCCAAGCGACTCTTCAAGCTGGTGTATCTGTGCAGAAACGGCAGGTTGGCTGAAATGCAGTTCTTCAGCCGCACGGACATAACTACAGTGTTTCGCAACAACTTGAAAGGTTGCGAGTTGGTGCAAGTTGATGTTATGCATAAACTTCCTCGGCTGAAATGACACAACTTCCCTTTTACTATAACATGCCAATAGTCCATTCAGCAAAGCCTATTCCCTTATGTTGTGGCGTTTGTTATAGTATTAGCGAATGTATTCCAACATAACAACTAAGGGAAAGATGGAGCAATGCCTGAACAGCACTCACAAAGCAACGTTTTCGTGAAGAAAAAATCTCGCTCCATACCCATATATACGACGAATACCACGAAAATACATAAAACAAGACGGCACCGCAGAAGACACAACAAATACCCATCTTCCCATATTACGGTACAAACGGTAGATAGTGCTAGCAGCGACACTATTGATAACACTTCTGTGCCTCCTACTACAGAAGAGACGCCTGCTATAGAACCTATCATTGACATGTCTCAACCTTCTTCGACAAAAGAAACATCTGTCGCGGTGGCAGAGGTGGATGTTGAAACCGATCCAGCAGTCCTCGCCATCACAAGAAAGAAGATACTAGCAGAACCAGTTGTACCAGTAACACCAGCTATCGTAGAAGAGGGTGATGAAGCATTATCATCTTGGGAGCAGGGAGACCGCAAGGGTCTCCCCTACACGTTCACAGTTGCCTTACATGTAGGGGAGACCCTTGCGGTCTCCCTGCTCTTCTTATGGCGTACAATTCTCACTTACGTACTTCTCGCATTACTGCTCACAAGCTTTGCACTCCTATGGCAAGATATGACAGCGACACATGTGTATGTCAATGCGCTTGATGCAAACAGTGGCAATGTAGTCACCAGACAAGACCTTGGTGGTTATCATGACGCTGTTCGTCTCACAGCACCGCTCACGGTCAACTCTTCATCTGCTGTACTCGGTGTATATGCTCCTGAGCAGAGTGGAACACAACAACTACTATTGCTTCACAAGACAACGTCGAGCCTTTCGTTACAACACTCTATTTCACTAGCAAATGGGGCAATTACACAGGATGCTCATACACATCTACTCATTGAAAATTCAGATGGATTGCAGGCTGTAACACAAGATGGTCAGGTCGTTTGGCACATTCAGGGCCAGCAACCAATACATGCTGTCCATCCGTTTGCGCCAACAAGCGATACAAAAGCAGTCTATACCATTGCATCTATTACTCATTCGCAGATCGCGGCATACGCTCTTACTGATGGACGTATACGCTGGACACAAACACTCCCCGATACGCTTGAATATGCGCCACCATTTGTTGTAGATGATGCAACGTTGTATGTTGCAAGCGATCATAATGTATTTGCACTTAATAGCAGTGATGGAACTGTGCGTTGGGAGAAGCCGTATACAGCACGAACACTTCTTTTAGAAAAAGAGGGACAACAACATCTTCTCGCACTCGGTCCACAGGGGATACAAGCACTACAAAGCGATACAGGTGAGGTTGCGTGGTCGTTTCGTGGAGACTCTACGATCAGTACACTTCCTACACAGTTTTATCAAGGAGTACTGAGTAATTCTACAGGTGGAAATAGCAATACTGTCTATGCAACCGGTGTTGTGTGGCACATGCCAACCGTACGCGAAGATATCCGGCTCTATGCTATCGATGCAACAACAGGCACAATGCGTTGGTCACACCAAATTGCGTCGGGTCCTGTAGGTGTAGACGCAGGGCGTTTGCTACAGCCCCTGCTCGATACCGAAAACGGTATGGTAGTTGTGCAAAGTGCGATACGTAAGGACGAATACGGTATCACGGCCTATGATGCACGTACAGGAATGCAGCGCTGGAATACATCTATTACAAATAGAAATTCGTCATCGCCTCTGATGCTCCAAATTTCTAAACATACATATGCAGTTTTTACCACGACGACAAATAGCAAAATAATTTTCTGGACACCCTCTTTCTATCGTACATGCATCTTACTTTTGTTCTTTATTAGTATTGTAGGACTACTGTTACTTCTGTTTTTGCCACAAGAACGGGGCAGACTGCGTATGCAGCGTGCTGCACATGCTATCAACGTTCCCTTAACATTCGTCCGTAGTCGTTGGAGGTACGCATATACTGTGTCTGCACTTGCCCTACTTTGTGTGTGTATCGGCATAAGTATCTTCGCCAATGTACGTTCTAATCAATTAGCGAGTTTGGTGCTCGCTACTGACACGCAGGGAAGTGTGGTGACAACCGATATGGGAGACAACACGCATCAACTTGAGGCTCTTAATGCTAACGGAACAAGACAATGGGCACTATTTAGCAGCGAAGGTACATTCTCTGTTCCCAAAACACAAACGCAAGCCGGTACACTTCTGGTCGCTTTACAAGGAGACACAAGGCATAGCTATGTTCTCGCTAAAGATGACCCAGCCTATCCTCGTCCGCTTGACACTATGTTTGCGCTGTACCTACTAGACCGTGGTAGTGGTCACATACTTTGGCAACAAGTAGTATCGTATCCAGATGAGCAGCAGAACGCCGAGGTGATAGGAGTAGACACGACATACATTTATGTTGCAGGTGAACATACACTTACCTCATCAGTAGAATCTAACGCAAAGGATGTAACAGTGCCACAGCTTTTTGCGGTAAATAAGCTTACAGGAACAGTCGATTGGCGCATCTTTGGACCGACCCAACTCACCAATAACCAGCATAGTCATAGCACACTAAACATAAAAGATGGACAGGTGTTATGGCATGTTGCTAACACAATTTTTACCATAGATACAAACGTTGGACAGATTATAGGACGTGGATAAGAGAGCAAGGGCACCCCCCGGACTGAAAAGATGCCCAAATCTGAAAAGACGCGGGGGGGGAGTGTCAACCAGATGGCGG
>CAXUHF010000080.1:0-2422 GCA_964250765.1 uncultured Ktedonobacteraceae bacterium | reverse complement strand
ACCAAGGCACCCGGCTGCGTTATTCTTCCCCCTAATTTTTACGGCTGGGGGTGCCCTAGTCACAACACTTGCGTCTCTCTTGCATGACGTTGTAGGATAGAATTTAACAGGGAAAAATACAGCATCTTCCCAATAAGGAACAGTACATGGCATATCTTTTTCAAGAAACACAATTAGATACAACACAACCACATACGACACAGGTACTGCCGGAAACAGCATGGAATAGTGAGCCACTACCATCTGGCATTCCACCAGAAGGCAGAGTCGTTGTGACGATTGCGCGACAGTTCGGTAGTGGTGGAGCAGAAATTGGACATCACGTCGCGGAAACGAGTAGGCTGCAATACATCGATTACAGCATTATCGAAGAAGTGGCGCGGCGACTCGGTATAGATGTACAACGCGCGGCACGACAAGACGAGCAGACGGCGGGCATGGCAGGACATATCCTTGAAGCCATTCGTACCAGCAATCCGTTTATAGTGAACTATGGATCGCTTTTCAGCCAGCCAACTCTTCCGACGCAAGCAAAAGAATTAGCGCACCTACGCCTGACACAGCGTGTTGTACTGGAACTAGCCACGGAAGGCAATGCGGTCATCGTTGGGCGTGGCTCACAATTTCTCCTGCATAACGCACCGCGCACTCTTCATACGTACATCTTCGCACCTCTTCCCTATCGTATTGAGAACGTGATGGAACAATTTCATCTCAATCACACACAAGCAGAGCGACTCATTGAGCAGCGTGATTACGAGCATGACAGTTATTTACGTCGTTATTATGGGGCGAATGGACATCAGCCAAGTTTGTATCATCTTCTCATCAACACCAGCCTTTTCTCATTAGAACTGGCGGCGGACCTCATTCATCAAGCGTTGCCAGTAGTAAGGGAATTAGTATAATAGCAGTAAACAGAGATGCTATTTATTAGTGCAGAAACCTCATATCCAGGAAGGTACACTATGAGCATTCAGTCAATTAATCCAGCAACGGAAGAAGTTATTGAGACATTTGAGCTTTTCAGTAAAGCACAGGTACAGCAAGCTCTTGAGGATGCGCGTCATGCCTTCCTAAGCTGGCGTAACACGTCGTTTGAAGAGAGGAGCACATTGCTCCATCGGGTAGCTGCATATTTGCGCGAACATAAGGTACGTCTAGCGCAAATTGCCACATTAGAGATGGGCAAACCGATTGTTGAGGCTGAAGCCGAGGTTGAGAAATGTGCATTTAACTGTGAGTTTTATGCCGAGAATGCCGAGAAATTTCTTGCTGACGAAGCAGTCAAGGCTAATGCAACGGAAAGTTATGTCGCGTTTCGCCCGTTAGGTGTTGTACTCGCACTTATGCCCTGGAACTTTCCTTACTGGCAAGTATTCCGCTTTGCCGCACCTGCGCTCATGGCTGGTAATACTGCCGTTCTCAAACATGCCTCAAATGTTTCGCGTGCGGCTCTTGAAATCGAGCGCATCTTTCAGGAATGTGGACTACCACATGGTGCATTCAGAACTGTGCTCGTTCCTGGTGCTGAAACACGACCCTTGATTGAGGACCCGCATATCGCTGCGGTAACACTGACGGGCAGTGAAGAGGCAGGAATCGCGGTAGCCTCTGCAAGTGGGAGTGTACTCAAAAAGAACGTGCTTGAGCTTGGCGGCTCGGACGCTTTTATCGTCCTCGAAGATGCCGACCTCGACGAGGCGGCGAAGACCGCCGTGCGAGCACGATTTCAGAATACAGGACAGAGTTGTATTGCGGCAAAACGTTTTATCGTCGTGGACTCCGTTGCCGAAGCATTTGTACAGAAATTTGTTGAAGCCGCTGCAAAGCTTCAGGTTGGCGACCCACTTGACCGTGATACGCAGATAGGCCCGATGGCGCGTAGAGACCTGCGAGAATCGTTAGAACAGCAGGTAGAAGCCTCCATCAAGATGGGTGCAAAGGTCGCTTTGGGTGGAAGACGTTTAGAGGACAAAGGGTATTTCTTTGCACCAACTATCGTCACCGATGTAACGACGGAGATGTCACTATTCCGTGAGGAGACATTCGGTCCAGTTGCCGCCGTCATTCGCGCACGAGACGCGGAACATGCAGTTGAACTGGCGAACGACTCTATCTTCGGACTGGGTGGCAACCTGTGGACACGCGACATCGAACGTGGACGTACTCTTGCTCGTCAGCTTGAATCGGGTGGAGTGTTCATCAACGGTATGACTGCATCAGACCCACGCCTACCATTTGGTGGAGTCAAGCATAGCGGCTATGGTCGCGAACTATCCTCATTTGGTATCCGCGAATTCGTCAATATCCAAACTGTCTGGATTGGCCCAACCGTGTCACCGACAACAACTGCTCCAAGCGAATAATAAAATAAAAAGAGGGAAGAGCAACAACGTACTTGTACTGGATGGTTCCCATC
>CAXUHF010000079.1:22717-24499 GCA_964250765.1 uncultured Ktedonobacteraceae bacterium | reverse complement strand
GGGCCCCGGCCCTGTGTCTCCGATATTTTTTGCCAAACGCCTCGGTGTGGGGCCCCCGTTTGCGGTCTCCCTGCTTCTCTCTTTTTTTACTTAGCGCGCTCGCGCAACTTGTCTCTTGGGTGGGATGTGAACGGGACGACCTTCAACCGCTAGCACGGCTTCACGCAGACCCTCGCTCAATGTTGGATGTGGGTGGATCGTCTCGGTTATTTCGTCAACGGTCAACTCACCACGCATAGCAACCGAGAACTCAGAGATGAGGTTAGTCGCGTCGGGACCGATGATGTGTGCGCCAATAATCTCACCATATTTGCCCATGATGATTTTCGTGAAGCCCTCGGTCTCATCCATCGCAACAGCCTTACCAACGGCGGTCCAGGGGAACCGCTCGACCTTCACTTCGGGGTCTTTCTCTTTAGCCTGTGCCTCGGTGAGTCCGACGAAAGCGACCTCTGGGAAGGTATAAATGGGATTTGGCACAACATTGTAGTCCATTGTCGCGCTCTTGCCCATCGCGTTGTCGGATGCAATCTCGCCCTCCATTGAGGCCACGTGAGCCAATCCTGCGCCGTGTACAAGATCGCCGATAGCGTAAATGCCAGGAAGATTGGTTTCCATCTTGTCGTTGACACGCACACGCCCTCGGTCACTATCCAACCCTTGCTCCATAAGCTGTTGCAATCCTGTTGTATTAGCACGGCGGCTGACCGCTAGCAGGACATACTCGGCTGGAAATGCTTGCTGACCCTTATCAGTTGTGGCGATCACCTTTTTCTGTTCGCCATCTTCTTCGATACCCTCAACCTTTGCACCCGTAACGATATCAATACCGCGCTTGCTGAGAATACGTACCAGCAGGCGACGTACTTCTTCATCCAGTGGAGCCATCACGTTCGGCAGCATCTCAAGCACTGTAACCTTTGTGCCCAATGCGTTGAACATACATGCCAGTTCCATACCGATGATGCCACCGCCGACGCAGACAAGGCTTTCGGGTGTCTTGGGCAGGTCCCAGCACGTATCGCTGTTCATTACATTGCGTCCATCAGTACCCGGCATCTGTGGAATAAAGGGAACCGAACCTGTTGCCAGGATTATTTTGTCCGCGCTAAACTGTTGCGTTGAGCCATCATTGCCTGTAACGGTCACATTGCGTGATGCATCGACGCTACCTGTGCCATCGAAAACATCAACATTGTTGCCCTTCATCAGCACACCAACACCGCTCGTCATGCGCTTGACAACCTTGTTTTTGAAGGCAACCGCTTTCGTCATATCGAAGGTGGCAGGTTGTGGTAGGTGAATGCCTAGCTCGTCGAGCGATTCCAGGTTATGCATCATCTCTGCTACGTGAAGCATCGCTTTCGAGGGAATACAACCGACATTGAGACAGGTGCCACCAAGATATTGCCTTTCAACAATAGCAACACTGGCACCGAGTTGTGCGGCGCGGATGGCGGCAACATAGCCGCCGGGTCCCGAACCAATAATTGCGACATTATAATGTGTACTTGTCATAAAAAACGTTTCTCCTGCAATCCGAAAAGATATATGTTCACTTTTTGAGTGTAATACATAAGGTGAGAATGTGTGTAAGTGCTTGAGCAGAGGCTGTTATCAAGCCATCCTTTTACATGTACTTGTGCTCTTTAGTATATCACATGAGGAAGGGAGACGCTTAATCACGTGAATTGTAGGGACCACATTTATGGCGTCCAAGGCGGCGTTATAGCCAAAGGGCGCCCAAAATTTTGGGCCCACGCAACTTTTTAGTATACGTGT
>CAXUHF010000079.1:15018-22707 GCA_964250765.1 uncultured Ktedonobacteraceae bacterium | reverse complement strand
CCACTTTGCAATAAACCCCCATTGGGACGCCATAAATGTGGTCCCTACGAACCTTTTACTTCTCCTGCTTTCCTTTTTGAGAGCAGGTTATTGACACTGTATTATTCGCAAACGAAGTTGTGCATACTTGACCATTCATCTGCACAGAACCTGTACATCCTCGTATGAGGTTTCCGTTTATAGCGCAGTTGGGGCTTGTGCCTGTTGCAACTGATGTTGTGGTTGCCGTTGCTAGAGGTGTTGTGGTAGTGTTTGGCACGAGCGTTGAGACAGGCGTTGATAGTGGCGTCAAGGAGCCTGTTCTTGTTTGAGCGATCATATCAGCCATCGCTTGTAACTGCGGCTTGGGCTGCCCGTTTACTGTCATCAATAAGTGTCCATCGCTTCCACCAGTACCAAAGTTGTACTGATTCGCAAACGCGACCTGTCCCTGTGCAAGGGATTGAAGAGAGAGTATTGTAAATTGGCGTATAAAGTTTGGATCGCTCTCCTCCGGCTTAGCCTGATCTTTCCAATTATCGTTCCATTCCGTCACACCGAGGGGTAAGTCTCTGCCAAGGACCTGCATAACCGTGCTGCGCACTTGCTGAGCAGAACTAGCATAGCTATTGACCGATTGCGAGAGACATGTTTGCGCATCCACATCGGTGCAGGGATACATGTGGAACGTAACACCGTCAGGAGCATTCGCCTGTGTCGCCTGTAAGAACGTGGAGATGTAGGCTGTATCTGGAAAGGCAACGGCTGGTCCAAAGAACCTCGCCTGTGGTGCGATTTGACGAAGTGTAGGAATAATCTGATTCCACAAACTTGCATACTGGCTTGCTGACATAGCATTAGGATTTCCAGCATTATCTGGCTCGTTCCCAAATTCATAGAGTTGGCAACGCGCACCCGCCGTTTTCACAATCTGCTGGTCAAGCTGCATGTTGCTCATACTCAAAATGCCTAAACAGGTGGCTCCTACAGCTTGAATTTGAGAAAGGCGTTGCTCAATCTCGGTTCCGTTATTATTTGCTAGCGGTGTCCGAATCAGCGTAATTCCCGCCTGACGTAGAGAGAGACGCAGCGATTGTGATGTTGCAGGATTAAATGTTGGATCATTGCTGCCAAAGAGGAGCGACGATGTACCACCTTTCCAAGTTTGCTGACCTGGTAACAGAGTGTTCTCCGCATGCGACCTGAGACGGGGAAGAATAACAAAATAGGTTCCGGTTCCAAGTAGTACAAGAAGTGTGACAGCCACACCAACCAGTGCAAGCGGAGAGAAGCGTTTGTTGCGTCTCTTCACGCGAAAATGTTTCCTTTTCGGTAAGAAGTTATAGGGAGGCATCGAAGGATGCTGCGGTATTTTTGTCTGCATGCTTATGTTCTCTTTCCTTCATGTTCTCAGTATGCTAATCTGACTATGGGATACGCTTTTACAGAGATCATATTTCTTAAGAAATTTAATCTCTGCGAGACGTAAAGACATGGTGTAACTCTTTGAGTCACAATGATATAGAAAACATAGCAAAATATCTATCTTTCATGCCGAAACACCAAGAAAGTACTATATAGCGGTTAAAATTTTGCGCTTTAAATAATTAGTGAGGTACACAATAACGTCGGTAAGGGCCGCAATTCATTGCAGCCCCTACCGACGTACCCGTATTCGATTGTCAATATTCATGAGTCCTTACGCTGATTTTTCAGCCTCTGCCTCCGGCACCGTAAAATGAATCTCCAACGCCTTATCAACGAATTTGGCGACGGTAGCTTCCTGATTGGCAAGGACGCTGGGGAGCGTGATATCGCGTTTGAAGTTGCCGATTTCGATAATCATCTCGTCGCCGCGTTTCGTCATGACGACCTTGTTCATCTCGACATGTGGCAAGGGCAAGCGTAGCACATAGGTATCGCCTTGTCGCGTCACCTCTTGTACGGCTCCCCGATAAAAGACCTGCGTTGGGTCCTTTTCGCCAAAAATGGTTTCGCCAAGCTTGCCGAGTTCCTCGATGCCGAGCACCTCACGCGAGTAGTAGGGCGATTCCCAGATGGGAAGTGGAGCGAATGTGGAATGAATTTGTTGACGTAGCTTTTCCTGTGTCGCATACATCTCTTGCATGAAGCTATCTTGATAGTCCCCAGGCTGCAGGACGCGGTTACAGACAACACCATCAATGGGATAGCCAAAGAGCGCGAGATAGGTTTCGGCCCGCAACGCCTCTTTAATCACCATACGTTCAGGGTTGACCACAGGACGATACGAACTGTATTCAGGATTGCTTAACACCGCGCGTAGTGCTGTGACACGCTCGCTGAGGGCGTTTAGCGAGGTGAGTACATCCGTTGAATTTGAAGGCAGAAGTGCTTTGAGGAGTGGACGTGCAAGGTTGAGCGGACCACTCTGCATATTCGTGAAGCGGTTCGCATACCATTGAAAGGTATCTGGCATGCTGAGCAAGCGGACCGTTTCGCCAGTGGGGGCCGCGTCAATGATTACAACGTCAAAATTGCCTTCGCGTGCATTGCGGTAAATATTGATAAGGCTAAATATCTCATCCATGCCAGGAACGAGGGCGAGTTCTTCCGCCATTATTGCATCCATGCCGCGTTTGCGTAGAACTTTACTCATCGAGTCCTGCACCTTGCCCCAACCTCGGCGCATCTCATCTAAGACGTTGACTTCTTGTGCCCACAAGTTCGCTGTGAGCTGCTGTGGCTCCGAGGTTAGTGGTTTTTGTAAGCAGTCGGCGAGACTATGGGCTAGATCAGTGCTGACAACAAGCGTGCGTTTACCAAGCGCGGCAGAACGCACGGCGGTAGCGGCTGAAACAGTCGTTTTACCGACTCCGCCTTTACCGAGATAAAGTATAATGCGCAAAGGGTTCAACGAACTCTCTGTAGGTGTAGCATTTGTAGCATTCGTTGTGGTCATAAGAGTCCTTATTACTATTTGATAGCCCTTCGTAGGGACTCCGTTTACGGCGTCCGAAGCCAATTCATTGGCTATGCTCTCTCTCTCAGCTTTATGGCATAAATATCTCGCAATGAATTGCGCATTGGATGCCGTAAACGGAGTCCCTACGAAAGACGTATTGATAATGTATTTTAGTGAGTTACTGGAATGAAAGCATGAGTGAGAAACCTCTTGTGCTCATTTCAAACATGTACGTACACTATGGCATTTTAGTTTTAGCATGCACGACTTTGTTGAGCTATGACAAAAATATTACCAGTATTTCCTCTTTGGCGCGTCTCCATAATGTAAGGGTACGGTTTATCATGCCCGTGATGACGAATAGAAGGCACGTAATGCGACGAATAGGAGATAGAAATTTATGCGACAGGACCAGGTAATGGAAGCCTACGATTACTGTCGAACAGTGACGAAGCGAGCATCGAAGACATTCTACTGGGGGTCTGTCTTCTTGCCGCAACAGAAGCGACAGGCAGTCTGGGCCGTCTATGCCCTCTGTCGTATTGTGGACGACATTGTGGACGAGGAAATGAACCCGGACACACCACGAGTAGGACATCTGAGCGGTTCCAGCACCCCTAAACAAGAACTAGACTACTGGCGACAATCACTTGAACGCGTGTATCGGCGTGGGGGAGCCGACGATAATCTGGTACAACGCGCATGGAGCGATGTGCTTGAACATTATCCCGTACCACTCGCACCTGTACTAGACCTCTTGGATGGTGTGGAGATGGACCTGACCACCAATCGTTACCAGAATTTCGAGGAACTCTATCTCTACTGTTATCGCGTCGCTGGCACCGTTGGCTTGCTCACCAGTCCCATCTTTGGCTATCAAGAAGAGATTGCGCTGCAACACGCTGTTGATCTGGGCGTTGCATTACAACTGACAAATATTCTACGGGACATCGGCGAGGATGCGAGGCGTAATCGCGTGTATCTACCACAGGACGAAATGCAACGCTTCGGCTATACCGAAAATGACCTGATGATGGGAGTGGTGAACGATGCCTTTTGTGAACTGCTCCGCTTCCAGATGGCGCGTGCCAATAACTATTACCAGCGTTCACAACCAGGAATTTCTTTGCTTAGTCCCGACAGTCGATTGGCGATACGGCTAAGTGGAACGCTTTACAAGGGTATCCTGGACCGTATTCACCTGAACAATTACAATGTGTTCACGAAACGTGCAAGTGTGCCACTCAAAACAAAATTAGCGGCGGCATCTCAATACTGGTTTTTACAACAATACGAGACACGCGTAAAAGATTTTCACAGTATCTAACAAAACAAAAAATGTGGGTGTATGCACGGTGGCGAGCCACCATGCATACACCCACATTTTTTGTTTTGTTACATCTCTATTTTATCGTTAAGAACGAGCAACTTGAGAAATTCAAGACGGCGCACGATCTCTACACGATCACTGCCACCGTTCTGATACCACTGACGTAACCAGAACAAAGATAAAATCTCGTCTGAGGTAAAACCGCGTTCCGCTAATACATTCGTTTCGGTCGTAACGTCTACGATAACTTCTGTTGTTAATTCAAGAGGTTGTGTCTTCATTATTATATCCTTCCGCCTGCGCCTATAATAGGGAGGCGTTCCGCCACTTCCTGCAGCCCCTGTTCCGTATATCGCAATTCTTATTTCGTCTGCGGTCTTTTCAGAAAGGCTTCTTTCTGTAGTAAACGTTCGACTTAGTACATTTTCAAATATCAATTTTTCTCTGCACTGGTTGGGCGCGATACATCGTGCCCCTACATCTCTCTATCTACCTATACCCTACATGCAAAGTGTACGCGAAACTGGCTGCAATTACTATGATGTTCATCACAGTTCATATGGAAATAGAATACTAATTTGTATCTTCTATCCGTTGAAGATACTCATATGAACTCTCTGATGCTATATACGTTTGACTTTCGTGAGTGGTTCCATTTGTTAACCCCCAATTTTATGAAAAATAGTGCGAATCAAATGAAAGAACGTAATCTCTCAACATATTCTAATTTTCTCCCGAAAAATCAGAAATGGGTGGGACAAGGGCGCCCGCAAGGGGAACGCCCCTCCCATACGACGCGTCGCTTCCCAACTCGTTCGTCGTATGGGAGGGGCGTTCCCCTTGCGGGCACCCTGTTTTAACCCACGATGATGTTCACTAGTTTCGTACAACAATATTTACCAGGCGACCAGGAATGTAAATCACCTTCTGCACAGTGGAGTCACCAATAAATGGTGCAACCTTGGCGTTAGTCAACGCCATTTTGCGCGCCTCGTCCTGGCTAATACTTGCAGGAACTTCGATGCGCTCACGCACCTTCCCGTTGACCTGTATCACCAGCGTAAACGTGCTATCCTGTGTCATTGCCTCATCATAGACGGGCCAATCCGTTGTGTGGATGCTCGTTGTATGACCTGTCTGATGCCACAGTTCCTCGGTGATGTGTGGTGCCATTGGTGCCAGCAGGTGCATCATCGTCTCCAACGCTTTACGATAGGCGGCAGTACGTGCTACTGGCTCGTTTTGCTGCTTGACCAGCACGTTGTTTGCTTCCATCAGAGCCGCCAGTGCGGTGTTGAAGCGGAAATGGCTGATATCTTCCGTGACGCGTTTAATCGTCTTATGGCGCAGTTGTTCGATGGCTTTGCTCTCGGCAGTCTCTTTTGTATCGACATTGCCCTCAACCCAGCCCTCGCTGACAACATTCCAGACGCGATTCAGGAAACGCCACACGCCCTCCAGATTTTCCGCTTTGAACGAGCCACCCGCGTCGAACGGTCCAATAAACATCATGTAACAGCGCACAGCGTCGGCACTGTACTTCGAGACATAGATGTCGGGAGCCTCGACGTTACCACGCGACTTCGACATTTTTTGTCCGTCGGACCCCAGAATCATGCCCTGGTGGAACAGGCGTGTAAATGGTTCATCGAATGTCAGGTGTCCCATATCGCGCAGTGCCTTGGTGAAGAAACGCGAGTACAGCAGGTGCAGAATCGCATGCTCGATACCGCCTGTATATTGATCGACGGGCAACCAATGCTTCATCGCTTCAGGACTCCATGCCTGCTCGCTGTTATGCGGATCGGCATAGCGCAGGTAGTACCATGATGAGTCGATGAATGTGTCCATCGTATCGACTTCGCGTGTCGCGGGTCCACCACAGACAGGGCATGTGGTATGCAGGAAGTCTTCCTCGTAGCGCAGAGGTGACTCGCCCGTTGACTTGAACTGCACATGCTCTGGCAGATGTACAGGCAGTGAATCCTCTGGTACCGGAACCGTGCCATCCTTTGGGCAATAAATGATTGGAATGGGGCAGCCCCAATATCTCTGACGGCTAATCAGCCAGTCGCGCAGACGGTACGTGACCATGTGCTTACCAATGCCCTGCTCGTCGATATGCTTTGTGATACGCTGAATAGCCTCGCCAGCAGGAGTGCCATCGAAGGGACCGGAGTTGACCAGTACGCCCAGATTCTCTTTTGCCTCTGTCCAGGTCGCAGGATCGCTCGGCTCCTCGCCCTCGGCGCGAATAACCTCACGAATCTCAATACCAAACTTACGCGCAAACTCGAAGTCGCGCTGATCATGTGCAGGAACGCCCATGATCGCGCCCACGCCATAGCCCATCAGCACATAGTCGGCAATCCAGACCGGAATTTTCTCACCGTTCAGAGGATTGGTGACATAGCCACCAGTGAAGACACCAGTTTTGTCTTTCTCGGTACTCATGCGCTCGATTTCGGTCATACGCTGTGCCTGCTCAACATAGGCAGTAACGGCAGCTTGTTGAGCGGGCGTCGTGATCTTCTCGACCCACGGATGTTCAGGTGCCAGCACAAAGAACGTCGCACCATAGATGGTATCAGGACGTGTTGTGAAGACTGGAATCGTCTCTTGTTTGCCGTCAATCTCGGTGCTGAAACGAATTTCGGCACCCTCGCTACGCCCAATCCAGTTTTGTTGCATCGTGATGGTCTTTTCGGGCCATTCGATGTTCTTAAAGTGCAGCAGTTCTTCGGCATACGACGAGATTTTCAGCAGCCACTGATCAATCTCTTTGCGAATGACAACGGTTCCGCAGCGTTCGCAGGTCCCATTTGGCAGAACCTGCTCGTTTGCCAGTGTGGTGTTACAGTTGGGGCACCAGTTCGCGGGTGCTTTTGTGCGATAAGCCAGACCTTGCTTATAGAATTGCAGGAACAGCCATTGCGTCCACTTGTAGTAGTCGGGCAGACAACTCACGATTTCACGCTGCCAATCCCAACGCGCACCCATTGCGCGCAGTTGTTTGCGCATGTTGTCGATATTGCTCAGCGTCCACTCACGAGCCTGGATACCACGCTTGATGGCAGCATTCTCTGCGGGCAGACCGAAGGCATCAAAGCCCATTGGTTGCATCACATTGTAGCCACGCATCGCCATAAAGCGTCCATATGTATCGGCGGACGAGTAATGGTACCAGTGACCCATATGCAGATCACCCGAAGGATAGGGCAGCATAACCAGATTGTAAAACTTGGGTTTGTACGAACTATCCGGCGCATGATAGATTTGTTCGGTTTCCCATTGCGCCTGCCATTTGCTCTCAATCTCTTTTGGATTGTATTTAGTGCGTGTAATCATAAACATATCCTCCATAAGTCATTTCGACCAGGGCGGGGGCGGGGGCGGGGGGCGGCGCGCCCCACCCAACAAAAAAGAATAAAAAAAA
>CAXUHF010000079.1:0-15008 GCA_964250765.1 uncultured Ktedonobacteraceae bacterium | reverse complement strand
CAAGGGGACGCCCCTCCCATATAACATTGGTTCCCACATACGTTCGTGTATGGGAGGGGCGTCCCCTTGCGGGCGCCCTGGTCCCTTGCCAACAAAAAAAGCCTTTCATCCGCATAGGGACGAAAGACTCTTCCGTGGTTCCACCCTGATTCATACCATGCACATCAGGATAGGCGTGGTGGACCTGAGGAGGCTCGAACTCCTGACCTCATCCATGCCATGGATGCGCTCTACCAGCTGCGCTACAGGCCCATTATAGAAAATGGTTATCCTGGTTTTGTGCGTGGTATGCACTCATTGTACGCTGTAACGGGCGTCCCGACACATGCTATGCTATTAGGCTTCACATATGTTGCTCACAGGCGAGTTCAGTTGTGTTCTCTACACCTTATAGCCTTGCACCAAACGGCTACTCTCTGGAATTATGTAGGAACGAGACGTACTACTCCTGCTCGTCGCGTTCTGATCTGTACCTAGAACTATACCATACCTCTTTGCGATTTGCAAGGCATTTTACACGCTGAAACGCAAGAACGTACTGATAATGTGCCAGATACGGGTGGAGATAAGGAGGCTCGAACTCCTGACCTCGGCAGTGCGATTGCCGCGCTCTACCAACTGAGCTATATCCCCGTGAACAAGGTGTATGATAGCATATCGAAACCATGTTGTAAAGGGCCTAATTTCGCAAATCGCGCCATGACTCTGCCATAAATATATGTTATTCACAGAATTGAATCTCTGTAGGGGTCTAATTCTATTACACCCTTGTCGGCAATTGTTATTGTCCACAGGATTGATGAAACGTCTCGACATCCCTCCAACGATGCGAATCGCTCACAGGATGTAATAGAATTAGACCCCTACAAGTGACGTATCCACATTATTTTGTTAAATTGCAGAATTAGTGTATCCGCGAAGTGACGAGGCAAAGGTAGGGACCGATGTATCGCGTCCTCAGCACGAGCGAAGCAATGTATCGCGTCCTCAGCACGAGCGAAGTAATGTATCGCGTCCTCAGTACGAGCGAAGCAAGGTGCGTGTCCCTTTCGCCGATGCACCAATTATCACGTCCTTTTGGCATTTCGACACCTGACAAGGACGCGATACATCGGTCCCTACATCATAATCGAATCATTGCCAATTCAACCCCAGTACGGTATAGTCTCTTTGTAGTTGAAGAATGGCGCAAATGTAGGTATAGTGGTAGAGAAACTGTATTTGTTGGGAGGTATGATGAAACCGGAAGAGAGCGCCCGTCAGGATATCGACAAAGTGTTACAGGATGCGGGTTGGGTTGTACAAGATCGTAAGCGGCTCAATCTCGGTGCCAGCCTCGGTGTTGCCGTGCGTGAGTTTTCGCTTGCGACTGGTGCCACTGACTACCTGCTTTTCGTAGATCGTCTCGCCGTGGGCATCATCGAGGCCAAAAAGGTTGGCTATGCCCTGACAGGAGTCGAAGAGCAGAGCAACAAGTATCGTCGGGGCTTACCCGATGATTTGCCTGCCGCACGTCTGCCCCTGCCGTTCGCCTTCGAGACCAATAGCATCGAAACGCGCTTCACCAGTTATCTCGACCCTGTGCCGCGTAGTCGCTCAACCTTTGCCTTTTTTCGTCCAGAGACGCTTCATTCCTGGCTCACACAAGCTCCCAAAGCCGTGTCCAACGAACAGAATGACACGCTACGAGCGCGTTTACGCCGTTTGCCACCACTACACACAACACATCTGCGCGAATGCCAGATCGAAGCAATTACACATCTCGAACGCTCGCTCGCGGATAATCGTCCCCGTGCCCTGATACAAATGGCGACGGGTAGTGGCAAGACCTACACCGCCGTGAGTAGTATTTACCGTCTCATCAAATTCGCAGGTGCCAAGCGCATCCTCTTCCTGGTTGACCGCTCGAATCTTGCACGGCAAACGCTCAATGAATTTCAGCAATATGAGACGCCCGACGATGGACGTAAGTTCACACAACTCTACAATGTGCAACATCTCGAACGGAACGTCATCGACACAACTGCCAAGGTATGTATCACCACCATTCAACGCCTCTACTCCATTCTGAGCGGCGAGCCGGAACTGGACCCAGCCGAGGAAGAGCAGTCTCTGTTCGACACAAACGAGAGTGCCGATGATGAACCCGCTAAAACTGTGCGCTATAATCCGCAGGTTCCTATCGAGACCTTTGATATCATCTTTACTGATGAATGTCATCGCAGCATTTATGGCAAATGGAGTAGCGTTCTCGACTACTTCGATGCCTCAATTATCGGTCTCACCGCGACTCCCAACAAGCAAACCTTTGGTTTCTTCAATCAAAACCTTGTGATGGAGTATGGGCATGACCGCGCCGTAGCCGATGGCGTCAATGTCGATTATCAGGTCTATCGCATCAAGACGGAAATTTCACAGCAGGGCAGTCTCATCGAAGCCGCGTCATTCGTTGGGAAGCGTGAACGTCGTACACGTGCCACGCGTTGGGTGCAGACCGACGATGACTTGACCTATGATGCCAGTGACCTTGACCGTCGGGTCGTGGCACCTGACCAGATACGTAAGGTTGTGTGTGCCTATCGTGACGCCTTGCCTCGTCTCTTTCCAGGTCGCGTTGACCCTGCCGATCTGACAAAAAATGTGCCGAAAACGCTGATCTTCGCCAAGGATGATAACCATGCCGATGAGATTGTGCGTATCGTGCGTGAGGAGTTCGCACGTGGCAACGACTTCGCGCAAAAAATCACCTACAAAACCACTGGCACCAAACCCGAAGACTTGATCGCCTCGTTCCGCAATAGCTACAATCCGCGTATCGCCGTGACCGTTGATATGATCGCTACGGGCACCGACATCAAACCGCTAGAGGTCTTACTGTTTATGCGTTCGGTCAAGAGTCGTGGTCTCTTTGAGCAAATGAAGGGGCGCGGGAGTCGTGTCATTGACGACAACGAATTTCACCGCGTCACCGCCACGCAAGAGGGTAAGACACGCTTTGTCATCGTTGATGCCGTTGGAGTCTGTGAGCAGATCAAGACCGACGAGCCACCGCTTGAACGTAAAGTCTCGATTCCGCTCAAAAAAATCCTTGACGATGTAGCCGTTGGCAAATGGAAGAAGGATGACGACCTGCTACCCACCCTCGTGGGACGCCTGAGCCGCCTCGCTAAATCTGTGAAGCCAGCCGAACACATAATCATAGCTGAGCTGGCAGGTGGGCTTAGCATACACGAAATAACATCTGACATCCTACAAGCACTTGATGTCGATAGACAACTTGACATCACACGTCAGCAGACAGGCCAGACCTATCTCAACGACCCAAACGATCCTCTTGTCTTACAGGTCGCACAACGCCTTATCCAGCAAGCCGTCGCGCCATTCGATAATCCTGACCTGCGCGATGCCTTGCTCAAGACGCAAGAGCGCGACGAACTCACCATCGACATCGTGAGCCAGGACCGTGTGCTCTCCTCCGATTGGGACATTCAAGCTGAGGACAGAGCACGTGCCATAATTACCAGTTTTCGTCAATTTATCGAACAGCACCGCGACGAAATCGCCGCCCTGCAAGTCTTCTACAATCGTCCCAGCCATGCACGTCTCAAGTACGACGACATACAGCAGCTTGCCGACGCTATCGAGCATGCCCGACTCGGCCTGACCACCGACAAACTCTGGCAAGCCTATGAACTGCTCGACAAGACCCGTGTACGCGGTAGCAAAAGTGGCAACAAGGGCAACAAACAGGCTCAAAGAATGCTTACCGACCTGATTGCCCTCGTTCGTTATACGATGGTATATGACACCGACACTACCGCCACGCTCGAACCCTATAGCGACACAGTGCAACGCCGCTTTACCGACTGGCTCGATGAGCAAGAGCGCGTCAAAAAACGCAGCTTCACGCCGGAGCAGCGTCAATGGCTCGACCTGATACGCGATGCCATCGCCGCATCCGTCACCATCGAAGCCAGCGACTTCGACAGCAGTCCCTTCACCCAAAAAGGCGGCCTTGGCAAAGCATATCAAGTCTTCGGACAGGAATTGTATACGATCTTACAAGAACTGAACGACAGGCTAGTAGCTTGAAAATGAATCCTGATGAATTATGAGGAGAAAACGTCTGCGGTTCAAATACAAAGAACGTTCTATACATACACAATGGACGCCCACAAGGGGCGTCCGTTGTGTAACGCAGGGCGTCCGTGGGTCCCCACTAAATGATGGTTGACAAACTATTTAGCATAAGCTAGACGCAGCTATTCGAGCGGTTCGACCACTCCTTCTGTACCGTGTAGCCAGCTACTTGCTTTGATTGCCAGGCACAGATATCGCCGATCTCGCCATTGGCCTGATCGTACCATCCTTGCCCAGGGATAGGATCGGTGATCGCCTCACAGAGTTCGTGCGAACTCGTTTGCGTCAGGGCATCAAGGACCGCAAGAGTACTTTCGCAGCCAGTGCAGTCGGGATAGGGCATGACGGCATAGAAGATTTGACTATTGATATCGTCATGATAGCCACAAAACGCCGTACAGGAACTTGACCCGCCTTGCGTTACTGTGACTCCACTCGGCAGATACACAAAGTAGAGCGTGTTTGCGGTAGGCTTTGGAAATGTATTGTTCGTAATACCAGTATTTAGCATCTGCTGAATAGCTGTATCGTCTACCGAGGTGCCTGGGTCCGTGGTGATCGTGGTCGTGCCAATGCGACTACCATGTCCAATTTGCAGCGTTGATGTATTATATTCAGCCAACTGATCTATGAGTGAACTGGTCAAGATGGCATCGAAGAAGCTATTGATGCTTTGAAGCGTACTACTTAACGGTGCCTGTTGCCAGGTCGATCCCCAAAAGATTGTAAAGACCTGTACAGCCGTGAGCAGGGGTCCATTGCCATACACAAGTTGTGCAGGTGTTGTTACAGGACTTGCAGCACCGGGGATATATAGTGGGACAATATTGATAGGCTTTTTCTGTGGTGGTGCAGTTGTTCCTGCGCCTGGCACATCATTTACCATACAACGACTCTCCTTACGTTAGCGAACCTACAACTGTCGTGAAGTCGAGCTGCTTTCCAGCCGATAACTTTTACAAGTATATATGGATTGTATGAAAAGCAGGTGAAATATTTGTATGCATAGACAATAGGAAAGGCCATTGACACAGTTTCTCTTCATTGCGATAATGAGTTCTAACTAGGCGTAACAATCTTTCCAACGCACTGCATCCGCAAAGTGACATGGAACAGTAGGGACCGATTTATCGCGTCCTCAGCACGAGCGAAGCAATGTGCGCGTCCCCTTTCACGGGTGCACCAATAATGTGGTTTGATAAAATAACGTGGATACGTCACTTGTAGGGGTCTAATTCTATTACACCCTTTTGGCAATTAACAATTTGACAGGATAGATGAGACGTTTTATCGAACCGTCAACATTGTTGATTGCCGACAAGGATGTAATATTGTAGGGGTCTAATTCTATTACACCCTGTGAGCGATGCGCATCGTTGGAGGGATGTCGAGACGTTTCAGCAATCCAATAAACAATTCCAATTGCCAAAAAGGGTGTAATAGAATTAGACCCCTACAGACGCCTTCTATCCTGATTATTTGGTGAAAGACGATAATTTGCTCCTATAAATAAATAAACATACAACAACGAGAGGTTGGCAACATGGACAAGGAACAAGAGCTACCGGATGGGTGGGAATGGACAACACTTGGTGAAATATGCTCTAAACCTCAATATGGTTGGACGACTAAAGCAGATGCTAAGCAGGGTGCTATTAAACTACTGCGTACAACAGATATAACAAGCAGTTCTATCAATTGGGATGCTGTACCCTATTGCACTGAAATACCTGATAATTTAGATGCATACAAGCTAGTGGAAGGTGATATAGTAATATCGCGTGCTGGCTCTGTTGGTTTTAGTTATTTGCTTGCACTCGTTCCAAGTACAACTGTTTTTGCTTCTTACTTAATCCGTTTTCGACCTGACCAAGAAATAGAGGCTAGATATATAGCTTATTATCTTCAAACATCAACGTATTGGGATTTTATTCAAGAGCAATCTAGCGGTATAGCGTTAGCCAATGTAAATGCTCGAAAGTTAGAAATGCTCGAAATTCCTCTTGCTCCTCTTCCCGAACAACATCGTATCGTCTCCGTTCTCGAAGAACAATTTACACGACTTGACGCCGCAATAGCATCCCTACAACAGGACAAAGCACGACTCAAACAAGCTCGTGCCTCAGTCCTTAAAGCAGCCGTTGATGGCACACTTACCGAGGCATGGCGTGCTACCCATCCCAACGTTGAACCTACGGAAGAGCTATTAGAGCGCATTCTACTAGAACGACGTGAGAAGTGGGAAGCCGACCTGAGAGCTAAAGGCCGAGATTCCGAGAAGACAAAATATTTAGAACCTGTTCAACCTAACTTAGATAATTTGCCAGAATTGCCAGAGGGATGGTTTTGGACCAGTATAGGCCAATGTTTTGAAGTCCATATAGGATCGACCCCTAGACGAAATGAGCCAGCTTATTGGAACGGAGATATTCCTTGGGCGAGTTCTAGCGAAATTCAATTTTGCCGTATTAAGGATACAAAAGAATATATTACTCAAGCTGGACTTGAAAATAGCAGTGTTCAGCTCAATCCTGTTGGTTCAGTCTTACTTGGTATGATTGGTGAAGGTAGAACTAGAGGACAAGTAGCTATTTTAGATATAAAAGCTTGTAATAGCCAAAATAGTGCTGCTATTTGGGTGCCACAAACAACTGTAGTTCCCGAATTTATTTACTACTGGCTTTGGTCTCAATATGAAATAACACGACGGGGAGGCTCAGGTAATAGTCAACCAGCCCTTAACAAGTACCGTGTTGAGCAAATAAAATTTCCTTTGCCCCCTCTTTCTGAACAACAACAAATCGTAGCCGAAGTCGAGGCACGTCTATCGGTCATCGCACAAGCAGAGACTGTAGTCGAAACAAGCCTCAAACGTGCCGAGCGTACACGGCAGAGTATTCTACAAAAAGCCTTTTCGGGTCAGCTTGTGCCACAGGACCCAAATGACGAGCCAGCTAGCGTGTTGCTGGAACGCATACGCGCAGAACGTGAGAAACGTGAATTGGAAGAGCAACAGCGTAAGAAAGAGGAACGCATGAACAGACCACGCATCACAAGAAAGACAAACAGTGGCAAAGAGCAAAAACCATTGGTAGAGGTGTTACGTGAGGAGCCACGCCCTTTGTCTCCCGTTGACCTGTTCAAAAAAGCGGGGCTAGACCAGGATGATGTTGAAGATGTCGAGCGTTTTCATGTAGAATTGCTTGATGAGGTCTCTGTACATAAAAGTGTTAGACTTGTTCCTTCGGGGCTAGAAGAACCCAAAGACTTGCTAGAAGCTGTAGATCAATGAGAATGCTGGCCTTACATATCAATAACTTTAAAAACCTGCAAAACGTCGATGTTGACTTCTATGATGGCTCACCCATCGAAGACTCTGTTACATCAGTTGTGCTAGGACGTAATGGCACGGGTAAATCGAATTTGCTAGAGGCCCTTATCCTGATTTTTCGTGATCTTGACCTTGACCGTCCACCAGCATTCGCCTATCAGATGACCTACCTCTGTCGAGGTAGCGAGATTTCTATTGATGCAGACCCAGCGCGTGCGAGAAGAGAGCAGGTCTTGGTAAATGTTGTTGGTAGTGAGCCTATGTCCTATCGAGATTTTCAACGTGACGCCCGCGAAAAATATCTACCGCGTTATGTTTTCGGCTATTACTCAGGCCCTAGCAATCGTATGGAGACGCACTTTGACGAGCATCAAAAACGCTTTTATAATGCACTGATTAGAGAAACAGACGAAAAAAGTAGACCACTTCGTCCGCTCTTATATGCACGGCTGGTTCATAGCCAGTTTGCCTTACTAGCGTTTTTCAACGAGCAAGACCCCGATATACTCAAATTCTTAGATGACGAGCTTGGTATTGAAGCGTTAGAGTCGGTTTTATTCGTTATGCGTAAGCCATCGTGGAACAGCAGGAATGGTAATCCATTGTTCTGGAATGCGCGTGGAGAGGTAAGTCGTTTTCTTGAAAGGCTGTATGAGCTTGCCTTTATTCCATTGCGTATGCCTCGTCGGGTACAAATCGACTTCAAGGGGTCAAGCACAGTAGAGCATCTCTATCTTTTTCTAAAGAGCATTGAAGACCTGAAAGCATTATCAAGCATTTATAAAACACAACAAGATTTTTTTAAGGCACTCGAAAGTACCTATATTTCCGAAATTCTTAGTGAAGTAAGAATTAGAGTACGAGTGCGTAAAGCTGATGGGTCCTTAACTTTCCGTGACCTGAGCGAGGGAGAGCAACAGTTATTGATGGTGCTTGGGTTACTGCGTTTTACTAAAGAGGACGAGGCTCTTTTCTTATTGGATGAACCAGATACACACCTGAACCCCGTCTGGGGTATTCAATATCTGGACTTCATCAATAGAGTTGCTAGTACTCAGAAAAGTCATGTTATCATAACGACGCATAATCCATTAGTGATATCCAGTCTTGAACGTGAACAAGTACGCATCATGCAACGCAACGAAGATGGATATATATCCGTAATACCACCGTATGAAAGTCCGAAAGGAATGGGAGTAGCGGCAATTTTGACGAGTGATCTTTTTGGGTTGCGGTCAACGCTTGATATACCTACACAGGAGCTAATGGATGAACGGCGAGAACTTGCGGCAGACGATGCACAAGATAATTTAGCACCTCAAAAACGTTCTCGTTTACTCGAATTAAACGAATTGCTACGCGAAGTAGATTTCAGTATCAATACTATGCCTGATCCACTCTATCACGACTTTGTTTTAGAGATGACTAAAATTCAGCGTGAGGATATCAAGGAGTGGGAAAGTACTACGTTGACGCAACAGCAGCGAGAAGATCAGAGAGCATTAACACGAAGAATTTTGCGCGAACTGAGGGAAAAGAAGGAGCGTGAAGGGTGAGACATATTCGACGCAATCACTTGGCCTTTCCTGCTGGCTGGCGTGAAAAGGCCGAAAAAGCTTTTAAAGATGTAAAGGATTTTGATTGTGATGAAAGAGCTAAAGAGATTAATAAACGTAATGATGTATGGAAAGGTCTAAAAGAGGAACTACAAAAACTTTCTCATGACAAATGCTGGTACTGTGAATCACTAACAACTCCCACTGCTCCTGGCGATGTTGATCATTTTAGGCCCAAGAATGCAGTGGAAAAGTGTCCCAATCATTCTGGCTATTGGTGGCTTGCTTTCGATTGGGCAAATTACCGCTATTCTTGTGAAAATTGTAATCGACCCAATAAAGCTAAACACTTTCCACTTGTGAACGAAACAAAACGAGTCTTTGATGTGATACATGCCGAAGACGTAATGTTTGAAGAGCCTATGTTACTAGACCCTGTTGAGCAGTTAGACACTCGACTTCTCTCATTTGATATAGATGGTTTCGTACAGCCTGCGAAGAGTAAGCAACAAGACCCAATGAAGTACATGCGAGCGAAACGATCAATTGAAATTTATCATCTTAATCGTTCTAAATTACAGAAAGCTCGTCAATTTCTTGTATGTAACGAAGTTATGAGACTTATTGAAGAGGGAAAGAGGTATCTTCGTCTACAGGAGAAGGAAAATAGTAGGGCGGCTCTTAGTGGCTATACTGATGTCATAAACAAGCTAAGCGAAATGATTGCCGAAGACGCGCAGTATTCAGCTGCCGCAAAAGCAATTCTGAACTTGCACCGACGTGAGTTAAGTTGGGTAGATGAACTTTTAAACACAGCATAATAGACAAAAATGGACTGGTAGTTGAGCAGCTACCAGTCCATTTTTGTCTATTATTTAGCGGTCTTTCAAGTAATCCAAATCAGACTGATACTCTTTCATCAAGCGGTCAGCAGCATCTAGGACTTTCTGAGATACTCCTCTTCTTATAAAAAGTTTAGGTGCATGCCAAGAAGTACGTTTCTTTGAGGAAACGTTGCGAGTATTTGGCTCATCCTTCTGATTCTTCATCTGTGTTGCCTTGTAGCTTTTCTCTTGTATCATAATTTTGCACCTTTACGAAGAACATATCCCATACTTCATAGTATGACATTACCTAGAAGAAATTACTAGTCTTTATTAGTCGTATTATACATCTTTTTACAATCGGCGTATATTTGATCGAAGCCAGCCTTTGAAAGACTCAATGTTGCGTGTTATAACAATTGCTTCGATTTGTCTGCTTAATACATTATGAGCAGTGCTTTTTAGCTTGTAACCATTAACATCTAAAAAGGTAACGCAAGCAAGGAGAGCAGTTCTTTTATTTCCGTCAACGAACGAGTGTGCCATTGCAATGCCTTCAACTAAAAGTGCCGTTTGTGTGGCGATGTCTGCACTTTCGTAATAAGCCGCCATTTGCGGACGCGTTATAGCTCCCTCTAAGCCTGATTTGTCCCTTAATAAACCTACTTCACTAGTAACTTTGATATTAAACTCAATTACTTCATCAACGGTGATATAGAGATAATCCTTCTTTGGTCGAAACCGTTGAACAAGACGAGTAGGCAACCTTTGTGACTGAGAGGCTAATAGGCTACTTAGATTGATGGAATTGGCAACCACACTTTTAACATTCTTAACGATGTTTTCAATAGTTTTCAAACCGCTAAAAGTCATGCTTTCTATCATCCTCACATAAAGAATAACTCTCCTGATTATCAGGAGAGTAAGTTATCCACGATTCCATCAAGGATTATACCGAAGTACTACCACAACATGACTTATTTATAGTGAAGTTAATAGAACGGTTAAAATTTATCATGTCATGTAGTTGAACATTATTTTCAACACAGCAAGTATAACCGAAAGGATTGATGAATACAACCATATAATATGCTCAATATTGCTATAAAGGGCCTTAAATGCTCTTGCTGAATTATCTCTCAACCTTTTACGAGTAGTTATAACCATTCCTCAACATATTTCCAATCTATTTTAGGAGTATGTTAGCTATACGACATATGCGCAATTTAGAGACAGCAATTATTATAAAACACGTTTATCGTATATCAACAAATCAAACTATCGTATCGCAGCAGAAAGAGTTGTGGGAACATATACATAGGTAGGAGAACACTAGAGCTAACCATTCATCTATGGTTAGCTCTAGTGTTCTCTACAGAAGGAGACCTCGGCATACTATACTTCACGTCGTTGGACTGCGAGTCGTGGCTAACTCCCTTGCCATCCTCGTAGTTATTTCCTGCACAACGCTTTAAGTTCTAGTGTTATTATGATTGACTCTCCTCGCTGCCTGGATGCAGTGTGAGGCTGGCACCGTTGATTTGGGCCAAGTGATTGACGTCAACCTTGCGGTAGCTTATTCGCCACACATTGTTCCGCTTCTCATACTTGTCGTGAAAGATGGCTGCGCCGGTCACATACGACCCGTCCACCATAACAAACATTACTGCTCCCTTGCCAATACCTGTAGCCGTCGTTGGACTCTCGAAGTCGATGATATGGTTCGTCGTAAAATGATTAGTAATTTCAAACTGTGCCCATACTTGCTGGACCCAATCCTGTAAGTCGGCGTGACCACGACATATCCGACGTGGATGATCCACATCATAGATTGCATCCTCATGCCAGGTGCTCAGCCAGCGTTCCATGTCGTGCATGTCCAGGCCGAAGCCATAGTTGTCGAGTGCACGCTGTATACCAAGACGTGCCTGCATCTCCTCGATTTCGGTTTGGTTAGCCGTTGTAGCCATTGTCATCTTCTTTCTTCTCGTCGTCGAGCCATCAGCATTCGTTCTGTGACCGACTGCCAACATCATGTTGTGCTATCTCTAGCTTAGGAATCAGCGTACCTGAAAGTAAAAGAGCAGTCAATGAAGATGTCCGACATTCCCGAACAGATATACTTTTAGCCTTCCCGTTGAGTACAATCTCTGGATATGTTATAGTTGTCCCACATCGAATATCTTTTTCAATTCAATCCTTGTATTAGTCTGTCAATCATCATTTGGCAGGGACTAGGGCGCCCGCAAGGGGAACGCCCCTCCCATACACGAACCTGTTGACCATGCGCTCTCGTCGTATGGGAGGGGCGTTCCCCTTGCGGGCGCCCTGGTTTTGGTGACACGTGTGCTTTGACGGTTTAATATAGCGTAGAAGTAGGTTTATGCATGAGCACCCACACGCAGCACATCGTCCAGAAACTCTGGAATTATTGCAATATTCTTCGTGACGACGGCATGTCCTATGGCGATTATGTAGAGCAGTTGACGTACCTGCTCTTCCTCAAGATGGCTCATGAACGTACACAGCCGCCTTATAACCACAAACCGCGCATTCCGCATCACCTCGATTGGAGTAGTCTGCTAGAGCTAGAGGGCGAGGCCCTTGAGATACACTATCGTCTTATCCTCACGGAACTGAGCAAAGAACATGGCATGCTGGGCATTATTTTTCGCAAGGCCCTCAACAAAATTCAGAACCCTGCCCACTTGCGCCGTCTTATCGTTGACTTGATTGATCGTGAAACATGGACGACGCTTGATGCCGACGTAAAAGGCGATGCCTACGAAGGACTGCTACAAAAGAACGCTGAAGACACGAAAAGCGGGGCCGGTCAATATTTCACGCCACGTCCTCTTATCCAAGCCATCGTCGAGGTCATGCAACCTGAGCCGGGGCAACGCATCGCTGATCCGGCCTGTGGAACTGGCGGTTTTTTGCTCGCCACCCATGACTACATTATTCACCACAATCCATATATGCCACAGGTGCAGCGCAAATTTCTACAGTTTGATGCTCTACGGGGTTGGGAGATTGTGGATAACACGGCGCGCCTGTGCCTGATGAACCTTTTTTTGCACGGCATCGGTAGCGATGAGGGTGACAAGACGCCTATTCGTGTCAATGATAGTCTGCTCAGCCCGCCCAGCGAATATTTCGATATGGTCCTTACCAATCCACCCTTTGGACGCAAAAGCAGTACAAGCGTTGTCAACGCGGCGGGACGCGAAGAACGTTCCTCTAATGTCGCCCTACGACAAGACTTTTGGGCCAGCACTAGCAACAAGCAACTCAACTTTGTACAACATATCGTCTCACTCCTCGCCCAGGATGGACGTGCAGCCGTTGTCGTGCCCGATAACGTCCTGTTCGAGGGAGGCGCAGGTGAGACTATCCGTCGTAAACTGCTGGAAACGTGCGATGTTCACACGCTGCTACGCTTACCAACAGGCATCTTCTATGCCAATGGTGTCAAAGCAAACGTGCTTTTCTTCGACAAAAAGCCAGCCGCGGACCGCCATTGGACCGAACGTTTATGGGTCTATGATCTACGCACCAATCAGAACTTTACTCTCCGTACGAACCCTTTGACCGCCAAACATCTTGAAGACTTTGTAGCATGCTACAATCCCGACAACCGCCACGAGCGACAAGAAAACGAGCGTTTCCACTGCTTCGACTATACCGATCTGCTCAAACGCGACAAACTCAGCCTCGACCTGTTCTGGTTACGCGATAAAAGCCTTGAGGATGCCGACGACCTGCCTCCGCCTGATGTGCTTATTCTGAGCATCATCGAAGACCTGCAAGCCACCATTGAACAACTCACCTCCATCGTCGATGATCTCAATGGCGTTGGTGGCGGGAAATAAACATCAGGGGTCGATTATCCTATTTAATGAAATAACGCAAATACCTCAATTGTAGGGGCCTAATTCTATTACACCCTGTGAGCGATTCGCACCTTTGGAAGGATGTCGAAACGTCTCATCAATCCTGTGGACAATAACAATTGCCAAAAAGGGTGTAATAGAATTAGACCCCTACAGACATTTCGCATGAATTTGTTACATTGCATGACCAATCCTGCTAAAAAATTTTATTTCTTTCTTAAATATTGCACAATACTTCTTACTAATATAAATATCCCTATACATAGAACTGGGCTAAGAGAAACAATATTCATGTCCTCACGTTTGGGTTGAATACCTCTCATGGCTCCGCGTCTTCGCATCATTGATTGAACGAGCGGATTCGTCCGTCTTTTTATTGGTTTATGCAATGGTCGTGGTGGTAGCAACTCGTCGTCAATATCGTCCCACGGCAAGCGTGGTTGCGCGAGTGGACGAGTGCGACGCATGCGCGGCATATTTAGTGGTTGTGGTGGTTTCGCAACTCTGACAGGAGGCTCATCTGGATGAGGAGGCAACAATACATCGTCATCGGCAAACATAAATGTAGATGACATATCGAGTGGCTGTATATAAGGATGTAGTTGTTTTATCTGAGGCGCAGAACTCTCATTGTCCGTAGGAAACGCAAGGTTCACGCCCTCGTCAACATTCATGTTCTCGGTAGATGGTGCTGATGACGACCTATGAGTAGAAGGTCGTGGACGCCGAGGTTTTTCTTGTTGTGCCGAGTCGAGTGTTTTCGAGACGCTAAAACGTGCGCTGCGTGCTATCGACCGAAAATAGGTATTCGTGCTCACAATATGGACCCCAATGCCGCGTCTACGTGTATAGGCATGCAGCATACGCCAGGTCCCAAAGGCATGCAAGTGCTCGGCATCTATTGGCATAACGAGGATAACACGTCGGCTATGAGCATGTTCTAAGCGTGTACATATACTTGGCAGGTCATCTTCTGGGCTGACATACAGCGTTCGCTCATTATTCATATCTTTTTCCTATCTTGATAGAACAACATGTGCGTTGGTTGGCCCACTTTCCAGTATTATATAGTGTCTCGCATAATAACGCTAGATATGCGACAATGGAAATAAGGCTATTCAAACGTCGATGAAAGATATGGGAGGGTCAACGGACGCCCACAAGAAAGATATGGGTGGTCAACGGACGCCCACAAGGGGCGTCCCTACTATATAAACCCTTCACGTCATGCACGTCCTGTAGTATAGTAGGGACGCCCCTTGTG
>CAXUHF010000078.1:0-24620 GCA_964250765.1 uncultured Ktedonobacteraceae bacterium | reverse complement strand
TTCGTGAGGGTGGGCGTACCGTGGGTGCAGGTATCTGTACCAAAATCGAAAGCTAAGGTTTTATTGGGGCCGCAGCCTAGTATGCGGCCCCACACCCATATCAGGAGAGAAAAATGGCGACAGGAACGAAACAGCGTATCCGCATTCGACTGAAAGCATACGATCATCGTATTCTTGACCAGTCAGCAATGCAGATCGTTGATACTGCTCAGCAGACAGGCGCACGTGTCTCAGGTCCGGTACCTCTACCCACAGAGATTGATAAATTTACGGTCATGCAATCACCGTTCGTTCATAAGGACTCTCGTGAGCAATTCGAGATTCGTACACACAAGCGCTTGATTGATATCATTGATCCAACCAACCGAACCGTCGAGGCTTTGACACGTTTGAATCTGCCCGCAGGCGTAGATATCGAAATCAAACTGTAACGGGAACATATATAGGGGCACGATTTATCGCGCCCATCCCGTAGGGGTACGATTTATCGCACTCTACAGTTGAGGAGAGGAGAAGATATGCTGGATGCATTATTGGGCAGAAAGATCGGCATGACTCAGGTATTTGGACCAAATGGAACGGTCGTACCTGTGACAATCATCGAGGTCGGCCCTTGCTTTGTAACACAAGTCAAAACCGTTACAAACGACGGTTACGAAGCCGTACAAATTGGCTTCGAGCAGACAACAAATAAGCACTCTACCCGTCCTGAGCTAGGACATTTAGGACATAGCCTTCCATTGCTGAAGGGGCAGCGTAAAGCTTTGCAGACACATCAGCAGGGCGAGCGCACAAAGGCAAAGACTGATGCTGGCACTACCGAGGGCGAAGCAACAACTGAAACAACCTCGGAGACAACGACAGAGAAGGCTAGCAAGCAAGTTCAGCGCCTCTTAAAAATACAGGCAAATCGTCAGCGTCGCCCTGGTCCAGAGCTAGGACCATTCAAGGTTGTACGCGAGGTTGGCTTGCAAAGAGGCACGACACCTGAGAAGATCGAACTCGGCTCACAATTTGACGCTGGTCTATTTACGATTGGCGAAGCGGTTGATGTTGTCGGGACCACAAAGGGTAAAGGCTTCCAGGGTGGTGTAAAGCGGCATGGCTTTAGGGGCGGTCCTAAGACGCATGGTCAGTCAGACCGTCATCGCGCACCAGGCTCAATCGGTTCGGGTACAACCCCAGGCCGTGTGCTGAAGGGAACGCGCATGGCGGGTCATATGGGCAATGTGCGTGTTACCGCGAAGAAACTACAAGTGGTTCAGGCTGATCCTGAGCGTAACCTATTGGTTGTAAAGGGGTCTGTCCCTGGTGCCAACGGGAGCCTGCTCACGGTCAAGAAGCATGTGATGAGGTAAACCGAAATGCCCTCGACTAAAGTATATAACATGGCTGGAGAAGCCGTAGAAGACCTGGAACTCAGCGAGCAGGTGTTCGGAGTTACCCCTAACGTGTCGGTATTGCACCAGGTTGTCACCGCGCAACTGGTGAACCGTCGTCAAGGTAATGCTTCAACCAAGACTCGTAGTGAAGTATCGGGTGGTGGTAGAAAGCCCTATAAACAAAAGGGCACAGGTAATGCTCGTCAGGGTAGCACACGCGCGCCCCAGTATCGTCATGGTGGTGTCGTATGGGGTCCACGACCTCATCCGTATCATCACGATGTGCCGAAGAAGATGCGTCGCCTGGCTATTCGTTCGGCTTTATCTGATAAAGTAGCGAATGCAAGCTTGATTGTGGTCAACGAACTCGGACTGGAAACGCCAAGCACAAAGGGCATGCTGAAGTTGTTAGCACAACTACCAACTCCTGGCAAGCGGGTCCTCATGATGTTACCACAGCGTGACGAGAATGTCGTGTTATCAACACGTAACATTCCTCTTGCGAAGGTGCAGCATGTCGCTTCGATTAATGTGATCGAGTTGTTGAAGCATGATTATGTCATCATGCCAGTAAAGACCGTGCGCTGGCTCGAACTCGTCTTTGGCGAGGGTTTGAGCGCGGAAGCAGCGACAGCGCAAATTTTTGATGAGGCGGCTGATACGACCGACAGCACAGCTACACCACCAACGGGCAGCGCAACGTTGACGGCAGAGCCACTCATTGCTCCCGCTCAGGGTGAGACGTTCCCACTTGTGCCCACACCATCTGAAGATGGGACGACACAAGCAACGCCATCAACTGATAGCGAAGCATAGGGGAGAAAACTGTGGAGATTACAGAAATTCTGCGTCAAGGTCTCGTCACTGAAAAGACCGTACGACTACAAGAGCAGAACAAATACACGTTCAAGGTAGCGGTACAGGCCAATAAAATTGATGTGCGTCGTGCCGTCGAGACCATCTTTAAGGTAAAGGTTCTCTCGGTCAACATGATTCGCATGCCTGGCAAAGTGAAAATGATTCGACGAAAAGGGTCTGCTCCCCGGCCTGTAGAGGCGCGTGAGTGGAAGAAGGCGATTGTCACACTCCAAGCGGGCCAGACAATCGACGCATTGAAGGCGTAAGGTAAGGGATTGAGCTATGCCAATTAGACAGTATCGACCAACGTCTCCTGGGCGTCGCGGCATGTCTGTTTCGACATTCGAGGAGATCACAAAGACAAAACCAGAGAAGTCGCTGACCGTCAAGCTGAATAAGCATGCTGGACGTAACAATCAGGGTAAAATCACCGTCCGTCATCGTGGCGGTGGTGAGAAGCGCGCCTATCGCATCATTGACTTCAAGCGCAACAAATTGGACGTGCCAGCTAGAGTTGCTGCCATCGAGTACGATCCAAATCGTACTTCACGTATCGCTCTTCTGCACTACGTCGATGGCGAAAAGCGTTATATTCTAGCACCTGTCGGACTGAAAGTTGGAGACCGTGTGCAGGCTGGACCAGATGCGGACATCCGCGTTGGTAATGCGTTGCCATTGAAGAATATTCCAACTGGCACAACCATTCACAACATCGAGTTGGAAAAGGGCCGTGGCGGTCAAATGGTACGTAGTGCGGGCGTAGGGGCGCAGTTGATGGCAAAAGAGGGCGATTATGCGCTCATTCGTTTGCCTTCAGGTGAGCAACGTAACGTCAACATTCTGTGTATGGCGACAATCGGACAGGTCGGCAACGTCGATCACGAGAACCAGAGTATTGGTAAAGCGGGACGTTCACGACATATGGGGCGTCGTCCAACGGTTCGTGGTTCCGCAATGAACCCGAACGATCACCCACATGGTGGTGGTGAGGGGCGCGCACCTATCGGTGGGCAGCCACAAACTCCGTGGGGCAAACCAGCACTTGGCTTTAAGACTCGTAACAATAAGAGGACTGACCGCTTCATTGTCCGTCGTCGCAATGCAGGCAGGAGGAAGTAATGTCGCGTTCAAGAAAAAAAGGACCATATATTCATCCTTCGCTCAGAAAGAAAATTCTGGTCATGAGGAGAAGCGGCGACCGTCGTCTGATCAAAACATGGTCGCGTGCTTCAATGATTTTCCCTGAGATGGTGGGTATGACCATTGGTGTACATAACGGCAAGATTCATGTACCGGTTTATGTCAGTGAGAATATGGTTGGTCATAAGTTAGGTGAGTTCTCACCCACGCGCCACTTCCGTGGTCACGCGGGCGGTAAGAATGAGAAAACCACGTCAGTACGATAGGGGTAGCAATTCATTGCACCCAATGTAGGGGTCTAATTCATTACACCCCATTATTAGAGGTATAAAATGCAAGTCAGGGCTATTGCAAAAGATATTGGCATTCCGCCGCGCAAGATGCGTCTGGTCACGAACGCGGTGAAAGGGCTTCGGGTAAATGAGGCTCTGGCTATTCTTCAATTCATGCCACAAGCTGGTGCCACACCCGTAAGCAAAGTGGTGGCATCGGCGGCGGCAAACGCGGAGAATAACTATAGTCTTAATCCAGATCGACTCTATATTCTCAATATTATGGCGGATGACTCATTTCGGATTAAGCGTGTGAAACCTCGTTCTCATGGTCGAGCGGCTCGTATTCTACGTCGCTTCTGCCACGTGACCGTTATTGTTTCAGATGATCCGGCTGACCGCACCGCTCGTTAGGAAGGAGAACGCTTTTGGGACACAAAGTAAACCCAACAGGGTTCAGGCTCGGCGGTGTGAAAACCTGGCAATCACGTTGGTTCGCTGAGCGTGATTATAAAGATATTCTCGCCGAGGATTTTTTAATTCGTAAGGCAATTAACAAAGACCTGTTCAATGCCTCCGTCTCGCGTATCGAGATCGAGCGAGCCGCCGCCAATCAGGTATTGGTGAAGATTCATACTGCCAAGCCTGGTATCGTGATCGGCAAGAGTGGCGAAAAGGTTGAGAAGCTCAAGGCATCATTGGAAAGCAAGACCAAGAAGCGTGTTCGTCTGGACATCATTGAGATTCGCCAGCCGGAATTAGACGCTTATTTGGTGGGTCGTGGTATCGCGGAGCAGCTAGAAAAGCGTGTATCGTTCCGTCGCGCCATGAAGCAGGCCGTGCAGAAGTCAATGCGTGCCAATGCTAAGGGCATCAAGGTTATTGTTGGTGGGCGACTCGGTGGTGCTGAAATTGCGCGTACCGAGAAAGAGGTCGAGGGCAAAGTTCCTCTGCACACGCTCCGTGCTGACATCGACTATGGTCTGGTAGAAGCACACACAACCTTTGGTGTCATCGGTATCAAAGTATGGATTTATCGTGGAGATATCTTGTTGAGCAAACGCCGAGAATTTGGCGAGTCTTTGCAGGATACAGTGCAACAGCAACAAGCGTTCCCACCAAGAGATGGTGGTCGTAGTGGCGACCGTCGCGGTGGAGATCGTGGTCCGCGTCCGCAAGGAGACCGACCACAGGGAGACCGAGGTCCACGCCCACAAGGTGGGGATAGAGGTCCACGTCCACAGGGGGATCGCTCACAGCGTCCAGTAGGAGACCGTCCACAACGTCCAGCCGGAGATCGTGGTCCGCGTCCGCAAGGAGACCGACCACAGGGAGACCGAGGTCCACGCCCACAAGGTGGGGATAGAGGTCCACGTCCACAGGGGGATCGCTCACAGCGTCCAGTAGGAGACCGTCCACAAGGTGATCGTCAGCCACGTCCTGAGCAAGCACCTGTGAATCAGACGCCAGTGGTCAACGAGACACCAGTGGTCAACGAAACCCCTGTGAATCAGACGCCAGTGGTTAACGAGGCTCCACAAACGCAGGCACCCGTAGTGAATGAAGCACCTGTAACTCAGACACCTGTGGTGAATGAGGCTCCGCAGACGCAACAGCCTACTACTGCACCGACGCCGCCACCAGCCGCACCAGCAGAGGATGCTAGTGCTACTCAGAGCGAGTAGAGGAGTTTCAAGTAATGTTATTGGCACCATCACGTACAAAGTATCGCCGCCAGCATCGTGGTCGTATGAAGGGTGAGGCCCATCGTGGCAACACCCTGGCCTTTGGTGATTTTGGCTTACAGGCCCTTGAGCCTGTGTGGATGGAGGCGCGTCAAATCGAGTCCGCTCGTATCGCACTTACCCGCTTTATGAAGCGCGGTGGTAAAGTATGGATTCGTGTGTTTCCTGACAAACCAGTCTCCGCCAAGCCTGCCGAAACCCGCATGGGTAGCGGTAAAGGTGCAGTCGATCACTATGTCGCAGTCGTTAAACCCGGTCGTATCATTTTTGAGATCGGTGGCGTCAGCGAAGAGATTGCGAAAGAAGCCGTCCGTCTCGCGGGTCACAAATTACCCGTTAAGACACGCTTTATCACCAGAGGGGAGGCTGAAAGTGTCGAAAGTTAGCGAACGTCGCAAACAGGTTTTGGAGTATACCGAAGCTCAAGTGCAAAGCGAACTCAAAGACCTGCGACTCAAATTGTTCAACCTCCGCTTGCAGCAACAGCGTGGCGAGGTAAAAAACAACCGCATGTTTACGCAGACGCGTAAGGATATTGCTCGCTTGATGCATCGCCTGACGCAGTTGGAGAATGAAGAATGACACAGCAAGCAGCACAAACGCCGCAGACGGTTGCCCGTCACCAGCAAAAAGTTGGGCGTGTAGTAAGCAATAAAATGAACAAGACGATTGTTGTTATCGTCGAGTCCCTAAAAAAGCACCGCATCTATAAGCGTACTTATAAGCAGACGAAGCGTTTTTATGCTCATGACGAAGAGAACACATGCTCGGTAGGCGACACCGTTCGTATCGAGGAGTGTCCTCCTGTAAGCAAGCTGAAACGCTGGCGTCTCGTCGAAGTCATCAGGCGCGGTAGTGGTATTGTGCCCGTCGAAGAGTTGTTGGCAGATGCTGATCCCGATCTGACAGACTCCTCCGATGACGCAGAAGCAGAATAAGGAGAGCGTCAGATGATTCAGCCAGAAAGCCGCCTGAAGGTTGCCGACAACACAGGTGCAAAAGAGATCATGTGTATTCGTGTGATAAGTGGCTCCGCTAAGCGTTATGCAACGGTGGGCGACATCATCAAAGCCTCCGTCAAGCAGGCATCGCCTAATGGACAGGTGAAGAAGGGCGACGTAGTAGACGCAGTTATCGTGCGTGTCTCGAAGGAGTATGCGCGTCCCGATGGATCGCACATCCGCTTTGATGAGAACGCCGCCGTCATTCTCGCTGCTGGTAACAACCCACGAGGCACACGTATCTTCGGACCCGTGGCCCGCGAATTGAGAGAGAAAAACTTTTCTCGCCTCATCTCGCTCGCCCCTGAAGTGCTCTAGTATGGTGGAGTTCGTCGAACTCCATACCATAGAGGAAGAAAATGGCAGTAAAACAAAAAGAGAAGAAGCCTCTTCACTTAGCCAAGTTAAATGTCAAAAAGGGTGATACCGTTTTGATCATTACAGGCAAGGACCGAGGCAAGGAAGGAACCATCTCGCGGGCGATGCCACAGGCCAACAAAGTAATTGTTGAAGGTCTGAATGTGGTAAAGAAGCATATTCGTCCGCAGGGTCAGACCCGTCAGGGAGGTGTGATTGAGAAGGCAATGCCAATTCACGTCTCCAACGTCATGCTGAAATGCACGGAATGTGGTCAGCCCACGCGTGTTGCGCATGATCGTCGCCCACTTGGAGCCGACCAAAAGGTCCGCTCTGTACGCGTATGCAAGAAGTGTGGGAAAGTCATTGCAGATCATACAGATCGGGCGAGGAGTAGTTAAACGTCATGGTATCACGATTAAAAGAAAAGTATCGACAAGAGGTCGTGCCTGCCTTGCAGAAGGACTTTAACTACAAGAACCCAATGCAGGTGCCAACGCTCAACAAAGTAGTGATCAACATTGGTATGGGTGAGGTCATTCAGAACGCTAAGGCTATGGATGCCGCCGTCGGGGACCTCGCACTCATTACGGGTCAGCGTCCAGTCATTACTCGCGCCAAACGTTCGGTTGCGACCTTCAAACTACGTGAAGGTATGCAGATTGGATGTATGGTGACATTGCGTGGTGAGCGCATGTACCAGTTCCTCGACAAGCTCATCAATGCCGCTCTACCGCGCATCCGAGATTTTCAAGGTGTTTCAGCCGAAGCGTTTGATGGTCGTGGCAACTACACACTTGGTCTGCGCGAACAACTGGTTTTTCCAGAGATCGACTACGATAAGATTGACAAAGTTCGTGGCATGGAAGTGAGCATAGTAACAACGGCTCGCACTGATGAAGAGGGACGACGGCTGCTCAGACTCTTGGGCATGCCCTTTAAGAAGTAACGCTGGAGGGCGACGATGGCAAAAACATCAATGATTGTAAAGTCTCAGCGCAAGCCAAAGTTCAAGGTGCAGCAGCATAATCGCTGCAATGTATGCGGACGACCTCGCGCCTATATGCGCAAGTTTGGTCTGTGTCGCATCTGTTTCCGTGAGCGTGCGCTCCGTGGCGAGTTACCAGGTGTAACGAAATCGAGTTGGTAGCCCTATAATGGGTAGGGGCAAAACACGAAAAGATTGACAGTTTTGTCCTTTGAAAAGGCGAAAGCGAAAAGGCGAAAACACAAATTGCTGTTTTCGTACTTCGGACTGTGGAGGCATTCCATGAATATGACTGATCCAATTGCGGATATGCTCACGCGCATTCGCAATGCGGTCACTGCAAAGCACACACGCGTATTGATTCCTGCGTCAAAAATGAAGCTAGCTATCGCACGTGTGCTAAAAGAAGAGGGCTACATCAAGGATATCGAAATCCTGAAAGATAACCCACAAGGAACAATTCGTATTACGTTGCGTTACGCGGAGAAGACGCCAGTCCTGACAAACCTGAAACGTGTCAGTAAGCCCGGTTTGCGTGTCTACTCGAAGCGTACCGATATTCCCAGAGTCCGTGGTGGTTTGGGGATATCCATTGTATCGACGCCAAAGGGAATCATGACTGGTAGCAGTGCCTATCATCAGGGTCTCGGTGGAGAAGTCGTCTGCTACGTTTGGTAGACAGGAGGGATAGCATGTCTCGTATTGGACGCGCTCCGATTACTGTGCCAGCAAAAGTACAGGTAAACTGGACCGAAGACAACTTGGTTACAGTAAAGGGACCAAAAGGCCAACTTTCACAGCAGGTCGATCCCGCCCTGACACTTACGCTCGAAGAGGGCACACTCTCGGTCACTCGACCTTCAGATAGTAAAGAGCACAAGGCCAAGCATGGTTTATACCGTACACTGGTCAATAATATGGTGCTCGGAGTAACAACAGGCTTCACCAAGCAACTAGAAATTCACGGTGTTGGTTATCGTGCCGCTAAAGTGGGTGAAAACTTGGTCATCCAGGTAGGCTACTCTCATCCAGTAGAGGTGCAACCACCAGATGGTATCTCTCTATCTGTGGATGGTGTCGATGCAGCGACAAAGGCCACAAGAGTCAGCGTTACTGGTATTGACAAACAACTGGTAGGACAGGTTGCCGCGGTTATCCGTAATGTGCGCAAACCCGAACCCTATAAAGGCAAGGGCATTCGCTATACGGGTGAGGTTGTTCGCCGTAAGGCTGGTAAAGCTGGTAAAGTCGGCGGCAAAAAGAAGTAGGGGTCCGATTTATCGCGCCCTCCGATTTATTGTACCTAATGTAGGGGTCCGATTTATCGCACCCAATGTATCGTATTCAATGTAGTAGCTTGATGTATTGCATTCGCACATGTGTGGTAAGGAAGGTTCAAAGAAACGTAGTGCCGACCACGTATCTCAATCTATCCTTCCTTCATTACCGAGTAAACGAAAGGGGAGAGGGAAAAGCCAAAGTAAGCTTTTCCTCCTTGAACTATGATTAAACGATTTCACGCAAATCAGGCAAGGCTGCGGCGGCACCAGCGTATGCGCAACCATTTGGAAGGCTCACAGACGCGTCCGCGTTTAAATGTGTTCCGTAGTGGACAGCATATCTACGCTCAGGTCATCGACGATAGCACTGGTAAAACATTGGTTGCAGCCTCATCGCTCGATGAGAGTCTGCGTTCCTTTAAACCAGCACAGCCACCACAACAACAGCCAGAAGAGACGACACAAGAGCCATCCTTGCTGGAACGTGTTGGTGGTGCAGTACAGTCTGTAGTAGACGCCGCAACCGATGCTCTTCCAGGAGGAAGAGCAAAGAGTGCCAGGACTGAGAGGGCTGCACCTGCGAAGAACGCACCGCAAAGAGGTGGCAAGGCTGGTGGGACGGCTGCTCCAAAGGTCAATCTCCCTGCGGCCCAGAAGAACGCACCTAAAACACCTGTTGAGGCTCTCGCTGCCATTGCAAACAATAGAAAAGTTGCGATCTCACGTGAAGTAGGCAAACTTGTGGCACAGCGTGCAAAAGAACAGGGCGTCAGTCGTGTAGTCTTTGACCGCGGTGGATATGCCTATCATGGACGTATCGCGGCATTAGCTGAAGGCGCTCGTGAAGCGGGCCTGGACTTCTAGGGGCGATAAATCGTGCCCCTACAAAGGAAAAAGAATTAATGGCAAGAATAGACGCTACAAAACTGAACCTGGAAGAGACGGTGGTTGAAGTTAGCCGTGTCTCCAAGGTGGTCAAAGGCGGTCGTCGCTTCAGCATTCGCGCTTTGGTGGTTGTTGGTGATCACAATGGCTATGTCGGCTTCGGTTTCGGCAAGGCAAGCGAGTACACCGAGGCTATTCGTAAAGGTGTTGAAGACGCTAAGAAGCATTTGACGCAGGTTCCTTTAGCAGGAACAACCATTCCATTTATGGTGAAGACAAACTTTGGTGCCTCCGAAGTTCTGCTCAAGCCCGCTGCTCCTGGTACTGGCGTTATTGCTGGTGGCGCAGTGCGTGCCGTAATGGAGTCTGCTGGTGTTAGAGATATTCTGACGAAGACACTTGGTAGCACCAACAAAGCGAATACCGTGCAGGCATGTATCAAGGCACTGCGCGAGCTACGCTCACCAGATACTGAGGCACTACGTCGCGGCAAAACAGTCGTGGACATTGTTGGTAAGAAGCAGGCCGAGCGTATCGCAATTGCAACCGCTAACGCAGCAGAGCAAGCGGCAGCAATGCGTGCCGCGCGCGAAGAAGAGGCGCGTGAGACACGGGCTACATCGAACCGCAGGTCTGGTAGCGACCGTAATGATCGCGGCGACCGTCGGAGTGGCAATACAGGTGGCTCGAACGACCGTCGTGGTGGCGGCGGTAGTGGAGACCGTCGTGGCGGCGGTGGCGGCGGTAGCCGTCGATAGGAGCAGGGATAATGGCAAAACTACGGATAAAATGGGTACGCAGCTCTATTGGCTACCCACAGGATCAGAAAGATACAATTAAAGCCTTGGGCTTACGTAAGCTTCAGCGTACAGTTGAACACGAAGATAACCCCGCGATACGTGGGATGATCCGCAAAGTCGTTCATCTGTTGCAGGTAGAGGAGGTCGTCAATGAAACTCTCTGATTTGCGGCCCGCTCCTGGTTCACGCGTAGACGAAAAGCGCGTCGGTCGTGGACATGGATCCGGTCGTGGCAAGACAGCAGGACGCGGCACAAAGGGACAAAAGGCGCGTACTGGTGGCAAGGTGCACCGTGCATTTAACGGTGGTCAGACACGTCTCTCGAAGCGTTTAGGCTTCAAGCGCGGTCTGGGTAATAGTAATACAGCTTTTCGTGATAACTACGCTGTAGTGAATATTGCCGAGCTTGCGCTGATTGATACCAACATAACCGATATTCAGCCAGAAAACTTCGTAACGGCTGGCTTGATGACTCCTGCTGAAGGGCGTGGACTAGTCAAGGTGCTTGGTGATGGTGAACTTGACCGCGCTATAACTGTTCATGTACACAAGGTTTCTGCGGGTGCCCGCACGAAGATCGAAGCTGCTGGTGGCAGAATTGAGATTATTCCAGTACGCACCTATGAGAAAACCAAGCGTAAGAAGGAAGACAAAAACGCTCCTGCCGCTCAGACAACCGAAGCACCAGCTTCACCCGCTCCGCAGCAAGAGGATTAATGAAGTAGCCAGGAGGTCAGGGAATAGAACTCCCTGGCACCTGGCACGTATGATATACTGCAAACATTTCTGGAGTTCGTTGTAGTATTTTCTCTGTATATCTTCGTCTCTATCATTTCTAGGGTAAAGAGCGAAGAAAAAATGTCAAATGCGAATTGTAGAAGGAGTCTTCTATGTGGGAACGACTGCGAAGTATCTGGACCGTTCCTGATCTACGCAACAAGATTCTCTTCACGTTAGCGATGCTTCTGGTGTTCCGCGTTCTCGCGCACATCACGGTGCCACTAACGGCGGCAGAGAAGAGTACACTACTCAATCTTTTTTCTAGTAATAGCAAGAGTCAAGACCTCGGTCAGTTGCTCGGTTTACTCGATGTATTCTCAGGCGGGTCGTTGCAGACGTTCTCCATTGTCGCGTTTGGAGTATATCCATACATTACTGCAACAATTGTGATGCAGTTGCTGCAACCAATTATCCCTGCATTGCAGAATTTGTCAACACAAGGTGAGGCTGGACGAATGCGTCTTAGCCAGATCACACGCATTATTACCGTGCCACTTGCCTTATTGCAAGCGTTAGGGCAGTGCGCCATCTTTCAACAAGCTGGTGTGTTGACCAATTTCAGCCTTGTTGACCCTAAGTATGCACTTGAAACCTTCTCCATCCTGATTGCCTTAACTACTGGCACTATGATTCTAGTGTGGATTGGCGAATTAATCACGGAGAATGGTATCGGCAACGGTATCTCAATCATTATCTTTGCGGGTATTGTGAGCCGCCTACCTGGTTTCGTGCAACAGGGCTATCTTGCTACTACATCAAGTGGTGGTACGGGTGGTGGTGTTGTTAGCATCGCTGTCTTCTTGATAATTGGCTTGATTACCATTTTAGGAGTTGTGTACATCTATCAAGGACAGCGGCGCATTCCAGTGCAATATCCAACGAAGCGGCAAGTAGGACGTGGTATGTTGGTTGGCTCAGCCCAGACAACGTACATTCCGATGCAGGTAAATAGTGCGGGCATGATTCCGCTCATCTTTGCACAGTCGATGCTTATCTTTCCGGCTGTCTTGTCAAAGTATCTTACTGCAAGTACCTCGCCGTGGTTGAGTTCGGCTGCATCGTTTATTGCTACCTATGTTGTCAACACAAGTACGTGGTGGTACTGGCTTATCTACTTTGTTTTGGTAGTGGCTTTTACCTACTTCTATGCCTACGTCGTATGGCAACAGCAGAACATACCGGAGAGCTTGCAGAAGCAAGGCGCGTTCATTCCAGGCTATCGCCCTGGCGAACCAACGAGCAAGTACCTGTACGCTATTCTCAATCGTATTACGTTGGCGGGAGCATTGTTTCTGGGCCTCATTGCGGTTCTGCCGTTTCTTTCGCGTATAGGCGCGAATCAATTGCTGGGTAGTGCTTCGATCCTCATCGCTGTTGGTGTGGTGTTGGACACGATTCGGCAGCTTGAAGCTCAAATGGTCATGCGTAACTATTCCGGCTTCTTGTCATGATGAGTGGGCGCGGCTGTTCGCGCCCAATGCTCGTACCGTTCTAGCGGGAGTTTCTTCATTGTGGCAACCTTGCAAGGATCGCTTTGAGTGCAATGACGCGCTCCCACGATATTCCACCGGAGAAAAAACGTGAACATTATCCTATTCGGTGCGCAGGGGTCGGGGAAGGGAACACAGGCAGATAGACTTGCCGAAGCTTTAGGTATTCCTCATGTTGCTAGTGGGGACCTGTTCCGTGACGCGATCAAAGCTGAGTCTGAGTTGGGACGTAAGGCGAAAGAATACATAGATCAAGGGAAACTAGTTCCCGATGATCTTACCGTCAAAATGGTTCTCGACCGCATTCAAGAGCCGGATTGTGCGCCAGGAGTGTTGCTCGACGGCTTTCCACGTACAATAGCTCAGGCTCATGCATTAGATGAAGGATTAGAGGCAAACGGCAGGCATATTGATGTCGCTATCTATCTGAACGTCCCGCGTGACATTTTGTTAAGCAGGCTTTCAGGAAGATACATTTGCCGGGCGCATCAACACGTTTATAACATAAACACGAACCCACCGAAAGTCGCTGGGAAGTGCGATAAGGATGGTAGCGAACTGTACCAGCGTAGCGATGACACTGGTGACGCGGTACAGAAGCGGCTAGACATCTTTTTCAATGAAACAATCCGTCTGCTCGACTACTATCGACCACAACAAAAGCTATCGGAGGTCGATGGGAACCAGGGAATCGAGCAGGTACAGCAAGACCTTGTGCATGCTGTACAACACCACGGCGAGCAATAACGAGAGAATAGATCATGGCTGTAATCATAAAATCAAAAGAAGAGCGCGAGAAGATCCGAGCGACTGGACATATCGTGGCAGAGATGTTAGCAGAACTGCGTAACGCGGTACATCCAGGAATAACAACGCAAGAACTCAATGTGCTCGGTGCTGCGTTGCTAAAGCGATATGGAGCGAAGTCCAGCGCATTGGGCTATCATGGTTATCCTGCATCACTTTGTACGTCAGTAAATGAAGAAGTGGTACACGGCATTCCAGGAAAACGTGTGCTAGAAGAGGGCGATATCATAACCCTCGATTTTGCCGCGAACTACAACGGTTGGCATGCTGATTCCGCGATTACTGTTCCCGTTGGGGAGGTATCTCCTGAAGTGCAACGTCTCCTGAAAGTGACGGAAGACGCACTCTATCGAGGTATTGCGGTTGCCCGTGCGGGGAACCATTTGAATGATATTGGGCGAGCGGTACAACAGTTTGTGGAGGCGGCGGGGTTCTCTGTTGTGCGCAACTATGGTGGACATGGTGTTGGTCGTAGTATGCACGAAGACCCACAGGTGCTCAACTATGTTGAGGCAGGGTATCCTAACTCTATCCTCAAACCGGGTATGGTGATTGCTATCGAGCCAATGGTTATCGCGGGTGCGAAGAAGACACAAGTGCTTGATGATAATTGGACTGTTATCGCGGCTGATAGAACCAATGCAGCACATTTTGAACACACAGTGGCAATTACCGAAGGCGACGCTGATATCTTAACACGGTAGTAACATGGAGATGCAAGGGGGCACAGCTCCTTGACTGAGGTCTGGGGTTGTGCCTCAGTAAACTCTTTTCCTCTTTTCCACCGAAGGCGCGAGTCTTCGTTGCGAAGAGTGGTAGTCTGTAGGAAGTAGAGAGAGAAGATACACATGTATAAATTTTCCCTCTCGACTTCCCGTAAAAACTATGTTATAATTCATAGTTGGCAGCAGCAGTTGACACTGCTGCCCTTTTGTACTTTCTGTTGACCCCATTATTAGGGAAAGGATTCTATGGCAAAGAAGGATGAGATCGAGGTAGAGGGTAAAGTGATTGAAGCCCTCCCCAATGCTATGTTTAAAGTTCAAATCGACGAGGAACACGAAGTTCTGGCAATCCTCTCAGGAAAAATGCGCATGAACTTTATACGTATAGTGCCAGGTGACAAGGTGCGGGTCGTGCTGTCCCCCTATGATCTGACACGAGGGCGTATCACCTATCGTCCGCGATCATAATATCGTGAGGTAGGAAGTAGAGCATCCTTCTCTATTCCTTTTCTCCTAAAGAAGCATTCAGTAGCTGAAATAGACCACGTGAAGGAAGGCTGTAGAGCGCAATCTTGCAGGCTTTCGTTTGTCCATTTTAATGTATTAATTTTTTCTGTCTCATTGATCGCTATAATTTCTACAACGATCTGCGTGACCAGTAAGTAAGTAGAACTGTACAAGAGGAGGGTAAGCCATGAAAGTGCGAGCCTCAGTAAAACCGCGTTGTGATAGTTGTAAGGTGATCCGCCGCAACCGCGTTGTGATGGTGATCTGTAGCAAGGATCCGAAGCATAAACAGAAACAAGGATAGGGCGTTTCATATCGCTCTACCACGGAAAGCTGGAGGAAAAGATGGCTAGAATCGCCGGCGTTGACATTCCACGAGAGAAGCGAGTGGAGATTTCGCTGTGCTACATTTTCGGGATTGGGCTGACCACCAGTCGCAAAATCCTGGAACGAACACGCATTAACCCTGATACAAGGGTAAAAAACCTGACCGAGGAAGAAGTGAACCGCCTTCGTGATGTCATTGACCGTGAACATAGAGTTGAAGGCGATCTGCGCCGCGAAGTAGACTTGAATATCAAGCGGCTCATTGAAATCGGATGCTATCGTGGCACGCGCCACCGTCGTAACTTGCCCTTGCGTGGACAACGGACACGCACGAATGCACGTACACGTCGTGGACCAAAACGAACGGTTGCTGGCAAGAAGAAAGCCGCAGCGAAGAAGTAACGTCGGAGAGGATTTCTAAGCATGGCAGACAAGAAAAAGCCAACGGGTGCAGGCAAAGTAAGGCGGCGTGAACGTAAGTCAGTGCCGCGTGGACATGCACATATCCAGGCAACATTTAACAATACAATTGTGACTCTTACAGATCCCAATGGAAATGTTCTTTCCTGGGGTAGTGCTGGTGGTCAGGGCTTCAAAGGCTCTCGTAAAAGCACTCCTTATGCGGCTCAGGTCACAGCAGAAGTGGCGGCCCGCAAAGCAATGGAACACGGCCTTCGTCAGGTAGACGTATACGTCAAGGGTCCTGGCTCTGGTCGTGAGGCAGCGATTCGCTCCTTGCAAACTTCTGGCCTCGCAGTCACTTCAATTACTGATGTTACACCTATTCCACACAATGGATGTCGCCCCCCGAAGAGACGGCGTGTATAGCCCGACACCACGGGTAGTCATTGTGTCGCACGCACTGCGTGTGAGGAGGATTCATTTAGATGGCGCGTTATACCGGCCCCGTCTGCAAGTTGTGCAGACGTGAGGGGGTTAAACTTTTTCTAAAGGGCGACAAGTGTTTGACAAAATGCACACTTGAGCGTCGCAATACCAAGCCTGGACAGCATGGCGCAAGCCGTGCACGTAAAGAGTCTGGCTATGCAAAGCAGTTGCGTGAGAAGCAGCGCGTACGCCGTACCTATGGTGTGCTAGAGCGTCAGTTCCGCAAACACTTTGGTGCAGCCGCACGGCGTCCAGGTAAGACGAGCGAGAACTTGCTGCAAATTCTTGAGATGCGTCTGGACAACCTGGTGTATCGCATGGGCTTCGCGGATTCGCGTGCACAGGCTCGCCAGATCGTCAATCATGGACATTTTGCGGTCAATGGTCGCAAAACAGACATTCCATCCTTTATCGCAAAGCCTAACGATGTTATCACGGTACGTGATCGCAGCAAGGGCCTGGAATACTTTAAGACACGTGCATTGCTGTTAGCGCAGAAGGGCGTACCAACATGGTTAAGCCTGGACATCAACGCAATGAGTGGGCGTGTCGTTTCCATACCATCGCGCACGGACCTCGAACTGCCCTTTGATGAGCAGATGGTGGTTGAATTCTACCAGCGATAAACTTGCTGGTCTTAGGCGAAGAACTCTTGGACTACCGACGTGAGTGAAATACATCAGACCCGTACAGAGATAGAGAGCGGTAGAAAAAGAAAGGCGGGTTAGAACCTTGCTAGATATTGCTTTGCCTCGCATTAAAAATACCAAAACACAGGGAAATTATGCGAGCTATGATATTGAGCCGTTAGAGGCGGGGTACGGAATGACCCTCGGCAACTCGTTACGACGTGTATTGCTCTCGTCACTTCCAGGTGCTGCTATAACCTCTATTCGGATCGAGGGCGTGCAACATGAGTTTCAGGATGTCCCCAATGTTGTGGAGGACGTGACTGATATTGTGTTGAACGTGAAGAACCTGCGCCTCCGCTGTTTTTCAGACCATCCCGTGTCGATGCGCCTGGAAGTAACTGGGGAGCGCGTAGTGACTGCTGCTGATATCGTTGCACCAAGCACGGTGGAGATTGTGAACCCCGAACTTCATATCGCTACGCTGGACAACGAGAATGCGCGACTCGAAATGGAGTTGGTTGTTGAGACGGGGAGAGGTTATATTCCTGCCGACTCAAAAGATGACCAACCCATTGGAGTTATTCCAGTTGACGCTATCTATACACCCGTGGTGAAGGCGAATTACACCGTCGAGCACACACGTGTTGGGCAGATGACCAACTTTGATAAGATCGTTATGGACGTGACGACCGATGGGACTATTACGCCGGATGAGGCGTTACGTCAAAGCGCGGATATCCTGGTGCGGCACTTTACATTGCTTGCCAATTATCGTGCTATGGTGCAAGAGATAGAGAAACCACCTCTGAGCAGCTTGCCTATTCCACCAAAGATTTACGAAACACCTATTGAGGAGCTTGACCTTTCAGTTCGTGCCTACAACTGTCTCAAACGCAGTAACATCACGAAGGTTGGTCAGGTGCTATCAATGAATGAGGAAGACCTCCTCGGTGTGCGTAACTTTGGTGAGAAGAGCCTGCAAGAGTTACAGGAGCGGTTACTCCAGCGCAACTTCTTGCCCAGCCCAGGAAAAAGCACTGTCGGAGCCGGTGTAGACGGCGACGGCGGATTGGAGGAATAAGTTGAGGCATAGAATTGCTGGCAACCGTTTAAGTATGCCAGAGCCACGCCGTCGTTCCGCACGTCGTAATTTGATGGCTGGTCTTATCCGTTATGATCGTATCGAGACAACCGAAGCTCGCGCCCGTGCTATTCGCGCCGAGGTCGAGAAGTTGATTGATACAGCCGTGAAGGGTCACATTGCGGCTCAGGCACATTTGAAGTCCATCGTGAACGATGATGACCGTGCTGAAAAGATTCTTGCGTTTGCGCGTCGTGGTCGTTTCTCGCTAAAGGGAACGGTTTCCACAAACGAAGAGCGTCTGGAACAGCAAAAGGCACCGCTCACCGATAAGGGACGCAAGTTCCTTGAAGATAAGCAGAAAGCGCGCCGCGAGGAGTTGCTGCGTATTATCTCCAACGAGGATGATGCCGAGAAGGCGTTACAGGCTGCTTATCGTGCGATGGTGATTGAATTGCATGCACGTCGTGTCATTCTGAGCGCATTGCCAGACGAGCTAGTTGTAAAGAAGATGTTCGACGAACTGGCACCACGCTATATCAACCGTCCCGGTGGCTATACACGTATTACAAAATTAGGTAAACGCAAAGGCGACGCCGCCGATATCGCTCAGATCGCGCTCGTGTAATAACCTGTAGAGACCGATTTATCGTGTCCTCTTTAAATGTCGATTGCCAAGAAGGACGCGATAAATCGGTCCCTACAAGAGGTGCTGCATGAATATTGCGTGTGGTATTGAATATGATGGCATCGGATATCATGGCTTTCAACGTCAACCTGACGCGCATGGGCTGACTGTGCAGGGTGTATTAGAGGCGGCAATTCTTCAGATTTCGAGTGAGATGTCGGTGATACATGGAGCAGGGCGTACAGACGCTGGCGTACACGCGAGTGGACAAGTGGTACACTTCCGCACTCACTCGCATCTAACGCCAGATGTATGGCTCAGAGCACTCAACGCAGTATTGCCGGACTCGGTGGCGGTGCGTTGGACAAAAGAGGTTTCAGATCGCTTTCATGCACGTTTTAGTGCTCGAAGTCGGTCCTACCGTTACACCGTCTGGAATGATAGCGCGCCAACGGCACTTCTGGCTCGATACAGTTATTATCGTCCACTTCCATTGGACGAAGCACGAATGCAGGATGCATGTCAGCTTTTGCTAGGACGCAAGGACTTTGGAGCCTTCGGGCGTAGTCCTGATGAGACAAATCCAATGCGACCAGGGCCGCATTCCTGTGTTCGTACTATGCTAGAGGCACGTTGTATACGACCAGTGGAAAACACATCTTGTATCTATTATGATTTTACTGCGGACGGTTTCCTGACGGGAATGGTTCGTAGAATGGTTGGAACGTTATTATTGGTAGGGCAGGGGCGCCTCTGTCTGAATGAATTTGAGCACATCGTGCAACGTGCGGAAAAAACGCACCCTGGGGCAGCAGCACCAGCGCATGGGCTGTGCCTGGTACGGGTTGAGTATCCCGAAGAGTTTGGAGTAACAAACGCATGAAGACATATACTGCAAAAGCAGGTGATATGAACCCTCAGTGGTATATCATTGACGCTGAAGGGCAAATTCTTGGTCGTGTTGCTTCGCAGATCGCACAGATTCTGCGTGGTAAGCACAAACCAACATTCACCCCCAATCTTCCAACGGGAGATTTTGTGATCGTTATCAATGCTGACAAGATTGCCGTTACAGGCAACCGTATGGAGCAAAAGGTCTACTATCGCCATAGCCAGTATCCTGGTGGTTTGAAGAAGACAACACTTCGTCAGACTATCGAGGGTCGGTTTCCAGAGCGTGCCGTCATTCATGCCGTGCGCGGTATGGTGATGCATAACCGTCTCGGTGCGGACATTATGAAGCGTTTGAAGGTCTATGCTGGTACTGAGCATCCACACGCGGCACAGAAGCCCGTGATGTGGACTGGACCAGAGGCATTGTTGAAGAAGCCATCGGTTGAGACCGCCGAGGCGAAGTAACGGAAGAGGAGAAATTCCCTTGGCTGATACCATTAAGGGTGAATACTACTATGGCATGGGACGACGCAAAACGGCAGTAGCTCGTGTGCGCCTCTTCCCAAATGGCGAAGGCAATATCGAAGTCAACGGCAAGACAGCCGGAGCGTACTTTGGGCAGCGTGATGCGCTTCTGGCAGTCATTGCCGCGCCACTGCGTGCGGTTGATATCGACAACACGTACAATATGACGATTCGTGTGCTTGGTGGTGGCACAGCTGGACAGGCTGGTGCTATTCGTCATGCACTCTCGCGCGCCCTCCTGCGCATGAATCCTGAGTTCAAACTAGCCCTGCGTCGTGCTGGCTACCTCACGCGTGACCCACGTATGAAGGAACGTAAGAAGCCAGGTTTGAAACGTGCGCGTAAGGCTCCACAGTACACAAAACGCTAATACTGTTTTGGGCTTTCTTATACGATACATCACAAGATACACAATTGGCATGATAAGTACAATGCACTTATCATGCCAATTGTGTATCTTGTGATGTATCGTATAGTTTTTCATTTCATTTTTGTTCAAAGGCTAGAAGCCGCTCGATTTTGTTGGCGGTTCCAGTGTTGCTACGAGGCGTATGAAAAGGAGATAGAAGATGTCGAACATCGCTGGCAAAGTAGTTGTTATCACGGGTGCGAGCAGTGGAATTGGTGAGGCGACTGCGCTTCTGCTTGCTGAGCGTGGTGCTAACGTTGTACTTGGGGCACGCGGATTGGATCGCCTTGAGGCTCTGGCGGCTCGTATCCGCGATGCAGGTGGCGAAGCTGCCTATACACCCACAGATGTGAGGCGGCGTGATGACCTCTCCAACCTCGTCAAGTTAGCGACCGAGCGGTACGGGAAGCTTGACGTTCTCATCAACAACGCTGGCGTTATGCCGATTTCTCCCCTTGACGACCTGCGAGTCGAGGAGTGGGAGGAGATGATCGACGTAAACCTGAGAGGCGTTCTATATGGCATTGCGGCGGCACTGCCTGTCTTCCGCACGCAGGGTTTTGGGCACTTCGTCAACATCGCATCCACAGCGGCGTATCTCGTTGTACCAACCATGTCGGTCTATGCCGGAACGAAGGTTGCTGTGCGTGCTATCTCCGAGGGATTGCGCCAGGAGGCTGGCGATAAACTGCGTGTGACGATTATCTCGCCTGGTATCACGCGAACGAACTTTGCAGACACTATGACAAACCCGACGGTGAAAGCCCAACTCGAAGAGAGACGGGACAAGACTGCAATGCCGCCAGATGCAATCGCTCGCGCCATCGCGTTCGCTATCGAGCAGCCAGCTAATATTGATGTGAGCGAGATCGTTGTCCGCCCCACCGCATAGAGTTAACTGGCTCTTCCCAAGGCTTGCTCACCTGTCAGCCTCTTTTACATATTTTCTAAGGTGGTGTACAGGAATGATGAGAGTGTTCTTCATCTTGAGCAAAGTATAGAGTATGTACCGCTTCTGAACCATTGCTTGAAGCGTTCCCTAGACGAATGAGCTTGTTTTGTATTATACTAAGTTGCGCTAAATGAAAGTTGGTGCTACAGAAGAAGGCGAGGTATTCATGAATGCTCATTCATCACAACAACAAATAAGTGTGGACGAGTGGCGAGAAATGGAACGGAACAGTTATGATGTGAAGCATGAGTATATAGATGGGCGTGTCTATGCTATGTCTGGCGGTAGTCTTAATCATTCTCGCATTAGTTTGAATGCTTGCTTTGCTCTTGAAAATGCACTTTTGACTGCTAGCAAGCAATGCTACGTCTACAACTCTGATGCCGCGACACGTCTCTCTTCTAAACGATATACTTATCCCGATGCGTCGGTCACATGCAATGAGCAGGATCAGCCGACTGGAAAAAAAGAGAGACGAGATGGTAAACCTCTCGTCCCTCTTTTCACTAAACGACTTAATCTATCGCCTCGCTGTGCTGACGGACTTTCGTATAGACAGGTGTGCACCACAGCTCTCGATAGTCGGGATGCTTACCACGTACTACGTCGAAGTAGAGGTCTTGCAGCTTTTTACCGATGGGACCAATCTTACCATCGCCAATAGGCCGATGATCGACGCTGACGACAGGAGCGATTTGTGCGCCTGTGCCGCACAGAAACATTTCGTCCGCGATGTATAACTCGGTTCGATCTATAGAGTGTTCACGTGTGATATAGCCAAACTCGCGCTGTGCAAGCTTGATAACCGTATCACGGGTAATGCCAAGAAGAATGTTCTCGGTTGCGCCAGGAGTGACTAACTCATTATCGAACACCAGAAAGATATTTTCCGCGCTTCCCTCGGAGACGTTGCCTTCATGAGTGAGCATAATTGCTTCATCAAAACCATTTTGAATTGCTTCACTCTTTGCCAATGCAGCATTGACGTAGCCACCTGTCACTTTCGCGCGTGCGGGAAGTGCGTTATCGTCAAGACGACGCCACGATGACACACCACAGCGCATGCCAGATAGGGGAACATAATCTCCTTGTGGCTCCGAAGTCAGAATGAAATGGTCCGCGAGATCATGCAAACGCACACCAAGTATCTCTTCGCCTTTGTACACTACTGGACGCAGATACACATTCTCATGCTGGTCGTTACGTTTCACCAGTTCTACACTGATCTCAATCAACTGGTCAACGGTGTAGGGCAGTGACATTTGTAGGATTTTACAGGAACGAAGTAGCCGCTCATAGTGTTCACGTAAGCGGAACAGGTATACTTCCTCATTTTCAGCGTTCCAATAGCCACGAATACCCTCGAAGCAGCCTGTGCCATAAGCAAAGGCGTGTGTGCGTACAGAAATGACGCCACGTTCGGCTGGCACAAACTCGCCATTCATAAACAGTTCTTTTGCGTTCATAATGTGTAGGGATAAGCGGCGTCTTTGCTACTTATCGCAAAACCTCCTTCTTATTCTCGTATGGAATATAGTATACGACAGAGAAGCGGGCAATGAGTACAGCCAAATTGTAGATATGTACCGTTTGGCTGATGTACAACGAACGAGGGTGTGCTAAAGCAACCCCCTGCACACACACCCCCCGGGGCACCCCCTGGCCGCGCAGGGCGCGCACCCGCGCGACGCCGCCCGCGGCCGCCGTGGGCGGGAGGCCGGTCAGCATCTCGTCCAGCAGCAGCAGGCGCGGCCGGGTCGCCAGGGCACGCGCGATCTCAAGCCGGCGCTTTTCGGGCGGCGTCAACCGGTGCGCCAGGGCGTCCGCGCGGGGACCCAGCCCGGCGAAGTCCAGCACGTCCTGCGCCGCCTGCATCGCCTCGCGGGGCCGGGCGCCGCGGGCGAAGGCGCCGACCATGACGTTCTCCAGCACCGTCATCCCGTCGAAGCTGCGCACCACCTGGAAGGTGCGGGCCACCCCGGCGCGGGCGCAGGCGACGGGGCCGCGTCCGCTGATCGCCTGGCCGTCCAGCAGAACCTCGCCGCGGTCCGGGCTGATCTCGCCGGAGATCACGTTGAACAGGCTGGTCTTGCCCGCGCCGTTCGGGCCGATCAGCCCCAGGATTTCGCCTGGAGCCACGTCGAAGCTGATGTCGACGTTGGCCGCGACGCCGCCGAAGGCCTTGGTGACTCCACGGACGCTGAGAAGCGGCGTCACCCCTGCTCCGGGCCGAGCCGCCGGGCGACCGCGGCCTCGTGGCGGTCCAGGTATGGGTCCGGGATGCCCCAGCCGCGCAGCGCGCCGGCGGTCTGCATCAGGTAGTCCGCCGCCGTGCCGCCCGGACCGACGCCCGCAGCCAGCAGGTCAACGGCCTCGGACTCCGGCACCGCGCCCGCGTAGAGCGGGTACCGCGGGTCGGCGACGAACGTGACCGCGGCGACCGGGCCGGCCTCCGTTGCCACCTCGACCCACTCGGCGGTGTAGTAGCCGCCGGACATCTCCTGTTTCCAAACGGTCCAGAGCGCCTTTTGCACCGTTTCCTCCGGAAGATGGAAGGCGACGCCTGCGCAGGCGCCCGGCTGCCGGTCCAGCCCGAGGGTCAGGGCGGGCTGCGCCACCGTGCCGCGGTTCCGGTCGTCCCAGATGCAGTAGCGGCGCACCAGTCCCTCGATCGTGCCAGCCCGGGCCGAGTCGGAGTCGAACCCGTCCTCCCAGATCAGCGCGCCGTAGGCGAACACCCAGATGCCGTCCGTCGCCTGCCGTTGGCCGAGCACGCGCCCCATGCCCCGCCGCAGCTCTGCCTCCGGCACGGTCGCGGGCTGCGTGCCTGCGGCCACGGTGAGCGGCAGGCGGGCCTCGATGAGGGCGCGGGTCAGGATTGTCATGATGCCGGGCTATTTGGGGCGCGCGACGAACTTTGGAAGGCGGTCCGGCCTTGGCCTCAGCGCCGGCCGCGCGACCGGTTCGCCGCCAGCTCCTCGGGCGTGAGCTGGAAGCCGACCTCGATCCGGTAGGCCGCAGCGCTCTTGTTCGGCTGCACCTTGAGCCGTAGCTCCACGTCGTCATCCGCCAGGCGGAGCCGGTCGGCGTTCGGCGGGAACTCGGCGCGGAGCGGGTAGACCTGCTTGTTCAGGATGTTCTCGCCGTCCAGCACGGCGACGAAGTAGGCGACCTCGGCCTGGCGCCCGGGGGCGGCCGGGCCGCGCGTCAGCTCGATGCCGACCTGGATGGTGGTCACGACGGTGTCCGCGCCGTCCCGCTTGCAGT
>CAXUHF010000077.1:0-24724 GCA_964250765.1 uncultured Ktedonobacteraceae bacterium | reverse complement strand
GACCCTTGTGGTATTGCGAGTTGTGGACTGTCAATAAAGACTCGAAACCAGAGTTCCAGACTTGCAAGTGTGAATAGCTGTGCCTGATAGTTCGTTGTACCTTCCATGTGTTCGTGTACCATCCGTGCGATAAAATCATTATTAAAGTAGCCACGACTTCGTGTGCGCTCTGAGAGTAAAAGATTGGTGATAATGCCGCGCTGTCCCTCGCGGAACCAAAGGCCAGTTGGAACATTAAAGCCCATCTTCTTGCGTGTCAGAATAGTCTCTGGAAGAAAATCAGCAAATGCTTGTTTGAGCATATACTTTGCGCGAAATGACTTTGTTTTGAGATGTGATGGAATACTTGCGGCATATTCTGTGAGTTTGTCGTCAAGCAGAGGAATGCGTGCTTCTAACGAAGCCGCCATTGTCATCTTGTCACCCTTCATCAAGAGATTATCGGGCAGCCAAATTTTTGTATCCAGATAGAGCATAGATGAGAGATCGTCGCGCTGCGGATTTTTCTGTAACCATGTTTGGAATACACGACTGGCATCAAGGTCAATCTCCGCTTTTGTCCTCTCGGAGAGCAGTTGTTCCTTCAATGAACCATTAAAAATGCCAAACCAGTTCATCCAACGTTGTGGCGCAGGTTGTGAAAGATTGCGCGCAGCCGTTTTAAGTTTGCGCATACTGTAAGGAAGGCGATCTAACAGCGACTGAATAACGTTATCACGTATAGATGCAGGGAGAATATGATAGTAGCTTGCCAACCAATCAACGATGTATTTAGGATAGCCAGCGAATAGTTCATCGCCGCCCTCACCAGATAGAACAACTTTCACATGTTGCCTTGCTAACTTCGAGACTAAATAGACGCCCAAATCTGATGGTTCACTAACAGGCTCGTCACGATGCCATGTGAGTAGAGGCCAGTATTGGGTGAGATCGGACGACTGTACGACCAACTCATGGTGTTCTGTTCCGAAGTGATCGGCTACGAGTTTTGCATAGGGTAACTCGCTATATTCAGGATGATCGAAGCCAACTGAGAACGTTTTGACTTTGTGGCTTGTCAAGGTACTCATGATGCCTGATATAATGCTGGAGTCTACGCCTCCGCTTAACATTGCCCCCACCGGCACATCTGCCATCATGCGCTCTTCTACAGCACGATGAACATGCTCACGAATGCCCTGTAGATATTCGGCTTCGCTATGATGCTCTGTTAGACCAAAGGTGTAATCCCAGTAGCATTCTTCATGTATCGAACCATTCTCGTACAGGAGCCAATGCCCAGGAAGTACCTTGTAAACATTCTTAAAAAGTGTTGCAGGTGCTGGTACATAGCGAACACTAAGAAAGTCAGCGAGTGCCTGTGTATCGGCCTCTCGCTTCACGTGCGGATGACAGAGAAGCGACTTAATTTCTGATGCAAAGAGTAGGTCTCCATCAACGCATGTGTAGTAAAGCGGCTTCTTCCCCGCGCGATCCCGTGCGAGCAGAAGACGTTGACGTGGACCATCCCAGATGGCGAAGCCAAACATACCATGCAGACGTGCTACACAGTCAACGCCGTATTCCTCGTAAGCATGAACAATGGTTTCGGTATCACAATTCGTGCGAAACTGGTGCCCTTTTTCGAGTAATTCGGTACGTAGCGTCTTATAGTTCCATATCTCACCGTTGAAGACAATCCAAATATCACCCGTTTCATTACACATTGGCTGATGACCACCGCTCAAGTCAATGATGCTGAGCCGTGCAAAGCCCAGGCCAACTGGCCCATCAATGTATGCTCCATTATCGTCTGGTCCGCGATGTGCTATCAGACGTGTCATCTGCTCAATAAGAGAAGGTGAAATCGGTTCATGACTTTGGGCATTGTAGATACCACAAATACCACACATAGAATGTACCTCTTTTCTAAAGGACGCCGTAAACATGATCCCTATCAACATTTTGTACGTGTGGCCCAGATGTAACATCCAATGCAGGTTCATCTATATAGACGCGGAACCAGAGTTCCAGGCAGAGCAGAGTCCAGATAGCAGAACTATGATTAACAAGCGTTGTCGTTGCATGTTCTTTTAAAATGTTGCGAATAAAGGCAGGGTTGAATATGCCACGCTGTTGTGCGCGTGGCGAGTCAAGCACTTCTCGTGCGTATTCAGTAAGATCACCCCGGAACCAGTGCTTAATTGGTACCCCAAAGCCCTGCTTGGGACGTGAGAGAATATTTTCCGGTAGGAAATCTTTTGCCACCTGTTTCAGCAAATATTTTAACGTGCCATTATGTATGCGTAGCGATGGGTCAAGCGCGGTGACGTATTCAGCTAGTTGATGGTCGAGAAGTGGACAACGCGCTTCCAATGAATTAAGCATGCTTGCCCTATCAACTTTGACCAGGATATCGTCGGGCAGATAGACTTGAACGTCAACAGACTGCATCTGCGTGAGCATATCCAGGTGTGACACCTCTTTATAAAGGTTGAGATGTCGTGCGTACGGATCGTTTTCTCGCAAAGAAGCAAAATAATCCTGTGTGTACATTGTTGGGCGCGTGTCATTGGGAAAGCGTGAGATAAGGCGTATACAGCGTGTTGCGAGGTCGCGGTGCATGTTCCCAAAGCGTTTTTTGCCACGCATGCCATTAGGAATAAGCATACTACCATATGCTAAGAGGTAACGCATGAGGGGCGATATACGACTGATATTGTATTCTCGTTCATAGTGATCGTACCCACCGAAGATTTCATCACCGCCATCACCCGTAAGCACTACCGTGACATGTTCTCGTGCTAACTTGGAAACATAGTATGTTGGCAGCATTGACGAGTCGGCAAAGGGTTCGTCATACTCCCAAACGAGTTCTGGCAGCACCGAAATAAGGTCGGACTTGACAAGAAATTCGTGATGTTCTGTTCCGAAGTGCTTTGCAACCTGACGTGCGTAGGGTAACTCTGTAAATTCCTCTTCCTCAAAGCCAATAGAGAATGTCTTGACAGGCTGAGACATAGCCTGGCTCATCAAACCAACAACGACGCTAGAGTCTACGCCACCGCTCAAAAACGCGCCGAGCGGCACTTCACTCATGAGACGCACGCGAACGGCGTCTTCTAGTAGTGCTCTTGTACGCTCTATCGCAGTTGCTTCATCATCATGACAGGTATTTTCAAAAGAAAGGTTCCAATAGCGTTTTGTACGAATCTGCCCATGTTCATATATAAGGATGGAAGCGGGAGGGAGTTTCATCACATTCTTAAACAGCGTGTTTGGTGCTGGTACATAGCCGTAGACAAGATACTCGTCAAGCGCAACACGGTTTACTTCGCGTGGAATACCTGCCTGAAGGAGCGATTTTATTTCTGAGCCAAAAAAGAGACGTTGCCCATCCCAATAATAACTCAAAGGTTTTTTGCCGAAGCGATCACGTGCTGCCAGAAGTCGATGTCGTTTTCTGTCCCAAAGAGCGAAGGCAAACATTCCACGCAGATGTGTTACGCAATCATCACCAAATTCTTCATACGCATGTATGATGGCTTCTGTATCGCTATTTGTCTCGAATGTGTGCCCCTGAGATTGCAACGTTTGGCGTAACTCTTGATAATTATAAATCTCACCATTAAAGACGATCACGATACTATGGTCTTCATTAAAAATTGGCTGGTGTCCGCCACTTACGTCAATAATGGAGAGACGACGCATACCAAGTGCTATGCCGGAGTCAGCACCATCTCCAACCCACACACCCTGATCGTCCGGTCCACGATGACGAATAATTTTACACATTCCATCTATGAGATGTGCTGGATTATCACGCCGAGTATCAATAAACCCTGCTATTCCACACATAAAGAAAATATCCTTTCGCAAACGCCTTATGCAGTGTAGCTTTTAGACGGCGACACATGCTCTACACAGTTTGTTTGCGGTATAATCATCTTTTGATAAAGCTCTATATATATGTCAGTGATATATTCAAGGCTGTAGCGTTGCTCAACAGTTGCACGTGCCGCTTGTCCGTACTGCTTAGCGAGAGTAGCATTGTTGAGCAACATTAAGAGGGCTTCTGCCATTGCCTCGTAGTCTTCAACTTCGACGAGTAGGCCGTTAACACCTTGCTGAATGATGTCTTCACTTCCACTTACCCGTGTTGCTATACATGGAATGCCACAAGCCATAGCCTCTAAAACAGCATTGGGCATGCCCTCCCAGCGTGATGGTAGAATTGCAATGCCTGCCCTATGCAGTTGTGCTACTACATCGTTTTGTAATCCTGCAAACTCGATACTCTCTCTGATATCAAGAGCCTCTGCCATCTGTGTTAACTGCGGTTGTATCGGACCACTGCCGACAAGTATGAGCCGTGCCTGTGGTATTTGCTGCTGAACTAGATGCCACGCTTGCAGAAGTACATCTACTCCCTTCTCATAGCGCAACTTCGAGACACAGACAACGGTGTGCATTCTTGTTTCTTGTATAGACGTGTCGTCGGATGCGGGATAGAAGCGTTTTGTATCTACTCCATTAGGAATGAGCTGCGTATTGGGTAACAAAAAATCATGTGCCGCTACATACTCTTTCATCCGTGAACTAAGTACCACAACCACTGCATGTATCTGAAGTAAGAGCATTCGTGTATAGCGAACACATGGTTTCCCCAGACGCACAAGAGCTTCTAAATCTCCATCTACCCATGTCTGTGCATCTACGCGTAACCATGATGATGTTGGATCGAGGGGACCTGCTAGCAGTGATGTTGTGTCATGTGAGCCTGAAACCTTACCTGATGAGCCGGAACTACGAACTGCTACTATCAAAGGTTTCCCACTAAGCCTACATACGATTGCTGCTGGCAATGCGAGTAGACTAAGCTGGTAGACATGTAAGAGGTCATACTTGTGGCGTTCACGCCACAACGTCCAGCCCATGACAACTAAGGCAAGCAAATATAATGCCTGCTGAAACACTCTCATCTGTTTGTTTCTGTCACCAAGAAGAAGACCAGCAACACGTATAATTGGTACTCCTGCCATTGATTCATGTTTCGCCCATTGCTTGTTGTGACGAAATGTTACAATTGTTGCCTCATGACCACGCTCATGCAGTATGCGCCCTTGTGCATACGCCTGTTTTTCCGCACCACCAACAAAAGGATGAAACGTCGAGATAGCAATGTAAATGCGCAGTTTATTTGAGGTATTACTTCGCTTGCTCATACTCCGCCCCTTTTTCTAAAACTACGGGCAAGAACGTTTTGCCTTCTTGCGCTAGGAGACGATAGTAAAGCTGTAAACTCTGTTCCACAATCGTCCTGAGTTGATATTCATTCATAACTGTTATGTATGCTTCCTGTGCTAACGCTTGTGCAAGCGAGGTGTCTTCCAAAATACGGCGTAATGCCACAGCCAGTTCGACAGGGTTCTCTGGCTCTACCAGGAGACCGTTGACACCATCATGAATAATATCTTCACTACCACTCACCCTTGTTGCTACACATGGTAAACGACAGGCCATTGCCTCTAAAAGGGCATTAGGCATGCCCTCCCAGCGTGAAGGAAGTACAAATCCCCAAGATTGGTGTAATAAATTCACCACATCGCGGCGCAGACCTAGAAACTCAACGCTGTCCTGAATACCTAACTCATCGACAATGCGTTGCATTTGAGGCAGAAATATTCCTTGTCCAACTATATGCAAACGGAGTTTGAGAGAAGTACGCCATGTAGATGGCGTATGCATCATGCGTCCCCATGCATGTAAGAGTACATCCACCCCTTTCGGATATTCTAAACGTGAGACACACAGAATAGTGCGCTCTGATTGTGAGAAGTTGGGAACGTGAACAGCAGGACAGAATTTATCAATATCGACGCCATTAGGAATATGTTCGATATGTTCTGGTTGAAAACCGTGCGTTATTAAATAGGCTCGGCAACGAGTACTGAGTACCTGATAAAATGCGTTCGAGTGTTTCAGAAAGCGAAGGATAGCATGACCACCTAATGTAGAGGAAGGCAGATTCTCAATATCACCAGCCGTCCAATCATTCGTTCCCACCTTCAAAAAATTGGGATCAAGCGTCGTAAGCGTATCAGACATAAGTGATGGACCGTTGAGCTTAATACGTGCTTGCTGTTGCTCATTTGGTCCCGCACTTTGAATGCTAAGGATAATAGGTTTTCTTGTAAGCTGACACACAAGTGTGGCCGCCGCGCCTACAGATGAAAGCTGCATGCAGTGAATGACATCGTACTGGTCACGCATCTTCCATAAAGTAATAAACATTGCAATGTCAAGAAATGGGTGCCCAAATCGCCCAATATGTAACGTTCCATTACGCCGATACCAACCCTCTACCCGTACAATGGGCAATCCGTCCAGCAGTTCTGTTTTAGGCCATTGCTTATCAAGGCGTAGTGTCACGACGGTAACATCATGACCGAGGGCTTGTAATTGACGAGCATGTTTCTCCGCTTGTACCTCTGAGCCACCTATGAGAGGAGAGAACATAAAACAAATGACACAGACGCGCAGACGATTCCCCTTTAAAGACTTAGGCATGAACAAGTTGCTCCTCTTCCACTTCTTGCGCAGCTTTCTGCGCCGTTGGCATCATCTCTGTACCGTCTTTTGATACGGCTGTACGTGCTGTATTCCAGTAGAGCGCAAAGGGAAGTGACAGAATCATCCACACGTAGACACCAACCTGTTGGTTCCAGACGACTGTCACCTCCAACGATTGTATGAAGATGCTAATGTATGCAGCAAGCGCAGTAGCTAGAATAAGACGATGTTCTGCTGTCGCTCTCTTCATACGTCTAAGCAATGTTACTGGAATAGCAATCAGGACAAATGAAAGGAGCGTAACACCGATGATACCATGATCGTAGAGCGTCCCAAGGAAAATATTATGCGGTGCTGTACCAATAACACCGCGTCCTACACCGACTTGTAAGTTGGTCAACAAAACGTCGGAAGCCGTTAACCCTTGACCGAGAAGTTGTGTTGGATCAAAATGATCGAGAAGTGCTTGCCAAAGGTATGTACGTCCATTAAGTGTTGTTATATCTCCATTAAGGAAGCGACTAAAAATAGGCAAATTACTAAAGAGTGCCAGGAGCACTACTGCAACAGCTACAACACCAATACCGCTCAACATGCCGATTTTCAATTTGCGCGAGGGTAGGAAAAGCACCATGACAATGATACTGAGAGGAACGCTAATAAGCGCACCTCGTGTGAAGGTCAAACCAAGTGCTGCTAGAAACACGAGTGTATAAAATATGCCGATAATACGCTTCCAACCTTGCAGAGTGATCGTGCGATACAGTGCAAGGGGAATAATCATTGATAAAAAGAATGCAAGTGTTGGAGGCGCAGCGAAGATGGAACCAATACGATACAGCGACGCAATATTTGTATCGTAGAGTCCATTTTGTTTTGTGAAGAAGCCATAGATACCATAGAACGAGATGAAAAGAGAAAGTATCATTATTGAGTCGATTAAGCCCATAAATCTTTTACGTGTCGTGAGCAGATTGACGATTAATACTCCAACCGCAACATAGTCCAGGTACACCAACCAGTAGGTGAGAAACTGCCCAACGCCTATCTCGGAAATACCTATACTAGCAAAAACCCACATGAAATATGCAAAGAGAAAGGGTAAAATCGGCATTTGCTTGAATGATGCTTTGATTGGCATCACAAACATCAATAAGAGTGTGGGCACTGTTAATCCTGAAAGAAGATTATTCCCGCTAAAGATTGTAATTGTGGAGCCGATAAGGGCATCGAATGCTACCCAAACAATCAAAAGCGCGTATTTATAACGGAGTAGTGCAAGAACTACAAGCGATCCTAGCGCGATGCGAAGCGCGTAGAGAGAGTTAATAACAGTCATTGTAATGCCAGCAATAAAGACAATACAAACAACACTCACGCGTATAATTTTTTTCTGCAAATTATATGAAAGCTGTGAACCATAAAAGTTTTGATTTTTCCAGGTGATCCAATCCATATAATATTGCCCTAACCCAATCCGCCAGATTACGTTTAATACCTCACGCGGTGGCGTAAATAGGTATAGTTTACCGATTGAGCTTCGTAATGTGAAGAGCAAGATAAACATCGTGCAAGCGTACACCGCTGATGTCGAGAGGGCAATTCCAAAGCTCTGCCACAGTTTCCCGAAGATATAATCAAATACTGCGTTCGCTATAACACTAAAGACCGTTACGTAAAGCAAGACACGCGTTTTTTTCAGTGCGCTAAATGCACGTGAGGTGATGAAGCCAAACGCCATTGGTGTGAGACCGATAGCGAAACCAATGACCGTAATTGCTGTTCTACTCGTATCCTCGTCTGTGAACGCCCCATGCTCAAAAATAATTTTTACAATGAGGTGGGCAAAAATAATCATTCCTGCTGTAAGTGCCAGTGTACTAATGCCTACAGCCCAGAGGTAGAGACGCAGCGTTTCTTTGAATGATCGCATGTCCTTCACTGCCGCTTGTCTTGCAAGATAAGGAAGTGCGGCGCGCCCAACGGATGCGAAGATAACACCAATTGGAACACTAATGAGCTTAAGTGCATTATTGAGCACTGCAATGCTACCAACACTAAGCGTCGATGCAAAGATTTGATCTACGAAAGGACTAGCTTGACTAATCAGGCCACTAAAAAGCGCGGGCCAAGCGACGATACCGATAGCCGCGATCTCAGGACTGCGTAGGTCTAATATTGGCTTATAGACAAACTTCGCTTTGCGCGCGCGAAAAATAATGGCGACGAGTTGCAATGCTTGACCGAGTAATGTTCCGATACAAAGAATGAGTACACCATGCGATTTGCCTGCAAGTACCACCAGAGTAGCCGTTGTAATCGGAACCAGGATACCGGCGTAGGCAGGCCAACCGAATTGACCCTCGGTGTTGAGCAAACATTCCATAAAGCTATTCAACACCATGAAGATGAGCACCGGAAAGATATAGGGGGTTAAACTTGCTGCAAGTGCAAGAGAGTCAGGTTTCAGTCCTGGTCCTGAAAATGCGACAAGCTGATTATGTAAAACAAGCATGCCTAGAGTGACAACAACCATACTGATGAACAAGAGATTTAAGAGCGTGCTAAAGAGACGGGAAGCCTGCTCTTGCTTCCCCTTTCCACGCAGACTAGCGTATATCGGAATAACCGATGCTTCTAAGGAACTTGCAAGTAGTTGTGCTAACAATACGGGTAAGCCAGAAGCAACAAAATAGGCATCCATCTGCGCTCCTTGTCCGAAGCGAGCTGCCACAACAACCTGATTTAGCATTCCCATGACGCGAATGAGCAGATTCGCAGAGGCAAGGCTGAGCAATGCCCGAAAAATCTGCTTATTAGCAGATTTCAAACGGACTGCTGCGAGATGAGCACTTGTTGTACTGAGGGGCTGGCTTGTGCCAGTACCTAAAGGCTGAGACATTCTTTCTTAACCGTTCTGCATAATAATAATATAGAAGAGAAAACAAGCATAAAAATTGCGAGAGGCGATTACAAACGGACAATCTTTCTATCTTCATGTCCTTGCGTCATGTTACGTGTATCCACAATACTGCGTGCCTCTTGCACTATCCAAGATGTGTCATAGTAACCATGATCAGTGATAATTACTACGCAGTCTACCGACTGTAAAAGTTCTTTACTCAACGACTGTGAGTAAAGCGTATGTTTGGGAAGAGTGAGCGAAGGCACATATTCATCGTTATAGAGTACAACTGCTTTACGCAACTGCAATTCTTGAATGATATCAAGTGCTGGCGATTCTCGCACATCCCCTACATTGCGTTTGTATGCAACACCAAGTACAAGGAGTGTTGAGCCATTAAAGCTCATTTTTTGCTCGTTCAGTGCCTCACTTATTTTGTTTACCACATAGTGAGGCATACTGCTATTTATCTCTGCTGCAAGTTCTATAAAACGAGCAGTATAATCAAGAGTTTTTAGCTTCCATGATAGGTAGTGTGGGTCGATAGGAATACAATGTCCACCTAATCCAGGACCGGGAAGGAAGCGCATGAAGCCAAAGGGCTTTGTAGCTGCTGCATCAATAACTTCCCATACATTAATATTGAGCTTTTCGCAGATGATAGCAATTTCGTTGACCAGTCCAATATTGACCGCACGAAAAGTGTTTTCAAGTAGTTTCGTCATCTCAGCTACGCGTGCTGAAGAGACAGGAACAATTTGCTTGATTGCAGCACCATAAAAGGCATGTGCTAGTTCTGTACAATCTGCCGTAATACCACCAACAACCTTCGGTGTATTGCTTGTATCAAAATGTACGTTTCCAGGGTCGATACGCTCAGGTGAAAATGCCAGGAAAAAATCTTCTCCCACTTCGAGACCTGTCGCAAGAAGTTCTGGTAATACTAACTCATCTGTTGTGCCTGGGTAAGTTGTGCTTTCCAGGATGACCATTTGCCCTTTGCGGAGATGCTCGCGTACATGCTGTGTTGCTGAGAGGATGTACGAAATATCAGGGTCGCGTGTTTTTCTTAAGGGCGTTGGAACACAAATGCTGATGGCATCAACATCTTTTAATGCAGCGAAGTCTGTAGTAAAATGAAGATGCTTCGACTCAACTAATGTTTGCAAGATATGACTCGGAATGTCAGGGATATAGCTTTCGCCTTTATTCGCGGCGTCAACCTTCAACTGATCCACATCGATTCCTGTTACATCGAAACCTACTTCGGCAAATGTTGTTGCAAGTGGCAGTCCGACATAGCCAAGCCCTATAACCGCCACCCGCAACGAACGAGTTTTTATCTTCCTTAGTAATTCTTGCTTCATATCTTGTACCTTTCGATGCCGTAAGGACATATCAGCAATGTGTCAGAAAATATTAGTTTTCAGTGTTCTTTAAGCCACGAATAGATACTGTAACGCTTGTATCCTCGATTTTTCCATTAGAAAGTGGCTTGGTCTCCGTATCCTCAATGGGTGGTGTTTGAGGCGGTGTGGACATCGAGATGTCAGCGCGAGGTCTTGCTTGCTGAATGCCACCTAGGTACTCACGTGTGGCGTTATCGTCCAACCATTGGCTCTTATTTAGTGCGACACCTAGTACTCGGACTCCTGTTCTTGTCAAAATTTGTCTTGCACGTACAAGCATTTTGCGTGAAGTTGTTGATGCATCAACAACAAGGATTGCAGCTTGTACATTTGACGCGATAATTTGTGCGTCTGCAATAGGGAGAAGCGGTGGTGTATCAAAAATGATGTAGTCAAAGTGCTCTGAAGCTTTGAAATGCTGAAAAAGCTGCTGAGCAAGCTGTGATTGTAGCAACTCTGATGGATTTGAAGGAAGCACGCCAGCAGTTAAAACACGCAGCGAAGGAATTTCAGTGGGCTGACCTTCTAACTCTACCTCGATGCGTGCCCACATTTCAAGAAATGCATTCGAGAGACCTCTGTTGTTGCTCAATTGAAAGTGTTGATCGAGTACAGGGTGACGTAGGTCAGCATCAACGAGAAGTACACGCTTTCCTGTCATAGCTAGAAATGATGCAAGATTAGCCGCGATAGTGCTTTTCCCCTCACCTGCAAGAGCACTTGTAACCATAACCAGTTTAAACGGATGTTCTGCTTGTGCTCTGTTCAAATTAGCACATAGTATGCGGCATCCTTCAGCAAGCGCAGGGGTCTCCTCCGCATTTTTGAGTCGTTCCTTCGCAGATAACTCAGGAATAGTGGTTAATGTTTCGGTCCGGAGCAACTCTTGTATTTCCTCTGGGCGGGTCATACGATCATCAACCCATTCAAATACGACGATGATGGCTAACGCAAGACCTAAACCGACTAATGCGCCAATAAGTGCATCGAGCGAGGGTTTAGGATGGTCAGCGTCTGTCGGTGGTAGCGCGGGCAGAACTCTTACTTGCATGACACCATTAAGCTGTATACTTGCGTATTGTGCGAAACTAGCACCTATGTCGTTTGCTAACTGTGCAGCAAGACGAGAGTCATTGTTTTCAACATCAAGCTGGATGATTTGCGTATTCGACTGCGGTTTGACCGTAATCATTGCACTTAACTGTTTTTCTGTGAGATGATGTTGTGATGCAACAGGTTGCAGTATTTCTGGATTACTAATAAATTGGGCATATGTAGGAAGAGCCTCTAAGACTGCCGTTGTATTATCGTATGCTGATTGTGATGCTGATGTTGTCAGTACTAGAAGGGCTGTAGCTTTATAAACGGGATGCATAAGTTTTGTTATAACATATGTAGTACCACCACAAATGACCACTCCAAGCAAAACAATCCATATCCAGCGTTTGGCGATTAACATATAGCGGTTGAGCCAACCTCGCATTGTATTACCATCCTTCAAAAATAGAAATGCTGAGAACTACTATTACTCAGACCTATAAAGGTCTCTCTTTGTAACATCTATGCCTACAAATAGCCTAGCCTTCTGACGCCGATTATTGTACTTTGCAAACTCATAGCATTATAAAGATACACCTCTGTCTATGAGAATGTGGTTGTTACTGATGTTGAGATGGCGTTGAGAATAGGGTTCTTTGGTGTACATCCCTATCTATGGCAGAAATCATTAAAGAGCACAAAACTCTTTCTTTACAGGTAGAAGAAGCGTGAATTTCTCCACATCAAAGAGCATTGCTTTACTAATTCTCTACCTAAATGTACATGTTCTCTACATAGGTAGTATGGTATTTTCTGCATGGGGTACTTTCTATCTATATATTTTGTTGTGCTCGTTTGTCTTTATGTAAAGAAGTGCTTACTCCTTTAAAGTGAAATAGTTATGCTACAAAGGCTCTTGGTGAAATGGCAAATCTCCAAATAGTGCTGAAACAGATGAGTAAGTCATAATGTATACAATCTGGGAGAGAACATATGCGCAAACGGGTAGGTATATTTGTAGCTGCGTGTCTCTATTATAGTGGTCTCGTAGCTTTGTCACGTTGGTTCGTGCAACGTACAAAGCGACAGTTGATTATTCTTAACTATCATCGTGCGCGAGGCGGAGATATTCGCCGTCATTTGCTCTATCTACGCCGTCATTACAGAATATTACATCTTGAAGAGGCACTACAAGAGTTGTATATGCCATCAAGTGAAAATATGCAGAGGAAAGATAAGCGTACTCCATTAGTGCTCACCTTCGATGATGGCTATTATGATAACTACACTCATCTTTTCCCGTATGTTAGTCGTCTACAGATACCTGTAACGCTATTTCTTATTCCTGGATATCTTGAGAGTGGAGAGTACTTCTGGTGGGGTGAGGGCCGTCGCCTTGTACGCCGTGCTGAAGTTGAAGAAGTGACGCTGGAAGAGAAAGTATACCGATTGGGGCAGGCAGATGAGCGCGCTGCATTATCACAAGCAATTGATGCTCGTCTACGCCATGCAAAGTCTGTGGCTGAACGCGAAAAGTCCTTAATTTCCTTTCGTCAGATGCTAGCTGTTCCCTCAAGCGTTACAGTAGAGGAAGAGGGTGATAGACCATTGACATGGGCGGAAGTTCATAAGATGGGGGAAAGTGGTTGGGTTTCATATGGAGCGCATACAATGCATCATCCTGTTCTCGCGTATCTTGCTAATCCCGATGAGGTTACTGCTGAAGTAGGAATATGTCGTACTCTTCTGGAAGAGCGACTTGGACATCCTGTTCGCACATTTGCCTATCCAGTTGGACGAACTGAACATATTGGTGATGAAGCTGTGCGAGCTGTGAAAGTAGCAGGATACGAGTGGGCTGTAACAACACAAGCAGGTATGAATACATCAAAAAATGATCCCCTACGCTTGCAACGCGTGTTGAGTGATGTGAGCCGACATTGGCTCGTTATGGCTGCTGAAACGTCTGGAATTTGGCATCTATTTTCTCCACTTTGGAAAGCCATCATAGGAAAAGGTGAAAGCGCATAGCTTTAGCGGTGAAAGTATTTCTTACATACCTTACATAGAAGAGAACGAATAGCAAACACATATTGAGGAGAAACATAAAATTATGAGCGTGGTGTCAGAGAGAGAGCAAGTACAAAAAACATCTCCTGTTACACAGTATGACGTAGTTGTAGTAGGCGCAGGTCCCTATGGTATAACTACCGCAGCACACCTGCGAGGGCGAGGTTTAAAAGTCGCTATCTTTGGAAAACCATTAGAGTTATGGCGTGATCACATGCCTAAAGGATTGTATTTGCGTTCTCATTGGTGGGCTACTAACCTCTCTGACCCTAAGAGAAAGTATAGCTTTGACCGCTTCTTTCGTCAATCATCGGTGTATACCAAAGGCTATCCTGTACCTGCACAAGCGTTTATTGACTACGCCGATTGGTTTCAGAAGAATGCCGTTCCTGATGTAGATGAAACCTATGTGTCTTCTGTTACACGTGAGAATGAACAGTTTGCATTGACTCTTGCGGATGGGCGCGTGGTGCAGAGTAGCGCAGTTGTTATGGCTGTTGGACTGTACTACTATGGTCGTCGTCCTGCTGAATTTAGCCATATGCCTGCCGAACTTGTTTCACATTCGTTTGAGCATAACGATTTTAGTTGCTTCGCAGGGAAGCATCTTGCTATCATTGGGGGTGGACAAAGTGCCGTTGAGTACACAGCCTTGCTCGTTGAGGCAGGTGCTACTGTAGACCTCATTGCAAGGCGTCCAATTCATTGGCTTGCCCCTGATAGAGCGCATGAGCGGTCTTTATGGGAGAAAATTAAAGCTCCCGATTCTGGTATAGCACCCGGCTGGAAAAATTGGGTGCTTGAATATATACCCTATCTTTTCTATCGCTTTCCACAGGCTAAAAAAGATAGATATCTTCGTAATCATTACAATGCAGCTGCTTCTGACTGGTTGCGGAATCGCGTTCTTGGCAAGGCAACATTGCATGAGAGTCAGACTGTTCAGGAGATACAAGAGGTAGAAGGCCATGCTGCGCTAACGCTTTCAAATGGTGAAAGCTTGACTGTTGATCACGTTATGCTTTCGACCGGTTACAACGTAGATGTAACGCAATTACCAATGATTGCTCCATCACTTCTTGCTCAAATAGAATCAGATAATGGAGTACCTACTCTCAATCATTGGTTTCAGAGTAATGTGCCTGGTCTCTACTTTGTTGGATTAACGTCTGTACGAGGCTTCGGTCCGCTCTTCCGTTTCGTTGTGGGCAATAAGGCAACGGCACAACGTGTTGCTAGTGCTGTAGTACGAAGAATAGGTTGGGTTAGACAAGCAGCCAGATAATAGAGCTTGCCCAACTGAGATACGAAGAATGTATTGGAAATTTCATGATAAACCCGAAAATAAACGGTAGAGAGTCTATACAAAACAATAGTCTCATAACGCAAAAGCATCTTGACACATTTGATGCCCTTGTACTAGATGCAAAACTTCGTCAATCGCTGGTTACTGTGCGCTCTCTTGGTTCAAGAGGAATGCGTGTTGCGGCATTGGAAGTGGCTGCTAGTCTGCAAAAAGCTAAAAGTGTTCCCACATTCTCTTCGCGTTGGTGTAAGCGTTCAGGTGTAGTTCCATCATATGAGCAAAATGCAGAACCTTTTTTGACCTACCTGAGACAATTTGTGGATACTATTGGGTCTAAGGTGCTGATTACCTCCTCTGATGGCACACTCGCTGTTTTGCGCGAACATCGTGTGGAGTTTGAGCGCAAAACGCGTGTTGCTCTGGCAAATGAAGCAGCTCTATCAATAGCGATCAACAAAGACAAGACATTTGAAATTGCTGAGCAACTCGGCATTGGAGTTCCTAAGGGGGTAACAGTTGTTTCAGTGGATGAAGTCGCGGAGGCTATTCGAGACATCGGACTTCCTGCCGTTGTGAAGCCGGTTGAGTCGTGGCTTTGGGGAGACCAGCAAGGTGTAAGACTGATCTCTGAATTAGTGACAACGCCTGATGAGGCTCGTCGTGCTGTGGAGAAGTTAACGCAATTTGGCGGAACGGTACAATTTCAACAATTTCTTCCTGGTAAACGCGAAGCTATGAGTTTTCTCTATGCACATGGAACGATGTATGCACGCTTTGCACAATGGGCAAAACGTACTCAACCACCATTAGGTGGAACTTCTGTGTATCGCCAGAGTATAGACATTCCACAGGATATTGGGAATCAAGCGGAGCGTCTGGTACGTGAGATAGACCTTGATGGCTACTCAGAGGTGGAGTTTCGACGTGGGAGTGATGGAAAAGCATATTTGATGGAGATCAACCCACGTCTTTCTGCATCTGTTGAAGTTGCTGTGCGTGCTGGTATAGACTTTCCTTATCTACTTTATCAGTGGGCACTTGGAGAACACATTGAGCCTGTTGAGGGTTATCGTCCTGGAGGCTGGATGCGTTATTTAGAAGGCGACATTATCACTACAATGCAAACAATAACACAACGTGGTAGACCCGGCGTTATGCCAGTACCACAAGCATTCCTAGAGTTTTTCACAGCTTTTCTTGTTCCAACAGGATATGATTATGTTGATTGGCGAGACCCACTGCCAGCGTTAGCGGCAACAACTGAGTTCGCACAACGAACTCGGCAGCGGCTGGAAAAAGGTCTTGTAAGGAGGACCTCACAATGAGTGTATCACTAGACATACAGAAACCACAAGGCTCCACTCCATCTGTGGATTATGACGTGGTTGTAATGGGAGCTGGCCCGTATGGACTTTCCGCCGCTGCACATCTACAAGGTCAAGGTTTAAAAGTCGCAACCTTTGGCAAACCTATTTATTTTTGGCGAGAAAACATGCCAGAAGGAATGTTGTTACGCTCTTATTGGTGGGCAACAGACTTGTCTGATCCTGGGAAAAAGTATAGCTTTAAAGAATATTTTAAGGAAAAAGGAATAGAGGGTACGGACCCACTTCCTGTAGAAGTGTTTATTGAATATGCTCTTTGGTTCCAAAAGCACGCCGTGCCAAATCTTGATGAGACCTATATCAAAAATATTGAGCGCGAAAATAATCAATTTGTCGTCACTTTGGAAGATGGACGCGTTATTGTTGCTAACGCAGTCGTGCTTGCTCCTGGGCTTCACTATTATGCCTACTATCCAGCTGAATATGCTCATATGCCACACACACTAGTTTCTCACTCTTCTGACCATCATTTGATGAATGAGTTTTCTGGGAAACAAGTTGCTGTAGTTGGTGCGGGACAAGCAGCATTAGAAACATCGGCCTTGCTGCACGAGCATAATACAGAGGTACACATTCTGGCACGTCATTCTGTGCGGTGGATTAGAGTGACAAATTCACACATTCCAGAGTTTTTAAGAGAGTTGCGTGCTCCACAGGCAGGTATGGGTAATGGTTGGCTCAACTGGCTTCATGAACATTTTCCATATAGCTTTCATTGGCTTCCACGTAATACACGCGATCATTTTCTTGACACGCGTCATGGTTCTGCTGGTTCTCCCTGGTTACAGCCGCGTATCACGAATAAAGTGACGTTGCACGAAGGTGTTATGGTGAAACGCGTCGAAGAAGTAAACAATCGTGTCGTTATAACCTTTACAGACGAGAATGTGTTAGAAGTCGATCATGTGATTTTGGCGACTGGCTATAAAACAGATACCAAACGCTTACCAATGTTAGCACCATCGCTAGTGAATAAGCTTCAAACATACTTACACGCGCCTGTCTTGAATAGTCATTTCGAGAGTAGCGTGCCAGGACTCTACTTCGTCGGTTTCACAGCGGCACGTAGCTTTGGGTTTCTCTATCGCTTTGTGATTGGTGATGCCGCTGCTGCCAAGCGCGTGGCACGAGCTGTAGCTAAGCGTGTGACACGAGTGAAATAGATATATAATAACAACAATACTCATGGTAAAAAGACGCTAGCATGACGTATTTGCTCTCCGCAAAGAAAAATAAAGTGAGTTTCGTGGATGCGTAGGTATATACTTGTTGGTATTGCCGCCCTATTTTATTATAGTGGCCTCGTACATCTTGCTCGTTGGTGGACACGACGTTCATCACAGCATCTTATTATTTTGAACTATCATCATGCGTCGGAAGGGAATCTTCGACGCCATTTTTCATACTTGAAAAAGCACTATCGTATTGTACATATAGATACAGCACTCGATGAACTGTACAACTTGACTAAGAAAAATCAACCGCAAAATATGGAGCGTTTAACCACACTCTCGATAACATTTGATGATGGATATCGCGATAATTATACCTATGCATACCCTCTTGCTTCTGAACTAAAAGTTCCATTCACAATTTATCTTGTTCCAGGGTATATTGAAAGCGGTACACACTTTTGGTGGGAAGAAGGGAAGCATCTGGTATCTCGAACGAAGATGAGTAACGCGAGCATTGAGGAACGATCCTATGATTTAGAAAAGTCTCATGAACGAGCAGCATTAGCAACAGCTATTGATAGATATGTGCGTCACGCGCAATCGGTTGCTGAACGGGAAACATTTCTTATATCTGCGCGTAAGATGCTTTCTGTACCTTCTATGCCTCTTAAAGAGGATGTATCTTCTCTTCCATTAACATGGGAACAAGTGAAGGAAATGGATATGAGTGGGTGGGTAACATTCGGAGCACACACGATGAATCATCCTATTCTTGCATATCTTACGGATTATAGTGAAATGCAGCAAGAGATTAAGGAATGTTGTACTGTATTAGAACAACAACTAGGACATTCGGTCTATTCATTTGCGTATCCTGTTGGGCAGATGCAACATATAGGAAGTGATGTACGTCATGCAGTGTACAAAGCAGGATATAAATGGGCTCTAACGACGAGTTATGGTATAAACGGTCCTCAATCTGATCCCTATATGCTGCGGCGTATTGAAGTCGATGTCGATCAACATTGGCTACTTGTAGCGGCAGAGGCTGCAGGCTTGTGGGGCTTCTTTTCGCGTTTGCGTTGGTTGCCCTTTGTACGAAAGTATTTCACCAACTCTAAGTAGCGAACGCAGTGTGTAAGGCATTGCGTAGTGGAGGATGTAGTAAGATGTCTGATACACCGTTTTATGTTCACTCGACCGCAGAAGTTTCTCCTGATGCACACATTGGTAGAGGTACGCGTATCTGGCGACAGGTGCATGTACGAGAGCACGCCTCTATCGGTGAAATGTGTAATATCGGGAAAGGTGTCTACATTGACAGCAATGTGTCTATTGGTTCTCGTGTAAAAATTCAAAATCACACTTCAATCTTTGAAGGGGTAACATTGGAGGATGGTATCTTTGTTGGTCCTCACGTCTGTTTTACAAATGATATGTTTCCCAGAGCAATCACACCTGATGGAGCATTGAAAAGTGGTGACGATTGGCAGATAACTCCTACACTTGTAAAGTATGGAGCTTCGATTGGTGCCGGCTCTGTTATTGTGTGTGGGATAACTATTGGAATGTTCGCCCTTATCGGAGCAGGCTCTGTTGTTACGAAAGACGTTCCACCATACACACTTGTCTTTGGCAATCCCGCGCGTTTTCACGGCTATGTTTGCCGTTGTGCACATAGATTAATAAATGTGGAGGAAGTAGAGGGAAAATTAGTAGGATGGTGTGAGGTTTGCGCTAAAAGATGCTCTATACAGCCATAATGTTCCTGCGTAACGGCGACAGAAAGTGATACATATTGTGCCTCAAACTAGTTCGTTTGGATCTTCATGGAGAGGTTCTCTTCGCGAACTGGCACACGTCGTTTATCATATTAGACGTTCTAAAGCATCTGGTCGTCTCTCACTTCGCAATACTGAACGTTTAAGCGTTGCGCATCTCTATTTTAGAGCTGGCAAATTGGTCCAAATTGTAGGGAACCGTGGGGATAATCGTGAGATTCTGCTAGAATTAAAAGAGTGGACATACGCTACTATACGCTTTGATCGTGGTACAACACCTCATGTACTTGAACTGGGCGAGATATACGAACAGCTATTAGAGGAAGTGTTGCTAACCCTGCATAAACGTGGCCTCATTGCTATGCCTGAAAGAACAAACATCATTGAAGGCCAACTGACTCCCACACTAGTGGTAAAACAACTTATCACACCTTGGGAGTGGAGAGTGCTTATCGAAGGGACACGGCGCATCTCTTTTGCAGTTTCCCATCTTGTCGGTCCTAAAGAAGCATTCAGTGTCCTACGCGATATCCTTGAAGACTGCTCATCTGCATTCCCAGCTTTCGCGAGCCTAAGAATCGTACCTTCCGGTTATCTTGAAGTTACTGATGGCTCACATTTAGATCGTATGCCACGCGAAGACTTACTAGAAGGCTTTGCTGCTTTGTTTGCTATCTGCCAATATTTTTGTGTTCCTCTTATTGGCGAACAAAATGCACACAGATTGCTTGTGCAAGCACTACGTGATGTTGGTCCTGCCCTTGTCAGCCTAGGTGTATTTCGTCTCGATAATCGTCTTCTTTCACAGAGGGATACATAAGGGAAATTAGACTGATGAGATGAAAAAAGATTTTCATCTCATCAGTCTAATTTCTCCTGGTCACGCATCTTGGTGGTTCATGTAATATGAAAAGTTTCCTGGGTATACTCGTATCTTTCTGTCATTTCCAATCGCTACAATTTTTGTTGTAACCTTATCCAGAAAGTAGCGGTCATGCGAGATGGTAAGAACGGTGCCTTCAAACATGTCTAGTGCCTTTTCCAGTACCTCGATTGAGGCAATATCAAGGTTGTTTGTTGGCTCATCAAGCAACAAGAAGTTGGCGTTTGTAAGGCGCAAACGTGCGATCTGTAGACGACTTTTCTCACCTCCACTCAGTTGCCCAATGGGAGTATGTATGTCTTCAAATGAGAAAAGTAGGCTGTGCAAGAAGGAAATGGCTTGCGGTTCAGTCATGTTTTTCAACCTGCGTACAAAATCTATTGACGTACTTTCAAATGGTAACGTTTCTTGCTCTTGAGCATAGTAGCCTGTTACTACACTTGACCCGATTTTCACCGTTCCGTGCATTGTGGGAAGAAGGTTCATCATTGTTTTTAACAGTGTTGTTTTACCGCTACCGTTAGCACCCACAATGCCAACCCGTTCACCATAAAGAATTGTCAGGTCGAATGGCTCGAACAATGTATAACCGTCAATGAAAGTGCTTAACCCCTGAATCTCAAGCACTTTTTTACCACTACGCTCGGCGTCTAGCCCAACTTTGATGCGGTCACGAACAAGGGTTGGCCTATCTACGGCTTCCTCGCGTGCTTGCTCAACACGTTTCGCCATATACTCCGCTTTGCCCGCGAATTTAGAATTCATTTTTGCCCAACCCTTGAGCCGACGCATACTGATTTCCAACCGTTTGATTTCATCGCGTTGTGCCGCATACAATTCTTGTAGTTTTTCCAGGCGTCGCTGCCGCTCTACAACAAAGTAGCTATAGTTGCCCGCATACGATGAAATCTCGCCATCCTCAAGCTCGAAAATCTTGTTAACCGCAGCATCTAAGAGATGACGGTCATGTGAGATGATGAGCACAGTGCCAGGATAGTCCTGGATGTAGTACTCTAGCCATGCTTTTGCTTGTAGGTCAAGGTGATTGTCTGGCTCATCCAGAAGAAGGAGATCAGGCATCTGTAGCAAAATGCGGGCTAGGTTCACGAGTTTCTTTTCGCCACCACTCAGTGAGCGAATTTCTAGTTCATACATACTTGACGGAAACCCTAAACCACTCAAGACAGCTTCAACTTTATGACTGAGGGTATAGCCACCTAGTGCATCGTAACGTTCTTGCGCATTGCCATATGTTTCAAGGATGCGTGTCATCGCATCCAAGTCAGAGGCAATTATTGGGTCTGACATCTGTTTCTCAAGTTCACTGAGGAGATGTTGAAGCGTGACAAGCTCTGGTGATGTCTCGGATACGACCTCATACATGGTTTTTGTATACATTGTCTCATCTATCTCTTGTGTGAGATAGCCAATGGTAAGGTTACGACGACGTGTAATGGTGCCTTGTGTTGGTGTATCCAGTCCAGCTAACAACTTGAAGAGCGTTGATTTTCCGCTGCCATTTTCGCCCACGAGTCCAATACGTTCGTGTTCGAGTATCTCTAAATCGACCTCTTGAAAAATAGGATTACCACCAAAGTCTTTACTGACTTGAGAAAAATTTGCGAGCAACATACTGTGTACTTCTCCTTGCAATAGGTATAAAAAGGGTAAGAAAACGGACGGAGTGGATCCCAACGTCAACCGTATGCAGAGAAGAGAACTGTAAAGTGAGTTCGTGGAAAAAGGGGAGAGCAGCACAGGTGAAACACATTAAATTGTAGCCTAATCACAATAGTGAGTAAGCAAGTGTTCAATCGACGCCACTTTCCGCCGCATAAGCAATTGCGTCAGGCTTATGCGGCGAAACCATGTGACCGATATTTACTGGGGTGATCGGTAGCCAGCAGATAGTTGAACTGGCCCACAAATGTGTAACTCATGAAGAAATGTTATCATAACTCTGCAAGGTATGTCAAGAAAAAACATTAGGAGTGTATATAGACGCTACGTTTTTTTAAGAATGAAAGGTGATATCATCATGAATGAAGTTGTTATCTTACCGGATGGAACAGGAGAAGCTGTAGAGGCTTTAAGACAAGGAAACTACTTACAAGCTTTGCGTATGCTTAGTGATCTTGTAGATGAGACAGACTTTGGGAGTTACATTTATTATTCTTATGCTTTACAAGCACTTGGTCAATTTGCGGAAGCTCAAAGCACTCTTAAGCAACAGGACGCACTTTTTTCTCAGCAAGCACTACAAACATGTGCCATGCCTCAACAACAGTTCGGGCAAAAAGTTTCTCTTGCCGATGCTCCTCTACTCCTCAAAGCTGCCGTAAAAAAGCATCGTATAGTTATTCTTGGTGAAGAGCATCATAATTCAGAACATCGTGCATTTGGTGTTCAGGTATTACCTATGTTAATGGATGCAGGCATTACGCATCTAGCGATGGAAACAGGTTTTCAAAGTCCACTTGATAAAGCGGTACAAACAAACCAAGTTATGTGTGCAACTGACGAGTTTTCCTATGAGCCACAGAGAGCATCGTTGCTGCGCACAAGTATTACTTTACGTCTTCCAGTAGTTGCTTTTGATATGGATGAAGCGGATAGGAGCTTGCTGAGCGATCATGAAGGTATGTGGGCAGAATACCGAGAACGCCGTATGGCAGAACATATTATTGAGCGTATCTTGGAGAAGGATACGAATGCTCATGTTCTAGTATGGGTTGGTTACAACCACCCACGTAAGCACACATACCCTGGATTCTTAAAGAAAATGGCTGCTTGGCTTTGGGAACTGACTGGCGAGGAACCTTTTTCAGCATATCAGCAAACATCAGAGGTTCAGCAGTACGGTGTTGATATTGTTATTTGCCATCCTGAACCAAGCTACATAAATGGACGCCCTGACTGGCTAAGAACAAGAGATAAGTACTCTGTAAAAGGAGCTATTACACCATCAGTAATATATCTCGTGCAACTTCATCTAGCAACTGAGGGCGCACTAGGAACTCCAATAGACCAAGTGTTAACTACTACTGATGGTGCCTTTGAACTGTTAGTACCCATAGGAGAGTACCTACTTCGTGTATGGTCTTTACAAGAAAAAGTGGTTAAGGAACAATTGTTTGCTGTATATAGCGATAGTACCATCCAGTTGTCTTGCTCAGGTGCAGAGTAAAGCTGTACACCTCAACTAATGGGTTCCGCCTAAGTTCAATCCAGCAACACCAAGAATATTCAGGATAATAGAGCCAATTTTAATAGTAGTAGGCTCTTTGAACCAAAGTGTGCCAAAAGCTGTAATTGACGCTGTACCCACAGCCCAGATGGTATAGTTGACAAGAGTGAAAGAGATTTTAGTGTAACTTGCCCCATCCTACATTTTTAGAGCGTCAGAAAAGCGATAGGTACGAAAGAGTATACCATCGAAAAATATATGTACTTTATGAACGAAAAAATATATAGTGAAGCGAATGTATATTCTTTCAAGTTCATAGTACTAGTGATATACTGATTAGCAGCACCCTGGCGATGACGGGTTTTCAAAGGAGAGGTTCTATGGCAAGTAATATACTTGAGTTACCTTTGTTTCCATTAACAGTCCTGTTTCCAGGGACAGTGCTACCTCTGCATATCTTCGAGCCACGCTACAGGCAGATGATAGCTGCTTGTCAGCGAGAGAATAAGCCTCTAGGAATCGTATTACCTAGACCCGAAAGCGAATTCATGCGCGAGGTTCCACACACTATCGGTACGATAGCAGAGATACATAACTTGGAACAGCTTGAAGATGGACGTTACACCCTTAACGCCGTTGGCATCAAACGGTTCCGCATTTTAAGCGAGAGCCGCGATAAAGCATATATCTCTGCAACAGTAGAACCTTATGAGGATATTGTCGCTAAAGAACCTGATCTTGAGAGCGCAACACAACAAGCGCGAAAGATGTTTGAAGAATATCTAGCGATGTTGCTTCAAGAGGCGAATGAGCCTGATGTGCAGGCAAACCTGCCTGATGAGTCCGAAGACCTCTCCTACTTTATTGCCTCGTTCTTGATGAATATTGAAGATACTCAGAAACAGCACTTTCTTGAAATGACCTCCACATATCAGCGTTTACGCGAAGAGATTTCTATTCTGCGTCGTGAGGTATCTTTCATGCGGCAAATCCTTTCTAAGAAAATATCTGATGACCGAACCATGTTAAACTA
>CAXUHF010000076.1:22552-25876 GCA_964250765.1 uncultured Ktedonobacteraceae bacterium | reverse complement strand
CCTATTATAGTTGTCGAAGACAAGCAAGGGGTAATTGCCTTTGCATCTACCTCTTCCTATTGTAGTCGTGAGTGTTATGCAGGTATCGCTGAATGCTCCGTTTACGTTAAACGTGATATGCGTAGACATGGAGCAGGTCGCTTAGCGGCTGAAGCGATTATTCGTGTGGCTGAAGAGGCTGGTTTTTGGAAATTGGTCTCGCGGGTCTTTCTTGATAATCTAGCAAGCCGTGCACTTCTGCAATCGCTAAATTTTCGTGAAGTGGGTATCTATCATAAGCACGCGAAACTTGATGGCGACTGGCGCGATGTCGTGATTGTAGAACGTCTTTTGCCTGCGAACATCATATGACAAACTAGTAGGGACCGATTTATCGCGTCCTCGTCGGCACTTGAAACGCCACGAGGACGCGATAAATCGGTCCCTACGGAAGTTTGACACCCGCTAAGAGTTTTTGTAAAAGTTGCTCAGATGTATATGGGTACGGGTTTTCACGTACAAAGATACGTGAGGTCGGATGATCAAAGACGGAGTAGCTTTCGTCAGCGTTGCTATCATCTAAGGTAATACCAAGCAGATGAGGATGATTCGCGAATGTCGCGGCAAGGTGAAAGCCAAGTTGTCCGTTAAAGAGCAATTGATAATAGTGAATTGTTAGAGGATAACGGTCTGGTAGACGTGGAATAGACTTATCAAGACGGTCAGTAGGCATTGTGATTGCGTCAATAGTTGGAAGGAGATGTGACAATAATTGTGCCTTCGCCATTGTATCGTCGCCATAAAGGTCTAGTCCAGTAGTAGCTTGCCCATACGCATTTGTGTACGTAGTTTGTGTAAATTCAGAGGGATCATGTCCATCAACGGCGACCGGTAAGGGGTCGTCCCATTGTTCATAGGTAAGCGTTGAATGGGGTTGCAGATGGCTATACATCCAGCGAGATGCTTGTATACGCGTGTTCGGCTGGCTATATACATTGAGTAGTGCTAATCCTTGAAATAATGTACCGCCAAGTACAAGAACGAGTGCGCTTACACTCAGTATTTGCAGCACAGTAGCTTTTCTTCGTAGTCCGCTCGGTTTAACATCCTCTACAGTTGTTGATGTAGAATTCCATGCGACACGTATAAACGCTATGAGTACCGATGCAGCAAGTAGGCTAAGGAAAGGGTAGAGTGGCAACATATAGCGCATAAATTTTGCATAGAAGCTTCCTGTGATGATACCATATGTGAGTATCCAGGATAACACCACAAGCCAACCGTTGAATGCACTGCCCCTTTGTCGCCAGAGGTGGAAACACGCCCACCCAAAACCAGCACATATCGCAAGCCCAAGAAACACACCCATCCCCCAAAAAAACATGTTTTTCGCTTCATAAAGATAAGGAATTGTACCTGCAAACTGACGTACATATGGAAGATCGAGCAAGCCACGCGCCAAGTTTCCCTGATCGGACACCTGCTGAATAAAATTTGGCATATCTAGTAGTGCATATGGCTCGGCGATAAGAAATATAATAATTGTAAAAAAGCCTGCAATGAGAAGAGACGTTAGAGAGGTAAAAAAATCGTGTCTGCGCCAGCGTAGTACCACGGCGACAAGTAGCGGCACAGCAAGTGGAGCGGCACTAGACTTCGTTCCAAGTGCGAGGCCATATCCTAGACCTACGAGTAACGCCCAACGTATCGGCTTCTCGGTATCAATCAGACATACGCATGCATAGATGGTTAATACAACAAAGAAAAGTAGAATAGTATCAACGGCGTAAAAATGCGAGAGTTGTAGTTGTAGAGGTGTGAAGGCTACTAGTGCGGCAGACAGTAAAGCAACATTCCAAGCGTGTCTTCTTCCTGGTGTGGCATCATCAGTTAACTTTAAGCTAAGCAGCCCTGAGAAAAGAATTGTAGCACTATCGAACAGGGCTGAGAGGACACGCCCAACAAGGGTGAGATTTGAAAATGTCCCCAGAGCAGGAGAGAAACGAACTAAAATATTTCCTAGGGAGGCTAATAGATAAAGCGGAAACGAGCCATAAGCAAAGAAGTGTGGGTTAAGCGGTGAATTTACAGGATCAAGAAATTGTGCCACACTTTTAGGCCATGTTAACACAGTAACATGAAACATAATTTGCCGTTCGTCGGGATGAAAGTTGTTCCCTGAATCCCAGTTTAAGCCGTATAAGCGCAGCAATAGGCCAAGCAACACAATACCCCATAATGCGAGTGGTCGCCAGCGAATGATAAATTTCACAACGCTCCCTTTTTCTCTTTCGTGTATAGAGCCTATGAGCAAAATAATGCGTATACGCCAATTGTAGGGGCTTTAATTTATTACGCCCTACTTCGATAGATGATGCGTAACGGGGGCGTAATAAATTAAAGCCCCTACAAGAACCATCTCAGTATAAAGATTGTTTATAGATAGGTCAAGAGGATAGGAACAAGCAAGAGGAATGAGTTGCATGTGCATCTCATTCCTCTTGCTTATGCGATGTTACCCTAAATTAGCGTAGATAACACTACTCTTCTCTCCACCCTAGGCGAGTTCGTTAATGACTTCGCGTGCGCGGTTTAATGCCTCGCGTCGCACATAATAGTAAGCCCATAATCCCTTTTTACGACAATCAACGAGACCTGCATCGCGCAAAATACGTAAGTGATGTGAAATGGTAGGTTGCTCTAGCGTGAAGCTTTCTACAATCTCGAAGACGCAGACTTCGCCCTCGTGACGGCTCAGCAAACTTAAAATACGTAGGCGCGTGGGGTCTGCTAATGCCTTGAGCAGACGTGCCTGTGTAACGGCCTCGTCCTCGTTTAATGTTGGCGCAAACTTTGGCGCAATACTGACGATGCCAGCTTGTCGGCTCAGTACACCCACTGCGCTCGCGGATGTGGCAACTGGTGCCATTGTTGATGTTGTTGTTCTTTGTGTGTTGCCCTGATGTATCGATGTCATTTTCTTCTCCTTCCATCCTCCCAACCGGATGCTTAACCTACGATATATTTAGGGTAGCTTTCGCTTTAGACCACACTAAGTGTGGTCTTATCATCATTATACAAACGTATGCAAATGTGACAACTCTCCATTGCTATAAGCTAGCAGCTTCTCAAACTACGCATCACTTACTAGTGTGCGTTGACGTTTGAAGGCCATGCCCTGGCCTAAACCGCTTTGTAATATGTTTTGTGCAGCATTGGTGTCTCTATCAGCGATATAGTCTATAGATAGTACGCTGCTTGCGTTTCAGAGAAACAGGGGGCCAACCGATTTAGTTTGGGGGGGGTTGTGTAGTTTTTATTTTTAGGGGGTTTTTTGTGGGTGGG
>CAXUHF010000076.1:7198-22542 GCA_964250765.1 uncultured Ktedonobacteraceae bacterium | reverse complement strand
ATATTGTTTATATATTGTCGGCTGTTTGGTTTTCAGATAAACTGGCCACCACTAATTTTGGGGGTCGCCTGTTTCTCTAGAAGTTCTATTATGAGCGTTTTTCTTCGGGTCGGATGCGGAGGTGTAGTTCTTGCAACTGCTTCTCTTCTACAGGCGCAGGTGCATTCATTAGAAGGTCCATTGCAGTTTGCGTTTTAGGAAATGCGATAACCTCACGGATGTTGTCTTCGTCAGCAAGCAACATAACCAGACGATCAATGCCAAGCGCGATTCCACCGTGGGGAGGTGCGCCATATTCAAAGGCTTCTAGCATATGTCCGAACTGCTCTTTTATCTGTTCGTCATCAAGTTTCATTAGCGAGAAGACTTTGTGCTGAATGTCCGCCATGTTGATACGTACACTACCACCACCGACTTCGTAGCCATTGCAAATGATGTCGTATTGCTTGGCACGAATGTGTAGCGGGTCAGTATCCAACCTGCTGAGGTGAGAGTCATCCATACCAGAGAAGGGATTGTGTTCCGCGTCATAACGCTGTAATTCTTCGTCAAAATGGAAGAGAGGGAAGTCAACCACCCAACAGAGAGCCATTTCATTCGGATCGATCAGATGAAGACGCTCTCCGAGCTTAACGCGCAAGCGGAATAGGACATCGCTACAGACCTTCGCGCTGTCCGCGACAAAGAGTAGTAGGTCTCCATGTTGACCCTCAAGACGGTCAACAATTGCCTGAACCTCTTCAGAAGACATAAATTTGGTCAACGGCGATTTAATCTCGCCAGATGCACTTATAGCGAGCGAGACAAGTCCCTTCGCGCCCAGTGTACGCGCGAACTCCGTCAGCTCATCCACTTCTTTACGTGTATAGCTTCCCGCCTCTGGAACACGAATGCCTTTTACCATACCTTGATTGGCTAATGCATTCTTGAATACACTAAAAGTTCCGGCTGATGCAAGGTCTGATATTTCTACAAGTGGTAGTTCAAAGCGAAGGTCGGGGTGGTCGGTACCATAGCGTGCCATCGCCTCCTCGTAGCTTATATGAGGGAAAGGACGCTCTTTAATGCGTTTCTTTGTCGTCTTCTCGATCAAATGAATAAGAAGTTCCTCGATTAACGACATGACATCGTGCTCTGATACAAAGGTCATTTCCAGGTCAAGCTGTGTAAATTCTGGTTGCCGATCCGAACGCTGATCCTCGTCACGGAAGCAACGGGCGATTTGGAAGTAGCGATCAAGGCCACCCACCATCAGCAACTGCTTCAGCTGCTGAGGAGACTGTGGTAACGCATAAAATTCACCAGCGTAAAGACGACTTGGCACAAGATAATCACGTGCACCCTCTGGAGTGCTTTTCATTAGAATAGGCGTTTCTATCTCCAGAAAGCCTCGATCATCAAGAAAGTCGCGCATTTCCTTGACCACGCGATGACGCCTTATGATATTGTCCCGCATTCTTGGACGGCGTAAATCAAGATAACGATATTTCAAGCGCAGTGACTCGTCAGGCTGAATCGCATCGCTATTGATGGGGAAAGGCGTGGTACGAGATGGATTGAGTATCGTAATGTGTTGTGCCGCGATCTCAATGGTACCAGTACTTAACTGCGCGTTCTCTGTGCCAGGTAAGCGATGAACAACGGTTCCTGTAATCTGTACTACATATTCCGAGCGTAGTTCGGAGGCAACGCGATGCGCTTCTGGTGAGCGTTCTGGATCACAAATAACTTGTGTGAGACCGTAACGGTCACGAATATCAAGAAAAATTAAGCCGCCGTGATCTCGGCGTCGATTGACCCAGCCAGCAATTGTCACTTCCTGGCCTACAAAACTGTTATTTAACTCGCCACACGTATGTGTACGGTAATGTACCTCAAAACTCACTTGCACGACTCCTCAAAAAAGCAAAGATTGTCGTATCCGAAAAGATAGTCCTAGACGTAATGTAACATACACTGTCTAGCTTCTTTCTAGGAGGTGCAGGTGGCGTTCTGTGTCATATCAACGGTGATAAGATTACGCACTGAAGGATTGGGATCATTTTGAGCAACGAGGTACACAGATGGTGCTTTCGGGTCCGGTACCAGTCCCTTCACATTCGTAATGAGACTTGATGAAGTATATTGACGGTCTAGCTTCATAGTGATAGAGGCTGTAGTACCTTTACCTATCTCAAAATCGAGAACACGATGATACATACTATCATCTAATATATACAAATGTGAAAGATTTCCTACATTACCAGCAACAAGAAACTTCGCGCCAACAAGTTGTAAGGCTTGTAGTGACTGCAACGGTGGAGCGTCGGGTGCTGAAAATCGTGTGGATGGCGTAAAATTGTTTGTCGTAAAGGGAAGTGGAGTAGCAACACTCTGAGGTATTGACACGAGTGTTGGCAACGCTTGCGTTCCACCTGTGAATGTCAGACTTTGCACACCCCCATCCTTGGTCAGGAAGAACAGTTGACGGTTTGGAAATGCGGCAATACTTGCAATCGGTTTTGTTGAAAGTGTTGCACTATACTTTGTGGAAGCAGGCGCAAGTTTGTTTTTATTGTCTATCGTGTAGTACAAGATAGTTGCGGATGCAGGAGCAGCCTCAGAGGTTAAAACAACATATACATCCGTACTCCATGCGGTTAGTAGTTGCGGTATTCCATCTTTTGTAAACGTTGCATCAATCGTCAACGGTGTATTTGCTTGCTTTAAAGCACCTGCATCATCCGTAGTGAAAAGCAACAGGCTATAGGGCGCAGAAAATCCGCTCTGCGTGACTGTTCCAGTCAGGGCAAGAAGACGCGAACCATCGCTGGCAATGTGTAAAATTTTTGTATTATTTGCTATGGGAGGCGTACTTTGAAGTGTTTTATTGTCATTAAGTTGATAGAGATTGTTGTCATCACCTAATACGTAAGAGAAGAGTTTCGAGCCATTATTGTTCTGTATAGTGGCGATACTACTCGCTGATGCATTCGTACCACCACCATTTACAGGAGTTGTTATGGTACTAGTACAAGGCAAGGTGGTGATCATTGACTGTGCATTGTAACTGGTAATAGCTACTTTCACTTCATCAGCAAATCTTCCGTTAAGAAGTGATTGAACTTGTGTTTTTTGTGTCCCAGTCAGCGCGCGGGTTTGCAAAGACAGTAAAATTGATTGTGCAGCTGAAAGATGTTGTAACGCTTGTCCAGGTTTACTATTTACCTCACCCTGTCCTTGTGTGATAAGTGCTTGAGCTTTCCTCATGGACCCATCGAAGTCTACCGGGTTATTAATATGCAAAAAGTAATAAATACCACTTCCTACAAGTGTAACTAGCAGAAGAATAAACAAGACCAGTGTAGGATATAATAAACGTGCACGTTTGCGTCCTGAAAGGTGTAGTGCAGGCTGCGGAGCGGTGACGCTTTCAGAAGAGTGAGCAGTTCCTAGCAAAGGAGCGGTAGGAATCCGTCCATTGCCCCCAGGTAATGCAAGCTCTGGCGTTTGAGCATCAGTGAGCGTTGGTTGATTTGTGATGTCATGCCCATTGGTATATCCATTACGATGTGCAGTAGGTGGCTCCCAACCAACTTCTTGGACATGCACGACAATAGCAGTGATGTTGTCAGGGCCACCGTTTTCATTTGCACGTTCTACGAGATGGTAGACGCTTTCCTGAGGTACATACTGGTTCACAATTGCACGAAGATCATCATCAGTCACGAAACCTGAAAGGCCATCACTACAAAGAACAAAGCTATCGCCTTCCTCTAATTCTTCCGCGAAAATATCTACTTCAACATCGGCTTGTGTGCCCAAGCATCTTGTAATCACATTGCGTTGTGCATGTGAGCGTGCCTGTTCTTCTGTAAGCAGTCCTACACGTACCTGCTCAGCAACCCATGAATGATCCTGTGATATTTGTCTAACCTGACCCTTGCGCACAAGGTAGGTGCGACTATCTCCAACATTTGCAATGTATGCGGTACCACCGCGTAGCACACCAGCCACGCAGGTTGTCCCCATACCACTGCGTAGCATGTTTTCTGCGGCTCTCTGGTGAATAAGCGTATTCGCCCGTTTAATGGCATGCACAAGAGAGACAGCGATATCATCGTTGTCTTCTTGATAGTATGCATAACTGACAGTATCAACGGCGATCTCACTTGCCACCTCACCAGCCGCATGTCCGCCCATGCCATCGGCGACGATAAACAGGGCACCTTTTTTCGTCATCACTTGCGGGTCTTTTGGGATGACATAGGCCATATTATCTTCATTGTGAGGACGTTTGCGACCAACATCCGTTAACTGTGCAACATCGAGCCGGAGTTGTTTGGACAACGCGCTATCTCCCGTACTTCTGTTTGGTATAAATCAGGCAGTCGCCGGAACTTCAAGCTATAATACACTGACGCAGAGAAAAACGCAATGCATCGGCTATTTCGTGCATTGACAGTACTTCCCCTTTGGGCTTCTCTACTACTTGTCCAAGAGTATACTCTTTCAATCTTCAGCATGCAAGATGCTTGCCCGTGGGTACTAGGAAACAAGAGCAAAGGCAAAATAATGATAGACGAATACAACAAAAATCTTCTCGCAGCCATCGACGCTTCTGCATATTCCCTGGTTGAGACACTACATACAATCGTAGCACAGCTTGCACAAGCCGAGTTGGATAACACACTTTCTACATACATTGGCTCTTTACTACAACAACAGACATTTACGCTTCAGCAGGTAGACGACAAACAACATCTCATTTGCGGCATACATTCTATACATGAAACGAAGACACTGCTTCTTTTTAGCCATTGTCCGCCACAGCAAGATGCACTCGCACGTTGGGGAGCTTTTGTGACCCGTCTCCTGACATTCGCATTATATCACAAGACTATAGGAAGTATACCATACAATATGGTGTGGCTTATTGATATCGAGGAATATTATGAGAACGACGAAGAACTTTTGCAGTGGTTCGCGAAAAATCGGACATTATTACGAGTTGATTGCTGCTTATACGATATACCAAATGATGACTCTCTGCCCTCTCCATGTTTAGCATTGGGAACAAAAGGGCTGCTTCGCGTCGAGATTGAAGTCGAAACAGCCTCTCACGATCAGCACATTCTTTCTGGTGCAATTTTACCGGATGCAGCATGGCGTCTCACATGGGCATTGAATAGTTTAAAAGATGTACGCGAGGAGATACATATAGAGGATTTTTATGACACACTAGTGCCGATGGAAGATGAAGAGATAGCGTTATTACGAAGCATGGTGAAGGCAGAATCGGCACTCAAGCAGCGTCTTCATGTCAATGAGTTTTTGCTACACCTTCATGGCTTCCAACTGTACTATACCTATCTCCTTCTACCTACATGTATCATCACACGCATATATAGTGGGAGTACAGCAACATCTTCATATACTCTTCCATCCTTTGCAAATGCGTCGATTGATATACACCTTGTACCTGACCAGGAGCCTGGGGATATACATGAGAAGTTACGCAAGCATCTGGATATACAGGGCTTTCAAGATGTATCCATACGGGTACTAGCAACCAGAAGTCCTCAACACACACCACTTCGTAATGAGTTTGCTAAAACTGTTTATGAGAGTGCGTTTGCGCTGTATGGCGAGAGGCTGTCTGCGTTTCCTCTTATGCCATCGCAGAGAAATTACTACCCATTTCAGTCGCTCCTTGCTATCCCTGTCGTATACATACAAACAGGTTATGGTCAGAGTCAGCTTTACGAACATGATACAGTTACTACAGAAACTAATGAGGAAAGACAGAAGCAAATTCTCACATATGGAATGAAACATTTGGTAGCAATCATAGAGAGGATGACACACGTAACTGATACAACTCAGTTTTAGGTAGGACTTATGACCTTGAATAAGTTGAAACTATAAGCTGACGCGTTTAAACATGTAGTAGCAGGTCATAGAAAGGTCTAATTCTGTTACCTCCTGAATTTCAAAGACGTTATGAGCATTGAGGAGTTAATGAGAGGTATGCATATAGGTATTAACGCTCAGTTGTTATCGTTTAGTCAGAGTTATCGTAATGGTGGGGTAAGCCGTTATATTCGCTATCTTTTAACAGAGCTTGCAAAGCACCCAGGGGACTCTCAATACACGATCTTTGTCAACGGGCAGGATATTGTGGAACGGCTGAGTGCATCACACCCTGCTATTACGTATATCTCCGCTCCATGGTCTGAGTCACAACCTGCCGCGCGTGTGGCATGGGAACAGTTCACGTTACCCGCGGAGATACGCAAGCGTGGAATAGACGTACTACACTCACCAGTGAACGTGTTGCCCGAATGGGTTCCACAATCGTGTGCAACTGTTGTCACGTTACACGACTTGGCGTTCTTGCGATTTCCTACGGTGTTGACACGAACGAAGCGTTTGTACCATCGGACCTTTACGATACGGAGTATGCAACGTGCAACAGAACTGATTACCGTCTCGGATAGTACACAGCGAGACGCTCATGAACTTGTTGGTATACCCTACGAACGTATGCATACCGTGTACACATGTATCGACGAACGATTTTCTAACGGAGTGACAGAAGAAGAGATACGAACATTCCGCAAGCGGCATGGGTTGACGAGTGGATTTCTGCTATATCTAGGAACACTAGAGCCACGGAAGAATATTCTATCGATTATTGATGCCTATGCTCAATTGCGAAAAAATTATGCTATACAAGAGAAATTGGTGCTGGCAGGTGGGAAAGGGTGGCTTTATGATACAATATTTGAGAAGGTTCAACAACTTGGTCTCCTAGAGGACGTAATATTTCCTGGGTTTGTGGCGGATACCGATCAAGCGTTATGGTATCATGCTGCATCTGCGTTTGTGTATCCTTCACTGTACGAAGGGTTTGGCATTCCTGTGGCGGAAGCTTTAGCATGTGGAGTGCCAGTCGTCACCTCGAACGTATCCAGTCTACCCGAAGCAGGCATGGACATAGCCTTGAATGTGAATCCATCGGATATTGATACGTTGACCGAGGCAATCTATAAGGCACTAACCGACACTGAGTATCGAGATAGCTGCCGTAGATCAGCATCAACTGTCGCACAGAAATTCTCAGCGCAGAGAATGGCAGAGCAAACACTTGTAGTGTATGAGCAAGCGGCAACACATAGAAAGCATTCCCTCAGGCATGGAGCGTTTGTCCAATAGCGTAGGATATGGTTTGATTTGTGAATACGAGTAAATTATCGCCCCAAACAAAAATAGATATTGATACCGACAGAACGGGAGCCGTTGAAATGATGGCAGGAGCAACCGGTCCAATAACAAAGGCCATTTCGCGCCGACGCTCTCATCGCCATCAATGGCGTGTTTTTGAATGCATTGCAATGGTCATTTTAGATGGGTGGCTTGTAGCCATTGCCTTCCAACTTGCCTATAATTTTCGTGAATATCTTCTCAGTGACAAAAGTGTTTTTGCCAAACATTTAGCAAGAACGCTAGAGGTTGTACGTAGCAACTTTGCGACTAACGGTGGCCCTCGCAGGTTCTTTGAGCAATATAGTCCGCAATACTACTTGTTAATGGCCGGTATTGTTATCGGTCTTCTCATCATTTTTGCGACGCGTGGCCTCTATCGTATCCGTTTGACGGGTACGTGGTTCCGTCAAGCATGGACTATTATTAGCTCTGCAACTGTGGGATTGGCATTTCTGATAACGTACTACTTTGTCTTTCAACCACCGAACAACTCGCGTCTGATTGTGCCGTTTATATGGGGAACAACTATTCTTGTGCTATGTACAGGTCGGCTCGTTGTCTCGCTTGCGATGGGCATTCTCTATCGTTCAGGATTGGGTGAAACGCGGCTGCTTGTTGTCGGCTCCGGTCGTCTTGGCAAGATGACAATGCAACATATTGCGGCAAATCCAAATCTTGGCTACTCGATTATTGGTTTCTTACATGATATGAGTGAGGCACCCAGCGACTTTGGACGCTTCAAAATGCTTGGGACACTTGACGATATTGGTCTAGTTATACGCTCAATGCAGGTTGATGAAGTTATTATCGCTCTACCATCATACCTTCACGAATATGCGATTAGAAGCGTGAAGATGTGCGAACGTTTGGGAGCATCCTTCAAACTTATACCAGACCTCTACGAAATGAATCTTTCACGTATTGACATGGAGGCGATGGAGGGTATCCCCCTTATCGGCATCAAGCAAGTATCGCTTAATACGATCCAGCGTGCTGTGACGCGTGTGTTTGATATTCTCGTAGCCTCAACAGTGCTGATTATTGGTCTACCAATATGGATTTGTATTGCATGCGCTATTCGTATAAACTCACGCGGCCCTATCATCTATGGGCAAAAACGGGTCGGACTTAATGGACAAGAGTTCAGTTTCTACAAATTCCGTTCCATGTATCAAGATGCGGATAAGGTCCTCTCGGCGCTTATCGCGAAAAATGAGGCACAGGGACCACTGTTCAAAATGAAGGATGATCCACGGCGTACACCTGTTGGAAGGTTTTTACGCCGTACAAGCCTCGATGAATTTCCACAGCTTATCAACGTGCTAAAAGGCGAGATGAGCCTTGTAGGGCCACGTCCACCGCTGCCTCGTGAGGTTGCGCAATATGAAGAGTGGCAAAAGGGACGTTTGGCAATCAAACCTGGGCTTACAGGACTGTGGCAGGTACGCGGACGAAGTGATTTGACGTTCGATGAGGGTGTTCTTATGGACCTATACTATATTGAAAACTGGTCACTGCGCCTCTACTTCCAAATTCTCTTGCGCACCATTCCAGCAGTTCTACTTAGACGAGGAGCATATTAGTTTCATGAAAGTTGCATTAGTTCACGACTACCTTAACCAGATGGGCGGTGCGGAACGCGTCGTCCTGGCACTACATGAGATTTTTCCAGATGCTCCTATCTACACATCTATCTATGATCCACAACGTGTCGATCCAGCATTTCAAAAGATAGACATTCGTACCTCGTTTATGCAGAAATTTCCTAGCGTCACAAAGCACCATCAGCCATACTTGCCGTTTTACCCATTCGCAATGGAAAGCTTAGACCTGCGTGGCTACGATCTCGTTTTAAGTAGTTCCAGTGCCTTCGGCAAAGGAGTAATTACTCGACCTGAGACAATGCACATTTGCTACTGTCACACGCCCATGCGCTGGTGCTGGAACTATAACGAGTATGTGGAACGTGAGCAATTAGGCAGTACAGCTCGTAAAGTTCTCCCATTTCTCATTACTGGTTTGCGTGTGTGGGACCAGACGAGTGCAATGCGCGTTGATCACTTTATCGCTAATTCACCCGTTGTAGCAGAACGCATACAAAAGTATTATCGTCGTGACGCTATCGTCATTCCGCCACCTGTAGAGGCCAGTCGTTTCCCTTTTGACCCAACGATAGAACCAGAAGACTACTTTCTCACACTTAGTCGATTAATCCCATATAAACGTGTAGACCTTGCCATTGAAGCATGTAATCAGCTACACTTGCCTTTGGTTGTTATTGGAAGTGGACGTGACGCAGATCGGCTAAAGCAACTTGCAGGACCGACAATTCGTTTTATGGGACGACTCTCCGACGACGCAGTACTGCACTATTTCGCGCATTGTCGCGCGTTCCTATCCTTAAACGAAGAGGACTTTGGAATTACGCCTTTAGAGGCTCAGGCATCTGGGCGACCCGTTGTTGCTTATGCGGCAGGCGGTGCGCTTACATCAGTTGTTGATGGTGTTACAGGGACATTCTTTGCGGAACAGACGGTGAATAGCCTGACAAGCGCGTTGGCTTCATTCGATGAAAAAACTTATAATTCTACTGTTATTCGTAATCATGCACTTGAATTTGATTTGCCACGTTTCAAACGCCGCATCCTTCAGTTTGTGGAAGCAAAATTGAGTGAGGGAAAAGCTGGCAGTACTCCATTAACACATAACATAGTACGATAAAAATATTTTCTCCACGAGAAAGGGTTTTATACCGTGGAATTACGGGCTTATTGGTCAGTCATCTTGCGACGCATCTGGGTTATTGCCCTTGTTGTTATTGTCGTCGCTTTATATTCTGGTTATCAATACTATAAAATTCGTAAGACGCCAGGAGCACTACACGCGTATTCATCGAATGTTACACTTCTTATTGGCTTACAAGCACCAACGAAAATCACAACGGGCTATTCTGATTATGTTTCCGTCTCTGAGTCAATTGCAGATGGATTCGCTACAGGACCTGCTATCACTTCGTCAAAGTTCGCTCAGCAAGTATATACACAAATTAATGCAGATATGCCACAGATCAAACAGAAATTTGGCTCTAATCCTGATCTCGGCGATCTTGCCAATCCAGGTGTAGCGGTAGGAGCAATTAAGGGGTCCATTACGGCAGGCCGCTCTCGTAACCTTGTCACGGTCTCCGTATCATGGAATACTCCTGCTGGCGCATGGGCTATCGCAAATGCTGCCGGAGAAGTAAGCGTTGCACACATCAATGACTATACCGATTATGTCGTTTCGACTAACATAACGCAACCTACGACTACGGCTCCCAACCGTCCAATTGTCGCCGCGAAAGTTGTTATTAGCGCAACCGATGCCGCAACTATTGCTGGTTCGCAAGCAAGTAAACCGACGCTCCTACTAGTACTGGTCCTTGTCGCACTGCTCATTGGTATCGCGCTTGCATTTCTTATTGAGTACCTTGATGATCGCATTCGTAAGACAGACGACGTTGTACAACTCTTACAACTTCCAATTTACGGTGAAGTGCCCCATGCTCCATCACCAGGAAACACAAAACAACGGGGAACACATACTGCGGCATAATATATTGTATACCACTACATGAGGAGCTTTCTTGTGAGTATTCCTTCACAGGAGCAGGTGACACTGCTTACTGACTATGATACAGATTCGGCTTTTAGCGTAGCCTATCAAAAGCTATACTCGAATATTAGCTTTGCGTGGGACCGTGAACAGATACACCAACAAACAACGTTGTTCGTAACTCCAACACCCTACCTTGGACAGGCAACCGTTCCAGCAAACGTGGCTATTGCGGCGGCACAAAGTGGCACACCGACGATTCTCGTGGATGCCAACATGCATACCCCAACACTAGAACAACGCTTCGGAGTTGGTAAAAATATTGGTTTGAGCGATATATTGACACAAAAGACGCCTACACGTGTTGCAACAGCACTTTGTGATACCTTCGTTCCCAATCTTCGTCTCCTCGGCGCAGGAACAGCAAGTCTACAGGAAATAAGTATGCTGTTCTCAGCACGGTTTCATACGCTCGTTGCTGATCTTTGTGCATTTCTAGCAGAGACGGAGCGTGAGCCGGGGATTGTCGTTTTTAACAGTCCAGCAGTGCTAGCCAGTGCAGAAGCGGCACTCATCAGCGATGCAGTCAACACAACTTTTCTCACGATTGCTTCTGGTCGTACTACACGGCGTCAGGCAAAGAAAGCCCAGGAGCAGCTACAATATACTCACGGCACGTTGGCAGGCGTGATTATGCTTGATGTGTAGAGTAGAAAGGTAGAGAGGAGGACATTGCATGCAAGAAAGACCGGGGCAGGGGGGAGATTCGGAGGAAGATTCCTATAGTAAACGTTTAGCCGCGCTCAATGGACTAAACGGTACGGGGAAGCATCGTTCACCTCCTCAGCGTCCTCCTGGTATGACTCGTGTTGAGCAACTGCCGCAGACACCCCGTGTAGCTCGTCCAAAGAGGCAGCCACCAAAGGGATTGGGACGCGGTTTGCTGATTCTAGGCGGAATACTTCTTTTGTGTACAGTTGGAGCCTGTATATTTGGCTATTCTCTCGGTTCCAATTTTCTTGCTGGCCTCGGCGCAAGCTCTGGTGCAGCAGCAACATCGAATGATTTTCTCTCTTCGATTGTAAAACGTGACTATGAAAGTGCATATAAAGACCTGGGTGGGACTATAACACTACAGCTTACGCTAGAGCAATTTGAGGATCAGGTGCAGCATGACGACGTATGTTATGGCTTCGTGAAAAGCTATACAGAGGTTCCTAATAGCGCAACAGTGCAAGGCAACACACAAAGTTACGCATACACTGTAACACGAGAAAAAATAGCAGCATCCTATCCAGTACGTCTCACTCTGCAGCAAGACATAGAGTCGTCCAACATCTGGAAAGTGACCAGTTACGGCGGAGACTTAGGTCCATCCGTACCATGTGGAGGATAACAGAGCATATTAGCATAACAGGGGCAGAGCACCTGTCACTACTATACGCAGACTGGCGTGGCAAGCCACGCAGTGGTGGTCAGTATAGTGACAGGTGCTCTGCCCCTGTCATGCCTCGTTGCTGTCATGCCTTCCTGTTTCCTATCTGTGTCATAATGAGAGCATGATTATTGCGGCTCTTATCTCACTGCAAACCTTACAGAACGCGCTAGCAACCTTTGGCTATCCAGCAGTCATCGTGTTTGTGATGATTGAATGTATAGGCATTCCTTTTCCAGGGGAAACGATGTTGTTGCTGGCCTCGTTTTATGCTGCGGTTGATACACGGTTGCAGATACCGTTTGTCATTGCTTGCGCGGCACTCGGCGCGATTCTTGGTGATAATATTGGCTACCTCATTGGGCGTACAGGTGGACGCGCCTTTCTCCTACGCTTTGGACGCTTTTTCTTTGTAAAGCCACAGCATATTGCGTACGCAGAACAATTTTTCATACGACACGGCAACAAAACCGTTTTCTTCGGACGATTTACCACTCTACTACGCCTATGGACAGCGTTACTCGCGGGCGTTAACTCTATGCATTGGCAAACTTTTTTGCTGTATAATGCGGCAGGGGGCATAGTGTGGGCAATCTTCTACGGCTTGCTCGGCTATATTGCAGGTCGCCTGTTTCGCGATAATTTCGCTCAGGTAGAACGATTAGCAGGTACGCTAGGATGGATAGCAAGTGGAGCTATTGTTGTAATAGTATTGCTTGTTGTCATCGTTGTTCGTACACGGCTGACAAAACATAGACATGTAGAGGAACAGAAAGAGGTTATTGAGGTAGGAGATAGGAGCTAATGAAAAATACGGCATATCCAGGATATTGATGAGGTGACACGAAGCCGTTGGTTTCGTGTCATCTCATCAATATCCTGGATATGTCGTAACTCCTACTCAAATGCACTGATTCCCGTGATGGCTTGCCCGATAATCAGAGTGTGAATGTCGTCGGTGCCTTCGTAGGTGAAGACCGATTCCAGGTTGTTCATATGGCGACTAACAGGATATTCCAGCGTGATGCCGTTTGCACCAAGTACGGTGCGTGCCTCGCGTGCCGTCTTGATGGCTTCACGTACATTGTTGCGCTTCGCTACAGAGATTTGTACGGGATGAAGCAAGCCCTCATCCTTGAGGCGTCCGAGTTGAAGCGCGAGCAACTGACTTTTTACAAGTTCCGTCGCCATGATTGCAAGTTTTTGCTGCACAAGTTGGAAGCTGGCAATGGGCTTTTTAAACTGGACACGCGTTTTAGCATACTCAAGAGCCATTTCATAACACGCACGCGCAGCACCAGTCACGCCCCAGGCGATACCAAAACGTGCCTCATTGAGACATGAGAGTGGTCCACGCATGCCACGAATGTTTGGCAGCATGTTTGTGGCAGGAATACGGCACTCGTCAAAGTGCAATTCAGAAGTAATAGATGCGCGCAATGAGAGCTTGTGATGAATGTCATTCGTGCTAAAACCAGGAGTGCCACGCTCTACCAGGAAGCCACGCACACCATCCTCAGCTTTTGCCCACACAACCGCGATATCCGCGATACTCCCGTTGGTAATCCACATTTTCGCACCGTTAAGCACGTAGAAGTCTCCATCACGACGCGCCGATGTTATCATGCCACCTGCATCACTGCCAAAGTCAGGCTCGGTGAGACCAAAACAGCCAATGATTTCACCCTTCGCCATGCCAGGAAGCCAACGCTGTTTCTGCTCTTCTGAACCAAAGGCATAGATTGGATACATAGCTAATGAGCCTTGTACAGAGACGAACGAGCGCAAGCCACTATCGCCAGCCTCTAACTCCTGACACGCCAGACCATAACATACTGCACTCAGGCCAGCACAACCATAGCCTTGCAAATGCATACCCAATAAGCCAAGCTCGGCGACCTCTGGAATAAGTGTGCGTGGAAACGTGCCAGCCTCAAAATGCTCTCCAATGATGGGTAGCACACGCTCACGAACAAACTGACGCACCGTATCACGCACCATGCGCTCCTCTTCAGAGAGTAAGTGGTCTATATTATACAGGTCAGAGGCAGAAGGCATCTGCACTTTCGGTTCAGCAGTTGTTGTCATGGTAATGTATAATCCCTTTCGTGGTAGTACCCATAGAATTGCTCTCAGCCAAGCAACACCTTTTAGTATTATATCTCAGGGAGAAGGGTATCTGTAAGAAATAACATGATGATTTAACAAGATACGGTAGACATAGGGGCTTTCATTCATTACGCCCTCGTCCACATCACGCGCCGAAAAGGGCGTAACGAATGAAAGCTCCTACAGAACAATATTTGTTAACCTTGCAGGTAACATATACGTATTACCTGTAATACTATACATAAAGAGCTACCTAGTTAGCGTAGAAAGGCTCGTATGCCCAAGGTACTCCGACGACGCACCTACCGTTCAGCACTACTACGACGTTATTTGAGAACCGACCTGCCTATGGTCTATTATGCATTGATTGCTATTGTAATAGGCTTTTCCCTCGCCTGGATATTTACTACGACCATTCACGTCTCTAAACGAGGCTTTATCTTTACCGCTCCATCAGTAGGAGAATACACAGTTGTAGGTCCCCCAACAGTTCACGCGGATTTTATTGATGCCGTCCTGGAGCATTACCACTCACCAGCAGCAGGAAAAGGCAAAGTGCTGTACGACGATGGCGTGAAATATAACATTGATCCAGCATTTGCGCTGGCTTTTTTTATGCAGGAAAGCACCTTTGGCACACAAGGTATCGCAAGAGTGACGCACTCGCTCGGCAATATCCGTACCGAGGCTGGCTATCCAAGCTATGAGGGTTATCGCCTCTACCATTCCTGGGAAGAGGGCTTCAACGATTGGTACAAGCTCATCAGCAATTTGTATGTTGGACAATGGGGCCTAGCCACCGTCGATCAGATTATTCCGGTGTATGCACCCGCCGCCGACGATAACGACGAGAGTGCCTACATTCAAAATGTGAAAAACGCCGTGGATACATGGCGCAATGGAACTGTTGTCGTGTGATGGAATGCGCTTGTGGGCATGATATTGGTAAGACCAATAT
>CAXUHF010000076.1:0-7188 GCA_964250765.1 uncultured Ktedonobacteraceae bacterium | reverse complement strand
TGTCTATTTAATTTCTAACCAAAAAAAATCACCAAAAACGCGCATTCCATCACACCAAACACACAACGTGGTCTGGTACTTGTGCCATCCAGACCTGCGATCCCCATGCGATATAGGGGGCGTAGTGTCCATAATCGGAACGGTTGTAGACGACGGAGACATACACCCGTTCCGCACTACAACACTTGAGCAATAGTTCTGTCTCATGCTTCCGTTGTTGGTAGACAGGCCCGAAACGGTTGATGGCGTAGATCAAATACAACCTGTTGCGATCCGGTTGGTACAGCACAATATCCGCGAGATGATTACCCAGAGCACTCGGCACTCCTAGCCGTTCCAGGACCTTGTTTTCGTAAATCAAGAGATTGTTTATCCTGTCATGCATGTATAGCAACACGCTCTCTGGTACACGATACGGCACCAGCACCTCAAGAATATCCACCAACAATGAATTATGCCGCCCCGATGCATACGCGAATAACTCCCCATTCGCGTGCTTAAGAGAAGGCTTTATTTGTATGTCGCTTTCTTCAATCACAGAATCTCTCCTAGCCAGTATGTTAAACACGTTTAGAACCATACAAAGTATAAAAGAGAAACATGACATCTCCACCATAGATTATTCGTCTTGCCCACATATGATTTCTCGATACGTGTCATGTACACATTACGAATAACGCATATTCACCATTACATCTACCTCATGTAGTATGCACACATGGTAAGTGGTGCAAAAGAAGGAAAACTGGCGAAAATTCTTTATTCCGTCATGTCAGAACGCAAGATAAGTATACAAGGGTTAGCATCTATCGTTGGCGTACAACGACAAACATGCTATGCATGGTTACATGAGTATCAGCAACCTAAACTTGTTACACTGCGACGCTTAGCTATTGTCCTCAACATTCCACTTGCCGAACTCATTGCAGCATCCTACGAGGATATTGAAGGGACTCGCCTCGAATCAATAGTCCAAATATACCTTGCTCTACCAGACGACAGACGCCGTTTGCTTGAAAACATAGCCGCCGTATTCTACAAGGATAGCCAAAACAATGAGTAGTCCTCATAATTTTAGAAGTGGATAATAGCAGTGGATAGCAACTTTGAAGACCTTCCTATTTATTGGCAGAAGTCTTGTAACTGTCACCCGTCGCATACAAACTGTTTGACACCGAAAGAATGGCTCAAATCTCAGATGGGCATCTGGCAATTTACCTATGAACATCGGGACATCCGAGACAAAACAAAACATCCTGCAACCTATCCTATAGCTCTCGCTAGACGTTGTATAGAATTGTTTTCTCACGAGGGAGAACTGATAGTAGACCCATTCGTTGGTAGTGGTACAACGCTTCTCGCGGCACGAGATGCAAATAGAAATGCTATTGGTTTTGACATTAATGCGGACTACATTGCTCTTGCTCAAGAACGTCTAAATCAACCTTTGCTCTTCGGAGAGACTAAACAACTTGCCTTCTTAGATAACGCACATAATATACCTAAATATCTGCGAACTAAGAGTATTTCGAGTATCATTACCTCACCGCCCTATGCCAATTTGCTCAACAGGAAACGGCAGAACAAAAGTCGTCGTAGTGATGAGAGGAAAAATGAGCAATACTTAAAGATAGAGCAGTATAGTCAACAAGTAGAAGATTTGGGAACGCAATCACTAGAAGACTATACGAAATCCATTATTGACATATTTGCAAGTCTCCTACCTCTTTTGAAAGTAAAGGGGCATTGCATTATTAACATTGCAGATATTTGGTTAGAGAATAAGCGAATTACACTTCATATAATACTAATTGAAGCTTTACGTTCAGTTGGCTTTGAGTTACGAAACATTATAATTTGGGATCGTATGAACATTGTAAATAACGTTGGGATATTTGGTTGGCCTAACAATTACATCACGATGGGAACAACGTTTGAATATATCCTTGATTTTTGGCGTCCTGCGTAATGATACAAGAATCTGTTAGGAAAGATGGAAATTGTAAGGGCTTTCATTCATTACGCCCTTGTCGCTATGTACATCTTGTCGGAGGACATGGAAATGCTGGCATCGAAGCCCTCGTTTAACTGGTTCATTGGGAACAGGGCGTAATGAATGAAAGCCCCTACAGCTGTTTCGTCTCTCTGAAAATTCGTGTTGCAAGCAAAAGAATGCCTGTGAGGTATACAGGGTCGCAGTGAAGTCCAAACACGAGCCTCAAGGTTCTACGTGGGATAGTTGACCGAATGTTACAATACGCGGTACTGAAACGTAAGAAATCTATGTGCAAGGAATGCGTATAGAGAAATACAAGAAAGTATCGCCTTATTCTATGACAAACTTTGAGAAGGGTAGTAGCTTGCAAGGGGTGCCAGACGTACCCTCTGCTATGGAACAGCAGGCATCTTTTAATGAAAACACGCCTCGACACGAGCAAAAAGAAATTGCAGTTTCTACCCCTACAGCAGCACAACGCTTTGCTCAGGCTGTATGGGGACCACTCTTTGGATTAGGAGTGAATCTTGTTCTTGTGGTGGTAAAAGTCATTGCAGGTCTTGCATCTGGGTCCGTAGCATTACTTGCTGATGCAGGTCACTCAGGGGCCGATGTCGTCAATAATACTCTTATTCTAGCCTCTCTCCTCTATGCTCGTCGTGGTGCCGATGAAACGCACCCCTATGGGCATGATCGTGCAGAAGTGCTAGCAGCCATTGCCTCGGCTTTTATCCTCATGGCAACAGGTCTCTTCTTTGGATGGGACTCCATTCAAAAAATCATCGCTGGGACTCCTGAACCATCGTTACTCGCTCTGTGGGTTGCCGTAGGCACACTGGTAATTAAACTGGTGGTGGCATGGATTGAGCAAGGTATTGGCAAGAGAGTGCAATCACAAGCAGTTCAGGCTGACGCGCGTGATAATCTAGCGGATGTGTTTAGTTCAGGAGCGGTAATTCTTGGCGTCATTGCAGCACAGTTCGGCAACTCACGGATGGACGGCATTGCAGGACTGGTCATCGCCTTTTTGATTCTGTTTAACGCGGTACAAATTGCGACAAAAGCTAGTCATGAATTGCTCGATCATAATTTGGATGAGAAGACACTCGAAGCGGTACGCGGTGCAGCTAATCACGTTTCGGGGGTAACTGTTATCGCAGTCACTGGTCGTGAGCATGGCAGCGATGTTCTGGTAGAACTGAGCATACAAGTAGATGCACAGCTTACGGTTGCTCAGGGAGTGACGTTAGCTGAAGAGGTCCGTCAAACGGTCTATACAGAGGTGCCTCATGTAGGCGATGTGGTCGTGGAACTTAATACCAACCATTTCGCACGTTTGCGCGGCAAACTTCGCTAAACACCTTCAGTGAAGCATCTAAAAGAGATTGAGCCACGTTACCGGAATGCAAACAAAAAACTTCAACCAAACCGCTTGACAAATCCCTAACTATCTGATAGTATGTTTCTACAGTGAAGCAAGAACTTCACACATATCTGTACCCGTAGCTCAGTGGATAGAGCGATAGATTGCGGATCTATAGGCCGTAGGTTCGATCCCTATCGGGTACGCCCTTTCTTTTGTCGGAGTGGTAACTATGCCATTCCGACATTTTTGATTACAGACTCTTTTTCTTACTTCAATATCATCAACGCTTGGAATGAAATAATGGGTGATATGACTTCCTCATACATAGGTATAGATATTGGTGGCACAAATACGCGCATCGCCCTCTTTTCAACATTGAATACACCACGGTGTACTATTCTCGCACGCTTCCCCACGTTTTCTTCTTATGAAGAGCAAATACAGCACATCGTGACAGCCCTACAAAATGTATCCTCTATTGCTGGCATCGGCGTTTCCATTGGTGCACGGATTGCGAAGGACGGACGCTCGGTAATCTTTGGGCCAAATGTGCCTGACTATATCGGCAAGCCCTTTGCACAAGACCTTACAGATCGCTTTTCCTGTCCTGTACGCCTAGCACATGATACCGTATGTGGCTTGTTGGGCGAGCGGGCTTTTGGGAGCATTCAACACGATGAACGGTGCGCATATCTTACCGTCTCAACAGGCACAGGTGCTGCAATCCATCTACAAAAAGCAGGGATGAGACTGACGATTTCGATTGAGATTGGGCATCAACTGCTTGATGACAACACGCGCCAGTGCTTGTGTGGGCAGGTGGGATGCCTGGAAACGTATACAGGCGGCAGACAATTAGAGCTACGGCTAGGAAAACCACTTACACAGGTAACAGACGCCGAGTTTTGGGAAACGTTCAGCGAGAAGTTAGCACTGGGCCTCGTCAATCTCGTTCAACTCGCAAAGGTCGAGACAATTGCAGTAAGTGGTGGTATTGTTCTATCACGACCTTTTTTGCTTGAACGTGTACAGTCTCTCGTCAATGAGAAATTGCAAAATGCGACACTTATACTACGTCTAGCGCAGCTTGGCGAAAACGCGCCGATTGTGGGAGCAGCGTTGTTGCTTGCAACGCCAGAAGAGACAATTTTGCACTAAAGGAGTGAAGCACAACAGACACCCACAAAACGTATGAAACACAACGGACGCCCACAAGGGGCTAACCCTACTATACATGACGTGCTCCGTACGTAAAAGCGTTGTATAGTAGGGTTAGCCCCTTGTGGGCGTCCGTTGTGCATAGGTACAGCGTTCTTTTTATTTGAATGGTATTGTGATCTCCCTGAACTTTCACTAGAATCGGGACGTGGGAAAGGATTTTAAATTATGGCTATTCGAGTGTGTGTAGCGGGCGCGACAGGCTGGACTGGTAGTGCGGTGACAGATGCCATCTTAGCATCAGGCGATTTCCAACTCGTGGGTGCCGTTGCTCGCCGACAAGCAGGCAGAGATATTGGAGAGGTGTTGGGTCATGGTAGTGCCAATCTCAACATTGTCGCTTCCCTAGAAGAGGCACTGGCGGTCCCAACAGATGTCCTCATTGACTATACGGGACCTGACGTGGTGAAGGAACACATCCTGACTGCACTGGATAAAGGCGTACGGGTCGTCGTTGGAACATCTGGGCTGACCGCGAGCGATTACACAGACATCGCACAAAGAGCAGAGGCCCAAAAACTCGGAGTCATTGCGGCTGGCAACTTCTCTATGACCGCGGCCTTAGCAAAGCATTTTTCCTTGATTGCGGCTCAATACCTGCCCTCCTGGGAGATTCTTGATTATGCTAGTGCTGCAAAAATTGACGCACCTAGCGGGACAACACGCGAACTCGCTGAAGAACTCGCAACCATCTCCCAGAACCAATTAGGAGTTGCGCTTGAAAATACGCATGGTCCCAAAGAGGCACGTGGGGCTACAATTGACGGGACACAAGTTCATTCTATACGCCTACCAAGCTACGTTATTGCGTTTGAAACGATTTTTGGGTTGCCCGATGAGCGCCTGACTATTCGTCATGATGCAGGGTCTGGTGCCCAACCATATGTGAGTGGTACGCTCCTTGCCGCACGAAAAGTGATGGAGGTGAATGGACTGGTGCGCGGATTAGATCGGCTCCTGTTTCACTAAAAATACGATGACGAAAATTTAGGCTGCTAAACTAGCTTGGCTCGGTAGAGGCAGCACTTCATTGCACCCAAAGATGGGGAAGAGCCAACATCCTTCACGTAGTTGGGCAGTCTCTTTTGGCTAACCCTCTTGTCAACTCATGCGGAGTTGCCTACACTTTTGACAGGAAGAGCCGATCTCGCTCTGATGATGTTTCTAATTGAAGAAATCAAGGCTGCGCTCTGGGAGCAAGCACATCATCCGTGTACACGAGTACAATGGGGTGTAGCACAGGTGATGGCGGTTAGGAAAAGTAAGAAGGGGTGCCTGCAAGCTCTGCTTCGAGGGTGGGGACACTGGTACATTGTGGAAAGCATCACCATTGAACGACCGAGGCTTATGTCCAACGGGTGCGTGGGATTTCAAAGATACACTTAGATGAAACCTGTACAAATTCTCCAACAGTGAGCATTCATCTCACCATTAATTTTACCAAGCTAAAATATTGACACAACCAAATATTTGTGATAGTATATATTTCATATGGAGCATACAGGATTACGACAACGCAAAAAGGCACAGATGCGCCAGCATATTGCTGATACCGCCGCACGGCTCTTCGCTGCCCACGGTTTTGATCAGGTTTCAATTGCCGATGTCGCACAGGCAGTAGAAATCTCAGATCAAACGGTCTACAATTACTTTCCGTCAAAACAAGATCTTGTGCTTGATCGAGCTGAAGAGATTCGTGAGCGCTACCGACAGATGGTTGTCAACAGGCCACACGGAACAAGCCCAGCTACAGTTCTGCATACCGTGGCGCGCGAGGATATCGAGCGGTTCCGCCATGTTGACCTCGATCAAGCGCGCGGTGAGTTCTCGGCATTGTGCATTACTAGCCCCAGTATCCGTAGGTTCGCCCTCGAGGTCCGCGATCAGCAAGTCGAAACCATTGCTGCCGCCATCACTGCAACGTGCCCTACTCTTCATCCGGCGATTGTGCATGCTCATGCAGCCGCGCTCATTTCGGTCTTTCAAATGATTACTGACTCTATTGGTCGGAGCGTGGTAGCCGGTACGTCCCTTGTTGCCGTGACCGACGAACTCACACGTGCAGTCGAGGCTGTCTTCAACGACCTAGATCGTCATTTCCATACACTTCTGGACGTGGCAGACCGCAACCCACAAAAACAGTCAAGCTCTTAATGCAAAAGGAGTACACCATATGAGCCAACAAGTAGGAGGCCAGAAGAACACATTGGGGTGACCATATTCCAACGGGAAAAGTAGACACGAAGCAATCAGGGAGCTTTAGAAGCTCATTTACTGCATACACGTCATTCAAGACGATGAGTGAGAGTGGAGAACAATTCACACCATATGCCTGCTTTGTGTGAAACAGGGAAGAAAAGGAAGGTGAGAAACGCCTCTTTCACCCGCCAAATCTCTTCTCAGTCTTGTTCGCATATGGTATTCCCGTTGGAATATGGTCACCCCAGAGAGAGGTAGCGCAGCACAAATACAGTTCTCACGCAGAGAGGCCATCGTTACAACAACAATAACGATATATCGTTCATCTATAAGACAAGGAAACATGATGGTAGAACAACCCATTACGATTATCGGTGCGGGCCTCGGCGGCCTCATCCTCGCACGCATC
>CAXUHF010000075.1:9023-25985 GCA_964250765.1 uncultured Ktedonobacteraceae bacterium | reverse complement strand
GAGCGTTCCATTTCTTGTTATAGTTTGTATCCTTACTACATTTTGAGCATTTTTTCTGCAAGTTCCATGATTTCTGGGGTGAGTCCTGGTGCATACTCTTCAGGACGCTCTGGACTTGGCATAATTGGCACACCTACGGGTGGCTTGTCGGTTGTCACCAATTCACCGTCGTTACCAGGGGAAGAACCCTTGAATATCTGCGACATCTCTGAGCCATCCAGACGCCAGTGATGCTGCTGGTTATTAATGCCCATATCCATCAGTTTTTTGACTTCTGGAAACTTTGAGGCATCAAATTTAGGAATAGGCAACACGTTCCCCCACTTTACACCTAACGTTTCCAACGCTTTGGCAAACGCTTTTTCATGGGCTTCGTCACGTGCGATCAAGTACGCAACGGTGGAACGAGCTGTTTTGTTATCGGTCATTTCATAGATGCGGCACTTCTGCAATCGACCTGTTGCCTCTAGTATCAGGTTGTACATCAAGTCGAGTGTTAAGTTACCACTATTGTATACATACGAACCTGACCAGGGATTACCCGCTGCATCAACAGGCATTGCACCTTGTGCGCCAACGAGGAAATGATGAATGTTGCCGTGATCCAATGCTATGTTAAGTGGCGTAGAGGCTTTGCCGTCACCCATGTCTTTGCCTTGATAGCGTGGAGAGCCATCGAGGAGATGGTTAATGGTTGTTGCAATCAGTTCGACGTGGCTGATTTCCTCAATGCCAACGCCTTGTATGAGATCGAGAAATGGTTTGGCCTTTCCTCGGAAATTGAAGCTCTGGAAGAGGTACTGCATCATCGTTCTCATCTCACCGAACTGCCCACCCAAGCCTTCTTGGAGCGCGTTCGCCGCTGCTGGATCTGGCTCATCAGGAATGATTTCATTGATAAGCTTTTGAACGTGAAAGAACATTGTTTCTCTCTTTCTTATAACTTTAGCTGTACTTCTTGTTGATAGGCACTTACGTGCCCAAGAATGTACACTGTTTAAGTCAGAGAAAAGTTACAGCAAAAAAGAAGGAAATAGATTTCTCTTCGCGTGAGAAACGTGTTTATACAAAGCCTCGTGCTTTCAGAAAGTCTACTAGGCTTGCTGCTAGCTCTTCTGGTGTACCTTCTAGCAAATGCGCTTTACGACTGGTCGCACCACCTGAAACAATGTCGCCGATACGTCGATATGCGCTCTCTTTACTGTTTGGAGCCGTGACATAGCGCGGACGTGGACGTGGTGTATGCATTTCGAGGAGTGTCATTTCGTCGTTATCTTCATCACCTACGCTCATGAACGCGTGAGGATTCACAACAGAAATAAATGCTTTCAGCGCAGCAAGATGTGCTGGAAGTGAAGGATAACGCGGTTCGTTGAGGTCGGCTGTGACGGTGAGTAACAATGGTGTTTCAGCTTCTAATATTTCTCGATAGCCATACTCAAGTTTCCGCGTGACATGCAAGCGTGTCGATGCCTGCTCTTGTACCATCTGAAGCTGAGCTACACCCGTTACTTGTGGCAGAGCAAGATGCTGTGCAAGTGCGGGACCAACGATGCCAGAAGACCAATCGCTGGACGTATCGCCACATATAACGAGATCAGGTGCAATCTCCGCACGCTCGATAAACCCTGCCAACGCAGTTGCTACAACAAAGGGTCCCCATTCTGCCACATCATCGTGCCAAAGACGAACTGCCTTGTCAGCACCAAGAGCAAGCCCTGCACGCAATGCTCCCTCCGCATCGCGTGGACCGAGAGTAAGGAGCGTAACCGTGCCTTCAATCTGCTCTTTGAGCCGTACAGCCGCCTCTATCGCACATGCATCAGCAGGATTTAATATCTGAACAAAACGTTCAACATCCACCTGACCTGTAATAGGATCAATGTAAACCGAAGCCCCATCTGGTGTTTGCTTCACACACACGTATATATGCATCATTGCACCTTCTACGAAATTGGTAGGATAGATGATTATGAAGCGCGAAAAGTTACGCCCCAACCACCACGAGGATATTCCCACTCAATAGCTTTGCGATCACATGCGACATAGCATGTTCCACATTCAAGGCAATGCTCATACGAGAAGTGCATTTCGCCACCAAGAAGTTCAAAGAGGCCAGCAGGACACACATAAACGCATGCGTTTGTTTCGCATCCAACGCACGTCTCACGGTTGAGACGAATATGTGCTGTCTTATCAACTTTGAAGCGCACAAGTTCTAAACGTTCGTCAACGGATTGCATAGTTGTAACTCCCAAATACTAGAATAGTAAAGCACGTCCAGCTTCCCAACCATCGCGTAACAGGGTCAACAAGGGAACTTTTCCTTTCATAGTATCATAGACAACACGCCCAACTTTCCGTCGTGGTTGCCCGTTTGAGCGAAAAACATTTTCGGCTGTTTTACAGATGAGATCAGGGTAGATATTTTGTAAACGTTCATTATTAACAAAGTCAGGGGTATGGCGAAAACTTTTCATATCTTTTAGCACAAAATTCGCTTCAAGGCGTTTGCGATACCCCGCCATACTTGTCTCTGAGAAATCAGCATCGGCATGAGCTTGTTGCGCGGTTGCGGCAGCAGCTAGGCCGGAAGCAATCGCAAAATTCATGCCTTCTAAAAACAGTCCTGCCGCGAACACAAAGCCAGCCGCATCGCCTATCACCAACAAGCCCGCACGCGATAACTTTGGTAACATTGCCCAACCACCTTCGGGAATCATGTGCGCCGAATATTCGAGCGTGATGGCATCGCGTACAAGTGGTGCAACGGCGGGATGTTGTTTAAATTGGTCGAGTAATGCATAGGCACGTTGTTTCTTTTCCGCGAGCGAAGCGATTTGTGCGACCACGCCAATTGAAAGTGTGTCACGGTTTGTATAGAGAAAGCCTCCGCCCTTCACATTCCCTGATGCATCACCTACATACTCATTAGTCATGCCCTCATCGCCGTTCAGATTGAAGCGTTCCTCAATCGTATGAGCATCAAGACGAAGCACCTCTTTGACGCCGAGCGTCATCTCGTTGGCGTGAAATTCCTTTTGCAGTCCTGCTTTCTTGGCAAGAAACGAATTGGCCCCATCCGCAGCGATCACGATAGGTGCGTACAGATCGCCATCCTCACGTCGGCAACGCACACCTACAACCTGCTCACCTTTATACAAAAGATCATCAACAACCGTTGCTGTAATGAGTAACGCGCCAGCCGCCTCCGCTTTTGAGGCAAGCCAGCGATCAAACTTAGGACGTAAAATAGTGAAGCCGTTATATGGTGGTTCGCTGAATGCCTTTGTGCGGAAGTCAAGCGACGTAGCCGCTTCATGACCTAGAAATGTGACGACGCGGCGTGTCAAATAGCGTTCTACGGGAGCCTCTTCCCAATAATTGGGCAGTAGGTCCGTGAGGATATTTGGTGCATAGAGGGCTGCACCTGAGACATTCTTTGCCCCTGGATAATCGCCACGCTCGATCAGTGCCACCTGTAACCCTGCGCGTGCCATTGCTAACGCTGCACTACTTCCGGCAGGGCCAGCCCCAACCACGATTGCATCAAACTGTTGCATGTGCTCTAGCCTTCGTCCTTTGCTTATTTGGACTGCTGTGTCCAAGATACTATTTTGTATTGTAACTGGCTTGGGATGTGTGCGTCAATGCTACTGGTTAATGCTTAGTTTTAGCCTTGCTTTTAGGTTTTGCATCCGTTATTGTTATCTGTGATTGTCCATTGCTATCTGCTATAATATCCACTTGACAGTACTCTACAATGTGATAGTATTTGGTGGCATTGATTTTATATGTTCAGAAATAGCATGGAGAGGGTCAATGAGAGTTGCTAAATCGCTACAATTGGCTGCCACCTTCGCTTATATTGCAGCAGCTGTAAACCTTGTGAATATCGAAGTAGTTTTCTTCGGTGGTGTTGTAACTCCATCTTTATCCCTCATTTTCAATTTACCCATGCAACTATTGTATCTATTTGTTGTTAGTGTCTTGCCGTGTCCATCCTGGGCACGAGTATGTGGCTATAGTGCCTGTATCATTCAACTTATTCTTTTCGTTGCTGTTTTGTCTGATATGCCTGTGCGAACTGCTATAGGCTTTTATGCTGGTGCAGTAATGGTAAAGGCTTTGTGGATTGCTGTGAGTTCCTGGGAAATGAAAGGAGTAACGAAGATAGTTGGTATCGTACTTGCTTTATTAGTCATATATTCTATATTCTTTCCGCTATTTCTTCAGAAGTTAATTGTTTTTCAGAGTGTACTCATTTTTGTACTTTACGCGTTATGGTTCCTGCTTGTTGGTCGTATGCTAACGAACAATGCAAAGAACCTTCCTACACTTCTTCCATTTCCTACTGGGTAAACATTCTCGCTTGATAAATAAATTACCTCTGCTTATAGAAATGTTGATACTACTATCAACGATAAAAGGTTAGCGTTAGTGGCCTGAGCACTGGACGTTTCGAGATTGGGCTAGCCAGTATACCCACCCTGACATCATTTTCGATCAGCTATAATCGTCCCTTAATCTAACATTTCGTAGGGACCAGATTTAGCGCGTCCATAGGCAATGATGAACCTTAAATATTAAAACGGGAATATCCAAACGCCCAACAGGGAGACCGCAAGGGTCTCCCTGTTTCCCCAATTATTTTCTTAAATTTCATCATTGCCTATGGACGCGCTAAATCTGGTCCCTACGAACCCCTTTTCTTATAGCAGTGTCGCCAATCTTCTCACACCTTCTTCAATCTGCTCAGGAGTAAGGGCACAAAAGGGAAGGCGCACAAAACGTTTGCCCATCGTATCCTCGTTGCCTTCAAGCGTGTCAGCAAAAAAGTCTTGCCCATTAGTTAGAGCTAGACCTGTTGCCTTCGCACGCTCAAGAAGTGTGTTGCTATCGGTCTGCTCTGGCATATAGAGGCTGACGAAAAAGCCACCTTCTGGCTCAGCAAAAGGCACATTCGGCAGATACTTTTTTAATGCTGCAACAATGCTATTCAAACGTGGTGCATAGAGTGCCTTGAGATTTTCAAGGTTTGAGGCAAAGTAGCCACGTGTATGAAACTCGACAACTGCTGCCTGTGCTGGTAACACAGGTGCGAGAATGGTGTCTTCCGCAAGTCTTGTCAGCTTTTTGACAAAATCAGCTGGTCCAACTAGATAGCCAACACGCAATGCTGGACTGATGAGTTTACTGTATGAACTGATTGTTAGAACATGCTCTGCATTCAAATCACGTAGCAATGGAGCTGGATCACCTTTGTAGCGAAGTGTGCGATAGGGCACATCCTCTACGAGCCAGAAACCATGACGCTGTGCCAAGTCTACCAGTGCTTGCCGCTTTTGTGCTGATGTTGTGACACCAGCAGGATTCTGGAAGTCAGGTATCACGTACAGAAAAGCCGGTACCTGTTTGGCTATCGCTTGCTCTAGCACCTCGATGTTGATGCCATCATGCTCTAAAGGAATGCCGATCACCTTCGCACCGCGACGGCGAAAGGTCTTAATTGCACGGTCATAGCTTGGTTGCTCGACAAAAACGACATCGCCCTGCTTGATGGTGAGCGCGGAAAGCATATCCTGTAAGTGGAGTGAGCCATTACCGACGATAATGGAGTCGGGTGAGACATTATATTGCTCACCCAATAAACGTCGTAATGGTAAATATCCTCCATTATGTCCGTATTGAAGGACCGACCAGCCATCAGGAGCTTCTAGTACTGCCTGAAAACACTCGCTGAGCAGTTTTGTAGGGAGGACTTCGACGGCGGGAACACCTCTTGTGAACAGAATTTGTTCTGTGCCAACTGTACTTGAACGTTGCATAGTTCTCTCTCTTTTCTTATTTTTACAGGGACCGATGATGTAAATTAACATGGCAATAAAATGGGGTGCTGGGTGTGCTAAAGCAGACCCGTACAGGAACTACCAATGAGTGCGAGAGTGAAACGCAAGCCCTGTATGGGTCTGCTTTAGCACACCCTCTTGGCCTAATTTACCGTCAAGAGGACGTGATAAATCGGTCCCTACATTATGAATGGGTCAGGACAATCTTGCCTTGTGGCTCACCTGATGCTAGCATTTGATGGGCTTGTGCCGCTTGTTCAACGGACAGCGTTTTAGCGATAAGCGGAGTTAGTGCTTTCTCCGCGACAAGCTGTAGCATCTTCTGCTCATTCTCAGGAGAGGTGTGTGCCACACCTCCACCAATAACCGAAACACGCTTAAGACGCCATGTCTGCGTATTCACATCTGCTTGCTGCCCACCTAAGTTCCCAATCAAGATGATACGTGCACCAGGCGCACAGCTATCTAAGCTCGCTTGTAGTGTAGAACCAACCAGTTCAATAACAAGATTGACACCTCCCTGCTCTTGTAAGACCTTGCCCACGTCCTGCTTGGAATGGTCGATGACAAGATCGGCACCTAGCTTGTGGAGTGTCTCGGCACGTGTACCACTACTTGCGGTAGTCGCAACCCATGCCCCTGTATGCTTGGCGAGCTGAATAGCCAATGAGCCAACACCACTTGAACCAGCCCAAATGAGAACTTTTTCGCCCTTTTGCAAGTGTCCTTGATCGAACAAACTGAACCATGCAGTTGAACCGGCGAGACCAATAGCAACCGCTTGCTCAAAGCTTACACCGTTAGGAATACGCGAAAGATCAGCCGCAGGTGCGGCGATTTTGCTTGCATAACCACCACCCCCTTTCGCCGATGGCGCATTGGCTGTAAGAACACGTTCACCTGCGGAAAAACCGTTCGCATCGGAAACGACTACTCCAGCCGCCTCTAACCCTGGTGTAAATGGCAAGCCAGGAACTGGCCTGCTACCAGCGCGCTGAAATAAATCAAGGCGGTTCACTGTTGTTGCTTTGACCTCTATCAACACATCTGTTGCTGTCGGCGTAGGGTCTTGTACCTCTTGTACCTGTAACACGTCAGGATCGCCTGTGCGCGAAAATTGTACAGCTTTCATGCTTTACTCCTTACAACGACTACGAATTTGTCGATGATGTTTTTGTTGCTCTCATTGTATGCACATCGCTTTTTAATTGCAATGCTCCTGGCGTAGGGGATGGAAAGAAGAGCATTCATTGTTTATTCTGCTTCTTCGTGCTGCGTTTCTTCTAAGAGGGTTGCTGCAAGTGGCAGTATTTGATTAGAGTCCCCTAATAGCCCAAGATCGGCGAGTGCAAAGATAGGCGCGCTACGGTCAGGGTTGATCGCAACTACGGTTTGAGACTCGCTCATGCCACTCGTATGTTGGGCGGCACCAGAAATGCCACACGCAATATAGAGTTTAGGACGCACAATTTTTCCGGTTGCGCCAATCTGCCGAGCATGTTCAATCCAGCCCAAATCAGTTGCAACACGAGTTGCACCAACAGCCGCTCCTAGCGAATGTGCGAAGGTTGCGATACTGGCAAAGCCACTCTGTCCAATTCCGCGTCCACCCGCTACGATGCGTTCTGCTGCATCCAACTCAACCTCTTCTGCTGATGGAGCCTGTAGCGCGATACGTCGTACCCGCTCGTTTGGTTGTGTAAGCTCTGGTGTGTAGTGCTTGACTTCCAATGTAGAGGAGTCATTCTTTGACTTTATTGTCTGTGTACCTCGAATACCAGGAATGAGGGTCGCAAGTGCTGTATGTCCATATAATGCTGTTCGTGTCTGAACATAGACGCGTCCCTCATACATTGAACGGAGCGCGAAGAGTGCGTCATCGTGCAGGTCGAAACCGAGGCAACCAGAAATAAAGGGAAGGTGCAATTGTGCCGCAAGACGAGGCATACAATCACGTCCATTTGGTGTTGCGTGAGTAAGTACCATAAGTGGTGATCGTTGGGATAGAAGCCATGCTAATGCATTGACGTAACCCTCTGTCGTGTAGTGTTCCAGTTGTGTATGTTCTACAACGTCAAGTGTATCTGTACCAGTTGATGAAAGCAAAGTTAGTTCAGGTAACTCAGCATGGGAAGCGGTGAGTAACACTGCATGCACCGTCGTGTGTTCTTGTTGCCGACGAGCAATAGCTACAGCTTCGCTCAATAACTCACCGCTTTGCTCGTGCAATTTATTTTGCTCATGTTCTAGTACAGCCCATATTTCACCCATAATGAATTGCTCCATTCATCAGCATAAGAAAGCGATATTGCACTAAGTAGCGCTGTCGTTTAACTCCTCTTTGGCTCTGCGCAGTAATCATATCACATAGAGAAAGTAGGGCTAAAATGCTTGCTTTTAGAACAAATGTTTTATATAATAAAGGAGTGTTAAAAAGAAAGAATATGTAAGCGTGTTTCGTGTATGGACGCAATTGGTCATACTATAGAGTATTCTGTATCAAGCGCGTGTTGTCGGCAATGATACATAGAGAGATGTGGATATCGTGAAGAAAAAGACGCCACTAGCGATGGTTTCGGTCCTCGTCAACGATCAGGATGAGGCACTACAGTTTTACACAGAGAAACTTGGCCTTGAGAAGCGCATAGATGTCACCTATGGACCTGGGATGCGCTGGGTGACAGTTGCGCCGAAAGGCCAACGTAAGCCAGAGATTGCTTTGGCAAAGCCTGATGCAACATTGCATACTTCTACCCATATCAAAGAACTAAAAGAACGAATTGGCTATGGTATCGCTTGGATGTTTGACACGGACAATTGTTGTCAGAGCTATGAAACACTGCTGGCCCGTGGTGTCGTGTTCATTACTACTCCTACAAAGCAACTCTATGGTATAGAGGCTGTATTCGCGGACCCTTATGGAAACATCTTTTCTCTATTGGAGCCATCACCAGAAGCGCGTTCGCTCTTTCTGGAACGTAGAGTCGGCACTGCTGCATAAGTTTGTGCAATTACAAGCGATGGTTGTGGGTCTGCTTTAGCACACATCTTGACCTCTGATCCTTAGACACGTGCTTCAACTGCCAAACGTGCTGTCGTAGGTGTCAAATTCAGTGCTCGTGCAGTGCGCTCACCGTCAAGAATAGCCTGTTCAACACGACGTGGAGCTAGACAGTCGCCAATGCGATGTAACTGTTGAACTCTGCCGACGAGTTGATGATACAGCGCATCGTTCGCGCTTTGTGGGGTTGCCATAACCGCCAGCGCAATACTCTCTATCTGGCGTGGTTGCCCTGTATAGTTATTCATAATAGTTGCGCTATTTGGACCTAAACTTGCCAGGAAGTGATTGGGTGTTAGCTGAATACCTTTCGCAAGGGCGCGACGATACCACAACTCGATATCGAGCGTGATGCTGAGATCACCACCGACATAAAATTGTGGCGTCACAATCTCAACATTGCAGCCCTTTTCGGCAAGGAGTTCAGCCGTACTTGTTGCTTGATGAAAGCCCATTTGATCAAATACGAGTACGTTGTCTCCCGGCTGAACCTGCTTCTCTCCTTGCAGTACCTGCCAGACAGTAGCTACATGGGGTAGGTCGGCACCGGGGACTTGTGGTAATAGTGGTAACGAACCTGTGGCAAGAATAACAGCATCAGGTTTTTCTTGCTCAACCATTTCTGCTGTCACTTTTGTTTGTAGCTGTACCTCTACGCCAGCCTCGCCTATTTCGCGTTGTAGATTGCGTGATGCATCGCCAAATTCAACACGACTAGGCACGCGCACAAGTAGATTGATTTGTCCACCAAGTTCGTGCGATTTCTCATATAATTTCACACGAAAGCCACGCTGTGCCGCCACCTTTGCAGCCTGCATGCCTGCTAGTCCGCCGCCGACAATCATTACTGTTGGCCTTTTATTCTGTTGTATCGCGTTTCTTGTTGGCAAGGGAAGAGTTGGGAAGAGTTGTTCGTTGCCTGTCGCGGGTGTTTGAATACAGCCAAGGCTTAGATTCAGACCCATACGTCCTATACAGTACTGATTGCACGAGATGCAGAGGTGAATCGATTCTGTACTGCCTTCACGTGCTTTCCGTGTGAAGCCGGGATCGCAAATTTGTGCGCGCACAACATCAACCATATCGGCTAACCCTTCGCGCAGAATACGCTCTGCTTGCACCGGGTCTTTGATACGTCCTGTGCAGAATACAGGCAATTTCACCGACTCACGAATACCTGCTGAGACAAAAAGCTGGTATCCCGGCGGCGTGTGCATAGAGCCTTCAACCATGTAGAGATTGTGAAACTCGCCGATACTCGTGTTGATGAAATCAAGCTGGCCTGTCGCCTCAAGTCGCTTCGCAATCTCTTTCACATCATCCAATGTAAGACCTGCCGGAATGAGTTCATCGCCACACAGTCGAATGCCCATTGTGAAGTCGCGCCCGACCTCGGCACGCACCGCTGAAATGACTTCAAGTGTAAAGCGCATGCGGTTCTCTAACGAACCACCATAGTTATCGGTACGTCGATTATAATATGGCGAGAAGAATTGGCGCATGAGCGAACTATGTGAAGACTGTAGCTCGGCACCATCGAAACCGCCTTCGCGTACATGACGAGCGACAAGGGCGTAGCCTCGCACGATCTCCGCGATCTCTTCTTGCTCTAACTCCTTACACATCTCACGGTGTATAGGGTCGGGCAGCGAAGACGGCCCAAGTACAGGACGACGCGAATACATGCTGCTGCACTGCATACCATTGTGATTAATTTGCGCGAAGATGCGTGTGCCATGCTCATGGACTGCACGAGTCATACGTTTATAGCCAGCAACAACATATGGGTCGAAGCCGTGAATAAGCTTCTGATACGCCCAGTCGCTTGGATGCACCGATTGCTCTTCTGTAATAATGAGACCACACCCACCTTTTGCACGCTCGGCGTAATACGCTGTCAGTCGAGGACCAGGAAGATTTTCCTCCGCGAGATTGGTAAGGTGTGCCGCGAATACGACGCGATTAGGAATGACCGTCTGACCAATGCGGATAGGTGTAAAGAGATATTGATACTGGCCTGCCATGAAAATCCTCCTGAATTATATCTGTTTTCCGACCTGTCGGCCCTCCATAATGGCTTGTTCGATACGACGTGGCGTAACACAATCGCCAATGCGGAAGAGACGTGGTATCTTGCCTTTCAGCGTATAGTACAGGTCTTGCGATGGACGTTCGTACGTTCCTAATACCACCGCATCTGTCACAATAGCGCGTTCGTTTTCTATGAAGCGGTCCGTTACAATAACCTGTTCAGGCTCGATACGTACAACCGTTGTGTGTGGTATGTGAGTCACATCTTGCCCTATCGTGCGCTGCATCCACTGCACAATATCATTCGTTGCGACAAGATCACGCCCAACATACCAATCTTCGGTCACGACATCAACATGTTTTCCTGCTGTAGCGAGCATCTCGACGACGGAAAGAACACCATGAGACGACATTTCGTCAATGAGGACAACGTTATGACCCTTTATTACCTCTCCTGCTAGAATACGACGTACATCTGTTACGTGTGGCAAATCATGTCCTGGTAGAGGCAATAGACCTGTTCCTGTGTGTGCACCTGTTGCGACAATGACGGTGTTGAAACGTTGCTCAAGAATCGTGTCGGCTGTGACTTCAACTCCCGTATGTACCTCGACACCTAGCTTTTCAACCTCTGCTTGTAAATACTCAGTGATGCGTTGTAGTTCTGTGCGTCCTGGTCCCTTTGCGGCAAGTGCTACCGTGCCGCCGAGTGTTTGTGAACGTTCGTAGAGTATTACCGAGCGTCCGCGTAAAGCCACAGTTCGTGCTGCCTCTAGTCCAGCGGGACCGCCGCCGATAATACACACGGAAGGTTTTGCCGTTCTCGTAACGGTAGGTATTGTAGTTGGTACACTTTGCGAATGTACAACGTCAGGATTGACATTACAGCCGAGTGTGACATTCATCGTACTACGTACCTGACAGCCTTGATTACAGGCGATGCAGGGGCGCACACGCTCCGCTTGTCCAGTCTGCGAGAGGCGTGGTAGGTCTGGGTCGGCGATCAAGGCACGAATCATCTCAACGCCGTCAGCCTGACCCTCTGCTAGGACATGCTCAGCCTGTACCGCACTCATGATGCGCCCAGCCGTGAAAATAGGAATATTGACCTCTGCCTTTATTGCGGCTGCCAGATGAACAGCGTAACCAGGAGCAACATGCATTGTAGCTTGAAAGGGAAACATGTATGTACTGAGGATACTGCCCATCGTGACGGTCATGTAGTCAACACGATGCGTAGCGACAAGGATACGCGCAATCTCTAATGCTTGCTCTGGTGTTAGTCCAGCCCACGGTGCTAGCTCATCACCACAAAAACGTAACCCTACAACAGAATTTGGACTGATGGCAGATGTAACTGCTTCAAGTGTTTCGTGTAGGAACCGCATACGGTTTTCGAGTGAACCACCATATTTATCGCTGCGTGAATTTGTGAGAGGTGAGAGGAATTGACGTAACAATGAGGTATCGCTGACCTGTAGTTCAACGCCATCCGCTCCCCCTTGTACGGTAGTATGTGCAACCTGAGCGAAGCCTGCAATCACGGCGTCTATATCAGCTTGTTCCATTGCTTTAGGCATTTCACGCGAGGAAACGTTGGGCACGGGAGATGGTGCCCACATTTCGCGTTGCGTGTGATCGCTGGTAGACTGTTGCCCATTATGATTTAGTTGCACAAGTGCTAACGAATTGGATGCATGGATACGTTCTATAACAGATGTGAGTGCCTGTGAAGTCCCTGGCAGATAGCCGAGCAGTGCTCGTTCGTATGGCACATCGGATGAATGTACAATGTGCTCTTCAACCACAATGACGCCAGCACCACCTTCGGCACGAGCTGCATAGTAGTCCGCGTGTTGTTGACTGAGAAGGTTATTACGCGCGAAGTTCGTGGTATGGCTGCCAAAAATAATGCGGTTACGAGCCTCGCGCGGCCCTAATGAAAGTGGCTGAAAGAGCAAGCTTTGCTGCATGGGCGTCGTCTCCAAGAGAAACAGTCCTCGATGATCTGCTATGTCTGTAGATTATAGCCTATCTCTTTGTTTTGATGCTAGATGCTAACCGCTATCTTCGCCTTTTTCCACCTGCTCAAGTCATTCCACATGAGTTGTGTCATGCGTTGTCCATTCTCGGTAGCAATGCCGACTTGTTGTAGTGTAGACGCGCGTTCAGTACGAGTTAATTGCTTTCCACCTTGTAACGCTTTTGTCAGTGCTGTGTTACTTTGCTGAAATGTTGCATCGTCTAGTTCGAGTTGACGATCATAGTAGGCCAGTAGTGCGCTCACGCGTGGGGCAGTGAGCGCAAGTAACCAGCGAATATCGCCAGGGGAGACAAAATGCCATGTGGGACGCATCACATGTGTGCGTAGAATAGTTCCATTCGTGAATGCTTGCTCGATATCGTCGTCGTGAGCATCATTCATGCGTAGGGCGATTGCCCATTTCGCGGCAGCAAAATCCTGGGCTTGGACAGCACCTAACCATTGTACTACATCAGCAGGTTTGTCAAACGCGTGTTGATTGATGAGTTGATTGTGTAGTCTCTGACGTGCAATATCCAAGCTCGCCATAATAAAAACAAACCTTCGCTCTAGTATTTCGATTTAAGATTATGGAGGAACACTCAGGTATCTTTTGCGAACTAAAAATATAGCACGGGTGCTGTCAATTGCTAAATGAGCAACAAACAGCACTCGTGCTAAAGTATGCTATGCCCAGCGAATCAAGCCCATCTCGTACTTTTCAGTCAAGCCCGAATGTGTTGGCACCACGCGAACATTGTAGGCGATACTGCCACTTTCATCAGGTTTGAGCTTCGCGTCATAGCGATAAGAACCGTCTAGCTCTCTCTTGCTATAGCTCATAGGAATACCATGTTGTGCTAGGACGCTCTCGTCGTTGGCTTCACCATAGACAAGTTCAACGCTCAAGTCTTCTGGCGTCAAGCCGTCAGCACGTACCCATGCCTTCACGTCGATACCTTCGCCGAGGCTGAGTTGTCCATCACGTTGCCCATCGACATAGAGTTCGAGTTTACCCCAAGCATTGCGAATCCGCTCTTTCCATGCCGCAAGTGTGCGAGCCTGCTCATAATGGTTCTGCTCAATGTACTGGCTGTGCTGCATTTCCGGTACATAGTAGCTTTTTGTGTAGTCCTTAATCATACGGCGCATGCTAAACTGCGGTGCACATGTCCGAATCGCTTCTTTCATATAGTCGAGCCAATGATGCGGTATACCATTGGCGTCACGCTCAAAGAACATTGGCACAATCTCTTCTTCGAGCAAGCGGTATAGCGAAATGCTATCAGCCTCAGCCTGAGCTTCCTGGTCGTGATACTCACGTTCCTCGCCAATCGCCCAGCCGTTTTTGCCGTTGTAGCCTTCGACCCACCAACCATCGAGAATACTACAGTTCGGTTGTCCATTGAGGGCTGCTTTTTGACCACTTGTGCCACTTGCCTCGTAGGGGCGAATAGGGTTGTTCAGCCACACATCGGTACCTGAGACGAGGTAGCGCGCCATGTCGATATCGTAGTTCTCAAGAAAGATAATCTTGCCCTTGAACTCTTTTGTGCGCGACAGTTTGTACACTTGCTCAATCAACGCCTTACCCGGCTCATCGGCAGGATGTGCTTTCCCTGCGTAGATGATTTGTACAGGGCGGTCTGGATTGTTTAGAATGCGCTTGAGCCGCTCAATATCGCGGAAGAGCAGAGTCGCACGTTTGTAGGTAGCGAAGCGACGAGCAAAACCGAGTGTCAACGCTGTTGGGTCCAGGAAGCTGTCGATTTCACCTATTTGTAGCGACCCTTCGCCGAGACGGAGATGCTGCTGCTTCAAGCGATGTCGTGCGTAGGCAATGAGCTTATCTTTACTTTGTGCATGTGTCTTCCATAATTCGACATCGGGAATGTTCTCGATATGGCTATCCCAAAATTTCTGGTTATCAACGTAACGTCCCCAGTCCTTATCAAGGTAACGTTGAAACAGTTCGTTGACCTCTGGCGCAATCCAGGAGAAGGTATGAATGCCGTTGGTGACGGAACCTATCGGCACCTCATCAACCTCGGTACCGGGCCAGAGGAACTGCCACATCTTGCGCGACACACTGCCGTGTAGTGCGCTCACGCCGTTATGCTGTCCCGTCAGTTTGAGTGCTAGCACCGTCATACCGTAGGTTGGACCCCAGCCATGCTCTTCACGTGCGACATCCATAAACTGCTCGCGGTTCAAGCCCAGTTGTCCCCAATAGCTGCCGAAATACTTATCAATCAGTTCGTAGCTGAACGTATCGTTTCCTGCGGGTACAGGTGTATGTGTTGTGAAAAGCGAGTTTGCCGCCACCGCTTCGCGTGCTTCATTAAAGCTGAGACCAGAGACGACCAATTCTCGACAACGTTCGAGATTCAAGAACGCCGCATGTCCTTCGTTGAGATGCCAGGTCGAAGGAGTGATACCAAGCGCACGCAGAGTACGCACGCCACCAATGCCAAGCACAATTTCCTGTGAGATACGCATCTCATGATCACCAGAGTAGAGACGCGCGGAAAGCTCTCGATCATTCGGCGCGTTGGGAGCCACATCAGTATCCATCAGATACAATGGAATACGCCCAACCTGTAATTTCCAGACTTTCGCGTAAATGCGGCGTCCGGGCAGATCGACGTTAATCATAATTTCGCTACCGTCGGATCCTGTTGCAGGAGTGGCGGGAGCCTCTGAGAAATGTAGTTTGTCATAGGTTGCTTCTTGTCGGCCTTCACGGGTGATGCGTTGCTGGAAGTAGCCTTGTGGATACAGGAAGCCAACACCGATAAATGGTAGGCCGAGGTCACTAGCCTCTTTGCAATGATCGCCAGAAAGAATACCCAGACCGCCTGAATAAATCGGGAGCGACTCGTGTAGCCCAAACTCTGCTGAGAAATAAGCAATAATCTTATCGGTCAATTCAGGATAAGTGCTAGAGAACCATGTATCATCGGCACGTGGGTGCATATAGTAATCGAAGTCGTTCAGCACACTATCGAACTGCTGCAAATAGTCGGTATCCGTCGCAGCCTTTTCAAGAATACTAGGACTCACTTCGCTAAGAAAGCGTACTGGATTATGTCCCACCTGTTCCCAAAGCGCAGGGTCAAGAGAGCTATATAAAAGACGTGCTTCGGGACGCCAACTCCACCACAGATTATAGGCAAGCTCATAAAGACGGTTGATGCGAGGGGGCATTACCGGAAAAACCGTCATGCGACCATAAACTTTCACAGAAATACAATTCCTTTCGTTCATAGAGAAGCAAAAAAAATACTATTTTACCTCTTTATCTTAGTATATCGTGTAGGCGAAAATGTGGTCAACAACATTTGTCATAAAGCGTGCTTTGCACTATACTTGTTTTGATAAAACGAATGAACAGATGGGTATGGAGATAGTATAGTGAAGAGGCGACGCCGATCACAATCAAAACGCATAAGTGGAATTGTAGGAGCGTTTCTGCTCGGCCTTGGTTGCCTCTGGCTGGGATGGCTTCTGCTTGGGCAACATAACAATAGTTCGGCAGGTTCTTTTGTCTGGCCTTTGGCAGGTGTAAACACGACTCCAACTGACGCTCCAATACCGCAACTTGTCGCTGCAGGTATAAGCCTGAGTCATGCTGGTCAAAGTGCAACTCTAAGTCAACAGCAAGCAGTGACGATTGCGAATCAGCTAGAGCCAGAGGCTGCCGCAAACGCGAAAAGCACCAACGTGAAATACGTCTTGCTCAATTATGTCGCAACGGGTGGCTCAACGCATGCCAATGTGAATAATGTGCCTGTCTGGATGGTGTTGTATCAACGTATCCCCATCGCTCCCAACAACGCTTCTGTGGACCCTGTGCCTTCTACTCGCTCTTACCACGATCTCTATGTCTTCGTCGATGCCAACAGTGGAAAAGAAGTGCTCTCAGTCTGGCTGTGACATTCTATGAAGGTTGTGAACGCGGGCAGAGCAACTATGACAGGGCATGCCCTGTCATAGTT
>CAXUHF010000075.1:0-9013 GCA_964250765.1 uncultured Ktedonobacteraceae bacterium | reverse complement strand
TTTCCCCGGGGCAAAAAAAAAATTCCCGGCTCTCGCCTTTTTTTTTGTTGCTCTGCCCGCGTTCACAGCCTTCACAAAACAGTTCTTTTCACAAAATTGAAATTGGTACTAATGGGCTATAACAAATCTCTAATTTTCGCCCATTTTAATCCAACCGTGACGTAGCGCATGTACAACGGCGGCGGTACGATCATTTACCGAGAGCTTTTTGAGAATCGACGTGATATGGTTTTTCACCGTTTGATCGCTAATCTTGAGCGATTTCGCAATCTCTTTGTTACTATTGCCACGCGCAATATAGTCAAGTATCTCCACTTCTCGGCTTGAGAGCGGGGAATACAGGTCTTTCGCCTCGCCCTCTTCCTCCTCCACCGTTAACTCGCGGAACGACTTGAGCACACGGCTTGCGAGCTGGGGCTTAGTAAGTACATCGTCCTGAATCAGGTATTCACCATTGCTGACCTTACGAACCGCTTCTATTAGGTCAACAGGAGTGATATTGCGTGTGTAGTACGCGGCTGCTCCTACTTTGATGGATTGAAATAAACGCTCTTCGTCCTCGGATGGTGTGAGCATGATAATTGCCATGCGTGGCACAAGGTGGCGCGCCTGTCGAGCAATCTCAAGTGGATCGGAGGCAAGAAGGCCAGTGTCGATCAAGGCTACATCAGGGTTGTGTATGCGAGCCAATTCGAGCACATCAAATGTATCGGTAGACTCTCCAACAATCTGGCAGTCGTCCGTGCTTTCAAGGGTAGCGCGAATGCCTGCGCGGAAGAGCGGTTGCTCGTCAATAACGATGACACGTATCGTTTCCATGTAAATCCTTCGTGAAGGGCAGGTGGTGCGGAATGTGTTCGCCAGGTTCCCTGCTCTTTATTTAGTATACTGACACATCGAAAAATATGACTGTAGATGACCAGGGGATGTTCTCTGCCTTGTGGTTGCCATTATAGTTCTAAGAAACTAGACGACTCTAGCAACTCAGCTTTATGCGCGTAACCGCATGGGATATACTACCATATCCTCTACACCCTTGCCACGCATGGCATCAGGTGCTACTTTTCGCATAATGTTATAGCTTCCGTTCACATCTGCATTGATTTGCTTGCCACTCTTGCTTTTGTACAAGCCACGCTTAACCCGCTTACCACTGAATATAGGGTTTTGTTTCGTCTTGCTCCATGTTGGGATGATATCATTATCGAGGAATGATGCTTTGCTGGTATAGGACTCTTCCCCAACAATGATTTGTATACCAACAAGCTCAGCTTTGTAAGCCAGCATCGAGATAAAACGAGCGTGAGGAATTTGTACAAAGGTTTGATTATTCCTTTTACCTATATTCGTTTCTTGCTTCCACAAAGGATTTTTCCCAATAACAAGAGTTCCTATGCCCTCAGCTACAAGGAGGTCAATGATGTGGCGCGAATTGGTATGCAGAAAGTGGTCAATGCGTCGCGTTCGCTTGATGGTCATACGTTCCATACGTGCTGTGAAACGCGTATCAGACTTAAGAATGGCTTGGAGTTCTGCTTTGCGCTTATTGTAGAACTGGTTGACGCTCTTGATAGGTCTCCCGTTAACAAGTCTCGGCACGAAACCGAGTTTGTTTGCTGTTAGAGCCACAAGGTTATTGATGCCTAGATCGATTGACGCAACGAGCGATGTATCAACCTCTGCTTGTTTGACTTTTTGTTCATACACCACCTCAACCACGTAGTACTCGCCGCGTGGTACAATACGAACGCAATCTACATTTGTGTGTTGTATCTGTATTTCAACAGGAACTCCTGACGGTTGTACAATACCTTTTTTAAGTCCTTTCTTGCTCACGGCTTGTGAGGTAAAGACAAGGATATTGCGTCCTTTCTGTTTGTCTTTGTACTTCGGAATTTTGGGATGTCCTACAAACTTACTTGGGTTCTCATCCCAAGCTTCACACGCTTCACGATAACTTTTCCAATTCTTGTCAAGCAGCCTCAGTACCTGTTGGGCAACTTTCGCAGGTAATGCCTTGTAAGCTTCATGAGATTTCATAAGATGATAAATCTGTTCGTAGGTAAGGTAGACCCTGTGATGAATGAATGCTTGTCGTATTTCGTAAAGGGCAGCATTGTACAGGTTCTTAGATGCAAACGCTACAAGGTCTATAACCTCATAACGTGGATCGTTTTTACTAATACAATGTTGCTCCACTAACCACATTTACGTGCCCTTCTTTGGATGTTAGATACGCTCTAGCCGTTGTAGGGTTGAGTTGATGCCAACGCGCAACGATTCGATCACACCTTGACCACTTACCGCAATGCTGTCAAAACTGGGTACGCGATTTGGATTGAGATATTTTTCTAGTACAGAAGTTGGTAAGACATCGGGTAAGTCGCGCTTGTTCCACTGCATCACGAGTGGGAAATCGGCGATGTCTTTATTCATACGGCGTAGTTGTTCTTGCAGTTCGTTCCAGCACTCGATGTTCTCTTGTAACTTACTAGCCTGCGAATCCGCTACAAAGATAACGCAGTCGGCCCCCTTGAGGACCGAAATACGGGTTTGTTGGTATAGAATCTGACCGGGGACGGTGTACAGTTGGAAGCGAATTTGGAAGCCGTGAACTTTGCCGAGTTCGAGAGGAAGCAGGTCAAAGTAAAGCGTTCGCTCGGTTTCTGTGTCGATAGAGACCATATCGCCAACATCTTGTGGGTTCACTGCCTGATGTATATAGTGCAGGTTGGTGGTCTTGCCACACAAGCCGATGCCGTAATAGACAATTTTACAATTAATTTCGCGTTTCGCCATGTTGATTAGGGACATATCTTGTTTCTCTCCTGCCCGCTTATGTACGCGTATACGGGGGTACAACACGCACGAGCGCCACTTCCTGCCTGCCTGGTGGTTGTCCGGTAGCGAGGTGACTGATTGTTCCTTCGTTTGGCACAGTATAACCTATTTTGTCAAAATTGCCAATTCCATAAGACATTCAGACACAATCACCAATACTTTCCACATCGTCACTGTAAAAGAACCGCAGAGTTAGCGAATTTCGGGCATGAATGAGTTTTTCTTCCCATTGACGAATAGGCCGAAAAAGGCTAGACTAGTGACGAACAAACATACACAAAAACCCTAATTTGCGAGAGGTGAGGTAGGTATGACGACGACAACACACACACCTGTGGATACTGACTTTGAACTGGTAATTGGTCTTGAGGTTCACTCTCAACTTTTGACGAAGAGCAAGATGTTCTGCACATGCAGTACCGGCTATGCGAACGAGGCACCCAATACGCATGTATGTCCCGTGTGTATGGGAATGCCAGGAGTAATGCCTGTCATTAATGAGGAAGCTGTACACTACACCATCATGACAGCACTTGCTCTCAACTGCACCATTCCAGAGTATTCTAAGTTTGACCGTAAAAATTATCCCTATCCTGACCTGATGAAGGGCTACCAAATCTCGCAATACGATGTTCCACTGAGTCAGAATGGCTATCTCAACGTTGAGCTTCATGGGCAGACGCGACGGATCGGCATTACGCGTGTTCACCTTGAAGAAGATACGGCACGTCTGAATCATCACAATGGCTATAGTCTGATTGACGTAAATCGCGCAGGTACACCATTGATGGAGATTGTCAGCGAGCCAGATATGCGTAGTGCGGAAGAGGCGCGCCTCTACATGCAAAAGTTGCGCGAAATTCTCGTCTATCTCGGTGTTTCGTCTGGGCGCTTGGAAGAGGGAAGTTTGCGCTGTGATGCAAACGTCTCAATTCGTCCACGTGGACAACAAGAGCTTGGCGTCAAGACGGAAATCAAAAACATGAATAGTTTTCGTGCCGTCGAACGCGCCATAGAGTACGAGGCGCAGCGACAGGTCGAACTCCTACGCTCTGGTGGCACGATTGTGCAAGAGACACGTGGGTGGGTCGAAAATAGAGGCGTCACCGTTTCGCAACGTAGCAAAGAGCAGGCACACGATTATCGCTACTTCCCAGAACCAGACCTTCCGCCATTACTCATTAGTAGTGCACAAGTAGAAGAGATACGTGCTCATCTACCAGAGTTACCAGACGCTCGACGCACTCGCTATATGACAAGCTTCGGGCTTTCTGAGCAAGACGCGAATGTCTTGACCGAAGATAAAGCCCTCGGCGATTATCTTGAGCAGGTGCTAGCTGTCTCAAAGGTGAAGGATATTAAGGCACGTGCTAAAGCTGCGAGTAATTGGCTGCTCAGCGATTTGGTACGTCTACTCAAGGTCAACGTGGTCTCTATACAAGACTGCCGTGTGACGCCAGCATCGTTTGCGAATCTGCTAGACCTCCTGGATAAAGAGCGCATTACTGGCAAGCAAGCGAAAGACGTGCTGGATGAAGCCTTTATTTCCGGTGAAACGCCGGAAGCTATCGTGACTCGTAAAGGGATTAAGCCTCCAATCAATGATACTGAGACGCTTGAACGCATTGTGAGTGAAGTGATTGCGAACAACGCAAAGGCAGCAGCTGATTATCGCAGTGGTAAAACGAATGCGCTACAATCATTGGTTGGTCAAGTGATGAAGCAAACGCGCGGTCAAGCGAAAGCCGACATGGTGCAAACCTTGTTGCGTAAGAAACTTGATGAGACGCAGCCATCGTAAAAGGGATCGTGGTATAATGCGAAGAGGAACACACTACCTGTGTTCCTCTTTCGTCTTGTCAATGCAAAAATAGAATATGAAAGGCAGTTGCAGGCTATGCACAATGACGTGTCGTCTGCTGCTTTGAACCCCTACACTATGGCGGTTCAGCAGTTTGAACTCGCGGCTGAGAAACTGAAACTCTCCGAAGATATGCGGGAGATTCTTCGTCAGCCAAAACGTGAACTCGTGGTCAATTTTCCGGTGCGACTTGATAGTGGACGTATCAAAACATTCACAGGCTACCGTGTTCAACACAATCTAAATCGAGGTCCTGCCAAAGGTGGTATTCGCTATAGTCCCGACGTAACGCTTGATGAAGTCAAGGCTCTTGCAATGTGGATGACGTGGAAGTGTGCCGTTGTAGGTATCCCCTACGGAGGCGCGAAAGGTGGCGTCATTTGTGATCCTAAAAGTATGACTCCCGCCGAACTTGAGCGCATGACCCGCCGTTATACGACTGAAATCTCTGGTATCATTGGACCTCATAGCGATATCCCCGCCCCCGATGTCAACACCAACTCACAAGTCATGGCTTGGATGATGGATACCTACTCGATGCACGCTGGTTTCTCTGTTCCCGCCGTTGTCACAGGCAAACCACTCTCGATTGGTGGAAGTGAGGGTCGCAACGACGCAACCGCAACAGGTGTACTCTTCGTAACGCGACAAGCGGCTAAGCGGCTAGGGATGCCTCTGAAGGGTGCACGAGTTAGTATTCAGGGCTATGGCAATGCTGGGTCTATCGCTGCACGCCTCTTCCACAATGAAGGCTGTAAAATTGTTGCGGTAAGCGATACGCAAGGTGGTATCTATAATGAGTCTGGTCTTGATCCTGCCGCCGTGTTGCGTCACAAGCAAGAGCGTGGCACTGTTGTAGATTTTCCACAATCGCAACGTCTACGGGTACAAGATGTGCTAGAGGTGCCTTGTGATATCCTCATTCCAGCAGCAACGGAAGGGGTGATTACTGTCGAGAATGCTGAGCGTATCCAGGCTCGTATTATTGCCGAGGCCGCCAATGGACCAACGACGCCAGAGGCGGACCGTATGCTCTTTGAACGCGAATGCCTCATCATCCCTGACATCTTAGCGAATGCTGGCGGTGTTACCGTGAGCTACTTTGAATGGGTACAAGACTTGCAAAGCTTCTTCTGGGGCATAGAAGAGATTCAACAAAAGCTAGAAATTATCATGAACCGTGCCTTTACCTCCGTTGCAGAAAAGGCTGACCAGCAGCATTGTGATATGCGCTTGGCTGCTAACATGTTGGCGATCTCGCGTGTTGCGGAAGCCACGCAAATTCGCGGCATCTATCCGTAAACTATTCTTAAGATACAAGCAAAACGCTGGTCTATGGCATACCATAGACCAGCGTTTTGCTTGTATCTTTTCCTAGAAGCCTCGGCGTGGCTCACGTTTTGCGCGCTTTGGAGGTGGCTGTTTTACCGCACGTTTAGGCGTGACTTTCTTACGCCCACGACCAGCAACCCAGCCTTCGTCCTCTTCATCCTCCTCATCCTCCTCGAAGGGTTCCTCGTCTTCGCTCTCTTCCTCATCGTTCTCCTCTTCCTCGTCAGCCGCAAAGTCCACATCTGGAATATCAGCGTCTTCGACAGGATCATTTACCGCGAGGCTGTCCATATCATCGACTGCTAGAGGCACTTCATCGGGTTCAGGTGCCTCGACATCATCAAACGCTGGGCTAACAGTATCGGCGACGGGATAGGCAAGAGCAGCAGGGCGCTCTCCACGTCCGATAGGCTCATCGACCTCATCATCCAAGTCTTCTTCTGGCTCACTTCTAAAAGGTCGGCGTAACGCGATAGGCTCTTGAGAGTCTTCGAGAAGCTCGCCCTCTTCTTCTGGCTTTGGCCCGCCTATAGTTCGGCGTCCAGCGGCAATGTCAAGCCAGAACTGTGAGTAATAATGAGGACGATCTGAGTCTTTTTCACTATCTTTTCTTGTCATATGTTGTTTGGCAGATGAGAGCATTCTATGCTTAGCTTCTATCATCTCTCCCCTATAAGGGATGCCATCCTACCTTCCTTAACACACTATACACAATGTACGTCTGCCTTTTACGACACGACAGAAGTTTGTCGTTCGCGATATATGCAGAACCGTTTTATCCTACTCGTTATGATAGAAAGAAACTATATTCCTGTCAAGGGACTATTTTTTCTACTCGATTGGCTCTACATGCGGCGCGAAAGTGTGTCAAGCCCCCATGTGCATGAATTTTCTGGGGCAGAGTGTTTGCGAGGTTGCGTGAACACCTCTATAATACTAGGAAAGCACGATACAATACACCCTTTCTCTGATATTCGTGCATCTTCATAAGAGAAAGCAATGTTGATTGGCGTCTACCGTATCTCGTATTGCTAACAGGCAAGAGGTGCCAGGGGGACACCAGAATTAGTATGGGAGGAAACCTTTGACGAGGATTCTCGATAGCATTGATGGTCCAGAGCAGTTACGGAGCCTGACGATTCCGCAGATGGAACAGTTAGCCGCAGAGATTCGACGCGAGATCATCGAAAAAGTGTCGGTGAAGGGTGGACACCTGGCCCCCAATCTTGGTGTGGTCGAGCTAACAATGGCTTTGCACTATGCGTTTAACACTCCTGAAGACCAGCTTGTCTGGGATATTGGTCATCAGGCGTATGTACATAAATTGTTAACGGGAAGGCGCGAACGGTTCAAAACTATTCGTCAATTTGGTGGTCTTTCTGGTTATCTGCGCCGTGAGGAGAGCGAATACGATGTGTTTGGTGCGAGTCATGCAAGTACATCTATCTCGGCCGCGCTTGGTATCGCAGCCGCTCGTGACCTGCAAGGGAAAGACTTTAAGGTCGTCGCCATTATTGGTGATGGTGCATTAACAGGTGGTATGGCACTCGAAGCCATCAACAATGCTGGTAGTTTAAAGAAAAATCTTATTATCGTTATCAATGATAACGATAAATCTATCTCTGACAATGTAGGCGCGCTCCATTCTTACCTTTTGAAGGCTCGTCAGATGCAGACCTCGCCTAGCTATCGTCGCCTACGTGACATGGCAAAGGGATCGATAGAGAAACTCCCTGTTGTTGGTGATATAGCACGTGAGACGGCAGGACGTGTCGAGACCAGCATGAAAAACGTCGTCTTACATAGCAAGACAGGTGCCGTTTTTGAGGAACTTGGCTTCAAATTCTTCGGACCTTTTGATGGTCACAATATGGAACAGATGCTGGATGTCTTCGAGAACGTGAAGAAGATAGAAGGCCCTGTCATGGTGCAGGTTATCACCAAAAAAGGCAAAGGTTGGGAAGTTGCCGAAGGTGACTCGACGAAGTGGCATGGACCTGGGGCATACGATTATGAAACGGGCGAAATCAAAAAGAATCCAAATGATCCTCCATCCTATCAAGATGTGTTCGGAAATACGCTTGTCACGCTCGCTGAAAACGATAAAAATATTGTGGGCATCACCGCAGCGATGGCAGAGGGAACGAGCCTTAAGAAACTTCGTCAACGCTTTCCCGAACGCTACTTCGATGTTGGGATCGCGGAGCAACACGCCGTCACCTTTGCGGGTGGTATGGCGGTAGAGGGCATCTGTCCTGTCGTTGCCATTTACTCAACGTTCATGCAGCGTGCATATGACCAGATCATTCACGACATCTGCGTACAAAACCTGCATGTTGTGTTTGCGATGGATCGCGCTGGTATTGTAGGTGAAGATGGTCCGACACAACATGGTGTCTTTGATATCGGGTTTATGCGCGCTATTCCAAACATGAAGGTCATGGCACCTAAAGACGAGGAAGAACTGCGCCACATGCTCTACACTGCCATATATATGGATGGTCCAGTGAGCTTGCGCTATCCACGTGGAAAAGGTGTTGGTACACCGCTCACGAACGATCTGCACAAGCTAGAGGTTGGCAAGGCAGAACTGCTTAGTCCGGCGACACTTGAGGAGGCCGAGCGAACCGACTGTGCTATTCTCGCGTATGGCACAACCGTTGCTCAAGCTGAACTTGCCGCACAAGAACTGGCACAAGAAGGTGTTCGTGTTGCCGTTGTCAATGCACGATGGGCAAAGCCGCTCGATGAAGACATGATTCTCCGTCTGGCAAAGAGTACAAGGCATATTATCACTATTGAAGATCATCTTGCCGCAGGTGGTTTCGGTAGTGCCGTACTGGAACTCCTGGAGCGTCATGAACTACGCAATATTAACGTAAGAGTGATTGGCCTGCCCGACAAATTTGTTGAGCATGGTGCCGCAACTCTGCTAAAAGAGCTGTACGGTATCTCATCCGGTCATATCAAAGAAGTTGT